>NZ_UHIO01000001.1:210000-521250 GCF_900460315.1 Veillonella criceti | reverse complement strand
CGACATTAAGATTAAGAAAACATCCAAAGGAACAAATGCATTGATGCTGGATATGGGGGTATCTATTTATAGAGGCCGTCCTGTAAAGCAAATTATGAATGATATGCACAAAGCAATTTCTAATGAAATTGAGTATATTACAGGCATGTCAGTAGAGCGTTTGTCTATTGTGGTAGATAATGTAGTAAACCCTAAATAGGGTAAATGATATAGAGATGGAAATACTTAGATTCTAAGGAGACGATATGAAGCAGTATTATATATTTACGTATGGCTGTCAGATGAATGAAAGTGACTCTGAACGCTTAGCTCATCAGTTAGAGTTAGCCGGTTACGAAGGCACGGATAATTTTGAAGAGGCTGATTTAATTATTTTAAACACTTGCTGTGTGCGTGAAACAGCAGAACATAAGATTTACGGACGTATTGGTGAGTTAAAACATTTAAAAGCCAAAAACAAAGATTTAATTATCGCTATTACCGGTTGTATGGCACAGAAAAATCAAGCGGATATGTTTAAACGGGCACCTCACATTGACATAGTACTAGGTACGCATAATTTACGTCATATTAATGAGATGGTAGCAGAAGTACAGCGTACCCATAAGCATCAAATTAATATCGAAATGGACAACACAGTGCTTCATGAATTGGAAGCTAAACCAACTGGAACATTCTCAGCTTGGGTGCCAATTATGAATGGGTGTAATAAATTCTGTACATATTGTATCGTGCCACATGTACGTGGTCGTGAAATCAGTCGTCCCATTGAAGCCATTGTAGAAGATGTAAAAAAATTAGGTGCTACTGGGCATAAAGAAATTACATTACTTGGTCAAAATGTGAATTCGTATGGATTAGACTTTAAAGATGGTACTCACTTCGGTGACTTAATTGATGCGCTTGATGGTATTCCTGGTATTGAACGAATCCGTTATATGACAAGTCATCCTCAGGATATGAATAAAGACATGATTGATGCATTAGGGCGGTCATCTAATGTAGTGACTCAATTACATTTACCAATCCAATCTGGTTCTAACCGAATTTTACAAAAAATGAATCGTCGCTATACAGTGGAACATTATAAAGAACTAATTGACTACTGCCGTGAAAAAATTAAAGGATTAACATTAACGACAGATTTAATTGTAGGGTTTCCTGGTGAAACGGAAGAAGATTTCCAAGCTACATTACAATTATTAAAAGATATTCGCTATGATATGGCATATACGTTTATTTTCTCTAAACGGTCTGGTACACCAGCTGCTACGATGGCTGATCAAGTGCCAGAAGAGGTAAAACGAGTTCGTTTGCAGGCCTTAATGGATGTGCAGAATGAAATTTCCTTAGAGCTAAATAAAGCGATGGAAGGTGAAACATACGAGATTATTGTGGAAGGTCCGAGTCGTAATGACGAAAATGTATGGTTTGGTCGTACGTCTGGGAATAAAATGATTTTATTCCCTAAAGATGAAAGTCTTAGTATTGGGCAGACTGTAAAAGCACGAGTTGATAAGGCACAGACTTGGATTTTATATGGCACAATCGTATAGAAAATACTTTTAATGCTATAAGTTTTATGATTGCTGAATAGTTTATGTTAGAAGATGGAGGCGTACATGAGCAAAAAACAAACGCCCATGATGGATCAATATTTTTCCATAAAAGATAAATATAAAGAAGAGCTTTTATTTTTTCGCTTAGGTGATTTTTATGAGCTCTTTTATGATGATGCCTTAACAGCCTCAAGAGAGCTTAATATTACCCTTACAGGTCGTAATTCTGGTGAAGAAGAAAAAGCCCCCATGTGTGGGGTACCGTATCATGCAGCGGAAAGCTATATAGAAAAGCTTATTAAAAAAGGCTATAAAGTAGCGATTTGTGAGCAAGTAGAAGATCCAAAAACTGCTAAAGGGATTGTAAAACGTGACGTGATTCGAGTGATTACCCCAGGTACGGTACTGACTGAAAATGGTACTGAAGCAAGAGAAAATAATTTTTTAGCTTTATTTTATCGCACTGATGAAGCTTTAATTTTAATTTTTTGCGATGTATCGACAGGTGAAGTCATTTGGGATCGAATCAGTCATGGGGAACGACAAAGTGGTGTATATGATGCCTTAGCTATGTATCGTCCATCGGAATTAGTCACAGTTGGTAACTTGCCATTAGGCAAGGAATTGCAAGATTTTATTGATGTGCAACTAGATAAAGTGGCACTATCACCGTTTACGCCCGAGTTAACCTTGGATGATATACGTAATCAGGGAATGGTGCATTTTACTGATGCCGGTTTATTAGAAGAAGATGTGCTAGAAGGTCTTGGTTATTTACTAACCTATTTAGCTACTGTAATTAAAACGGATATATCTCATATTAATTACATTCATCCCCTTCGCATTGGGGACCGTATGGTTCTTGATACATCGAGTTTACGCCATTTAGAAGTAACATATAATCTTCGTGATGGTGGTGTGAAGGGTACTTTATTACAGGTATTAGATAAAACTTTGACGCCTATGGGTGCGCGACTTTTGAAACAATGGGTGGAAAGCCCGCTTATGGATATTCATCATATTAAGCGTAGACAAATGGCTATAACAGAACTTATAGCTAAACCATCAGAGCAGGGCAAATTACGCGAATTGTTAAAACTTATTTTTGACTTTGAACGTATTTTAGCACGTGTTGAAACTGGTTCTGTATCGCCTCGTGACTTTACTTCTCTTAGAGAATCTTTACGTATTTTACCTGAATTAAAAGCAATTACAGGTGAATTTGAAGGGACGTTGTTACAAGAAGTAGTCAGTCAAATTGATTGCCATACCGATATGTATGAGTTGTTATATCGGGCCATAGCGGAACAACCGGCGTTAACTTTAAAAGATGGACGTGTCATTCGTGATGGCTATAATCAAGAGCTAGATGATTTAAGGTCATTAGCTTCTAATAGTCAAGAATGGTTACATAGACTTGAAGAAGAGGCACGTTCTAAAACAGGGATTCGTCTTAAAACCGGCTATAATAAAGTCTTTGGTTATTATTTTGAAGTTTCTCATGCTAATGCGGCTGATGTGCCGGACTATTTTATTCGCAAACAAACTTTAGCCAATGCAGAACGTTATATTACGCCTGAATTAAAAGAGTTTGAAGTCAATATATTAAGTGCTAAAGATAAAATTGTCAGTTTAGAACAAAAATTATATCAAGAATTACGACAGGCCGTGAAAGAGGCAGTAAAACCAATTCAAGCAACAGCTCGGGCATTAGCTAATTTAGACGTCCTATCTGGTTTGGCACAAGTAGCCTATGAAGAACAATACATTTGCCCAACAATGACGATGAATGGTCAAATTACGATTCGTGATGGCCGCCATCCTGTTATCGAGAAGTATTTGAAACGTGAAGTATTTGTTCCTAATGATGTGACCTTAAATCACAGTGGTGAGGAGTTTTTACTTATTACAGGTCCAAATATGGCTGGTAAGTCGACGTATATGCGTCAAGTGGCAGTGCTCATGATTATGGCACAAATTGGTTCCTTTATTCCTGCTCGCGAGGCTGTGATTTCACCAGTGGATCGTATTTTTACCCGTGTAGGAGCCAGTGATGATATTTCAACGGGGCAAAGTACATTCATGGTTGAGATGAAAGAAGTGGCGTATATTCTTAATAATGCAACTTCCAACAGCTTACTTATTCTTGATGAAATTGGGCGAGGTACCAGCACCTTTGACGGGCTCAGTATTGCACAAGCTGTGGTGGAATATATTTGTAAACATATTCATGGTAAAACACTATTTGCTACTCATTATCACGAATTAATTCCTTTAGAAGAGCAGTACGAAAAGTTAAAGAACTATACCGTAGCTGTTAAAGAAAAAGGGAAAGATGTTGTCTTTTTACGTCGTATTATTCGTGGTGGCGCTGATCGTAGTTATGGGATTCATGTGGCAAAGTTAGCTGGTTTACCAAATTCTGTGTTGAAAAGAGCCGAAGTGATTTTAAGTGCCTTAGAAAGTAGTGCTGAAGTAAACGAAGCTGAGGTATTAGCTAATTTAAATACCGGTACAGTTAGTGCTAATACGAGTAGTACGGCCAGTGAAATGATAAATGGCGTATCAAGTACATCGCCCACTAGTATGACATCTACTAATTTATTTACTACGTCGGTACTTGATGATTTGTTGGCTGTGGATGTAATGAGTTTAACACCGATTGAAGCGTTAAATGTACTTTATAAATTACAAGAAGAAGCCCGTAAGGGAGGTGGCCAGTAATGGCACTCATTCATGTTCTTGATGAGGTAACAATAAATAAAATAGCGGCTGGTGAAGTAGTGGAACGCCCGGCCTCTGTTATTAAAGAATTATTAGAAAACTCTTTAGATGCTGGTGCTACCTCTATTGAAGTAGAAATCGCTGACGGTGGTACCTCGTATATGCGTGTGACAGATAATGGTTCTGGTATGACAGAAGAAGATGCGCGTTTAGCTGTGCTCCGCCATGCAACAAGTAAAATAAAATCGGTTGATGATTTATTTGATATTGCTTCCTTAGGATTTCGTGGGGAAGCTTTAGCAAGTATTGCTTCTGTTTCTCATTTTAGTTTGACTACCCGTAAAGTGGATCAAGAACTGGGAACTCAAATTTTAATTGATGGTGGTAAATTTACGGATTGCTTGCCTTTTGGCGCTCAGCCAGGCACAACGATTGAAGTGCGGGATTTATTTTTTAATACACCGGCTCGACGTAAATTTCTAAAAACGGAACGGACTGAAGGAGCTAAAATTCAAGATATTGTTGGTAAATTAGCATTAAGTAACCCACATGTGGCCTTTAAACTGATTAATAATGATACAGTAAGTATAGTTGTGCCAGGAAATGGTAATTTAATGGATACAGTATCGGCTTTATATGGCTATAAAGTAAGTGATGATATATTCCCCATTGCGTATGAGTCGGAAGGTATTACGATTCACGGGGTGGTTAGTAAACCAACCTTATTGAAAAGCAGTCGTATTTGGCAGACTATAGTGGTGAACAATCGGGTTATTTCCGATAAAGCGATTACGAAGGCTATCGATAATGCGTATCATGCTTTACTACCCAAAGGTGGTTATCCTTTAGTGTTATTGACAATTTCTGTTCCCCCTGCGAGCGTTGATATTAACGTACATCCTCGAAAGAGTGAAGTAAAGTTTGAAGATGATAAACCTGTTTTTAAAGCCGTGTATCATGCCGTACTGCAGGCTTTGCAAAATCCATTACAACAAGGACAAGGCCAAAACTCTTGGGATGAAAGAAACACTACGGAAACTGCATCACCTGATAGCATTACGACAGCCGTAAGTTATGATAAGTCCTTTACTAAGCAGGGGCTTGAAAAATTAAATGATATTGATATTTGGGCGCCAGCACAACCATCAATAAATCAAGGTTATGAACGACCAACTGTGTCTTCAATAGCCCGTGAAAAGACAGAAGATTTTGTGCAAAAGTTGCGAACGGAAGGATATGAGGCACCAAAACGAACAACCTATGAACAAAGTTCATGGGTTGAGTCCGGTGATTTCAATAATAGCTTTGTTCCTAAGAGTTATACAACTGAAGATAAAGAGAAATTTAGGCAATTAGCTAATAATCTACATCAACAACAATTGCCTGTAAATACTACAGGATTATTGCCCCTAGGCCAAGTGGCTTCATGCTATATTTTAGCTAAAAAAGGTGACAATCTATATATTATTGATCAACATGCAGCTCATGAGCGTATCCGTTACGATGCTCTTTGTAAATCGGCCGAAGCAATTCCTATGCAGGATTTATTAATTCCTCAATATATAGAAGCTAATGAAGAAGAGCTAATTATTGTAGAGGAACAGGCTGATACACTGGTAAACCTTGGGTTTCAAGTGGTACAAGGAGGCCCTACACAGCTAAAAATTGAAGGGTTACCAATTGATTTAGTGGAAAGTAAAGGTGAAGAGATACTTCGTTATGTATTTTCTTTACTCAAAGATTTTCAGGAGCCGACAAAAGCTCAGTTACGTCATGAAATGTTAGCATATGCATCTTGTCGTGGTGCCATTAAGGCTGGTCATAATTTGAATACCTATCAAATGACCGTTTTAATTGAAGATTTATTTCATACGGATAAACCGTATGTATGTCCTCATGGACGCCCTACTATTATTAAATTTACGCCAGAAGAGTTGGGTAAATTGTTTTTGCGGAGTTAAGTATGGCCATTGTAACAATTTCGCAAAAAGGTAAAGAGCTAGAAGCACAACAAGCCAAACAAGTAGCTGATTTATTGCAATTGCCTTATGTGCCACGTAGGGGGCTGTCCTTGCCTAATTTACAGGCACAATATGAAGGGGAAGATGTATTAATCCTCAGTAAAAAAGGGCCAAAACTGTATACGGGCGAGGGCAAAGCCCACGAATTCCATCTTTCTATGGCTCAATTACGGATTATTGCTTATGACCGAGGACAATGCGATCATTTAATAAGGGCACTAGGTAATGAAACTGTAACTTCTTTTTTAGACTGCACGGCTGGTCTTGGTAGTGACAGTTTGTTGGTATCTTATGCTAGACCAGATATTAAACAATTGGTAGCACTTGAAGGAAATCCATTATTGGCTTATGTTACTAATTATGGTTGTCGACACTTTGTGCACAAATCTGAAGCTGTGACTATGGCTTTACGCCGTATACAAGTATGTGCTATACGTTTTGAATCATTTTTAAAACAAGCCACTACTAATAGTTTTGATGTGGTATATTTTGATCCTATGTTTGAAGTGCCAGTAAAAGAGAGCCCGCAATTTTTAAGTTTACGCGGCCATGTATTGGCTACCACCATGACAGAAGATATTTTACAGGAAGCAAAACGAGTAGCCAAACAACGTGTTATTATAAAGGAGCGCCCTTTTAGTTCTGTGTTTCAAAGTTGGACACCCACTTATATGGAAGGGGGCACCTATAGCAATGTAGCTTATGGTGTTTATGAAATTTAGGTTTACGATGGCTTACTATATAAGAGTACTTTATATTATGTATTAACTATTGGACTTGTAAGAAAGGAGGCATCCAATGGAACAATTAATTACCATTTTAGGACCTACCGCAGTAGGTAAAACTGATTTAACTTTACGACTAGCAAAGGCTTTAAATGGCGTAGTTATTTCAGGGGATGCATACCAAATTTATAAAGGACTAAATATTGGCACAGCCAAGCCAACGGTCGAGGAATTGGCATCCGTACCACATCGGTTAATTGACATTTGTGAAGCTGATGACAGTTACAGTGTGGCTGATTTTCAAAGAGCAGCCGCTCAAGCAATTACGAATGCTCATTTACAAGGTCAAATGCCTATCTTATCGGGAGGCACAGGCTTTTATGTGCAATCCTTGTTGGAAGGCTTCGATTTTTCAGTAGAGGGGCCTGATACATCGATTCGTAAACGCTTAGAAGATATGTGGGTGGTTGATGGTGAAAACGCTGTATTGGCATATGGCGAACAGCTAGCTAAAAAGGGGCAAATAAGCCTTCGTTTTACAGATAAACACCGATTATTTCGAGCTATTGAGCTGATGGAACAGGGTCATTATGAAGCTCTTACCAATCAAACCAAAGCCGGTTTATCGTATGAAGGTCCTGTTATTGGCTTACGGCGTAATCGTGAAGAGCTATATGAACGCATTAACTTACGTGTTGAAATTATGGTGGAACAAGGGCTATTTGAAGAAGTAGAAACTTTGTTAGCTAGTGGTATTTCACCGGATTGTCAGGCTTTTAAGGGGATTGGCTATAAAGAAGTGGTCGCCTATTACCAAGGCTCATATACAAAAGCAGAGGCTATAGCAGCCATTCAACAGAACACAAGACGCTTTGCTAAGCGGCAGATTACTTGGTATAAGCGGATGCCATATATTACATGGCTAGATTGTGATAATAATCGTACGAGTGAGTCTGTTTATGAGGAAGCGATTACAATTATTGGTGCACAACTGAAGGTAAACAAATTCAATATATGATGTAATTATGATGTATCAGAAACCCCATCACAGGATGGCAAATATATGTATTTAATTTTATGTTAGGATGTTTATAGATAATGAATTTAGAAAGTATCCGTGACGAAGCCTTACGAATGGCAGAGCCACAATTTAAACAATTTGAACCTATTGCATTACATAATACGAAGAAAGTATTAGAAGCATTTAAAGCGTGTCAATTAAGTGATTATCATTTTAATGGCTCTAGTGGATATGGCTATAATGATAGTGGCCGTGAAAAACTTGATGAAGTGTTTGCTCATGTGTTTAAAGCTGAAAAGGCGCTAGTACGTGCTCACTTTGTGTCAGGTACTCATGCGTTAGCGACGACCTTAATTGCTTTACTTGGTAGTGGTAAAGGAGGCAAAGAATTTGTATATGCTGTTGGAGCACCTTATGATACTATGCAATCCGTAATTGGTGTACCACATCCAGTGCGTAATTCTTTGGTAGAACGTGGGTTTATTTATAAAGAAGTACCATTAAAAAATAATACATACGACATAGAGGGGATTAAGGCCGCTGTTACCGATGATACCCGTGTCGTTGTTATTCAACGTTCACGTGGTTATAGTACACGCGAGCCATTGTCGGTTAAAGATATTGAAATTATCTGCCAAGCTGTAAAAGCTAAGAATCCAAAGACACTTTGCTTTGTCGATAATTGTTATGGTGAATTTACTGAAACAACAGAACCCTTAGAACATGGCGCCGATATTATGGCTGGTTCTTTAATTAAGAACGCTGGTGGCGGTATCGCTCCAACTGGTGGTTATGTGGCGGGGAAAGCTGAACTTGTGGAAGATGTGGCCTATGAGCTAACGGCGCCAGGGCTAGGTGATCATATGGGATCTTATTCACCAGGGTATCGGTTATTCTTCCAAGGTTTATTTTTAGCGCCTCATGTAGTTTTACAAGCATTGAAAGGGGCTGTATATACGGCTGCTGTTGGAACCTTGTTAGGTTACGAGGTATTTCCGAAGGTTGATTCACCGCGTTATGATTTGATTCAGGCCATTAATCTCCATAATGCAGATGAAATGGAACAATTTTGTCGTGGTATGCAGGCTTATTCACCAGTAGATGCTCATGTACGTCCCGTGCCAGGTGATATGCCAGGTTATACAGATCAAATCATCATGGCTGGCGGAACGTTTGTGCAAGGGTCATCCATTGAGTTAAGCGCTGATGGTCCCGTAAGACCACCATATACAATCTTTATGCAAGGCGGTTTAGTATTTGAGCATTCAATGCTTGGTATTTTAGGGGCAGCTGAAGAAATTTTGGCAAATAGAAAATAAGGTTGTTTTAGATTATATTTCTAAATATCTCTATATATTAAGCTTATTTTATGTTATACTATCTGTTGCTTTAGTTTTTAAAGCATTCTGTATCTACATTTTTATTTTTTAGTCAGTATATACATATTCGGACTTTCACTCTGTATCATGTATATTGAGTTACTGTACAGGTCAAGCGACCAACAGAAGGAGAAAGCATGGAAAACGTTGTAGCAGTTGCAATGAGTGGGGGCGTAGATAGCTCCTTAACAGCGTCAATGCTGTTAGAACAAGGGTATAAGGTATTTGGTATTACCTTACGGTTATGGGTAAGTGACACTGATCCTGATGATGTGCCACTAGCCGTAACAGATGCTAAGAAAATGTGTGATTTTCTTGGTATTGAGCATCATGTTGTGGATGCTCGGGATATTTTTTATGATAATGTGGTAGATTATTTTGTTAATGAATATGCCGCTGGCCGCACGCCGAATCCCTGTGTATTCTGTAATAAAAATATAAAATTTGACTTGCTATTAAACAGAGCTTTAGAACTAGGCGCTACACATATGGTGACTGGTCATTATGCACAAGTTCGTTATAATGAAGCAACGAAATTGTATGAACTTCATAAAGGGGATGACCCTTCGAAGGATCAAAGTTATGTATTGTATACTTTGAACCAGCACATTTTAAGTCATCTCATGTTCCCATTGGGGGCACAGAAGAAGACTTTAACTCGTGAAATGGCGAATGATCGTGATTTGCCAGTAGCGAATAAACCTGATAGTGAAGATATTTGCTTCTTACCAAACCATAACTATCAAGGTTTTATTAAAAAACAGTTGACAACCGCACCTAAGTCAGGCAATATTGTTCATGAAAATGGTGAAATTTTAGGTCAACATAATGGTTTATTTAATTACACCATTGGCCAACGTAAAGGTCTCGGTATTGCGTATAAATACCCACTTTATGTAGTTCGCTTAGATGGTGAAAAGAATGAAGTTATCGTTGGTCCTGATGAAAGTTTATTTACAAATCGTATGATTTGCAAACATTATAATTTCTTATCAGGTACGATTCCTGAAGAGTTACATGCATCGGGTAAAATTCGCTATGCAGCGAACCCATCTCCTTGCGTAGCTCGTATACTTGATGATGAAACGATGGAAGTTGTATTTGAAACGCCACAGCGGGCCATCACGCCAGGTCAATCGGTCGTATTTTATGACGGCACGCAAGTCCTTGGAGGAGGCGTTATCGAAACTGTTTGTTAGAGAGAGGTAATTTGATGTCCACAGACCATATCCGCAATTTCTGTATTATTGCTCATATAGACCATGGCAAATCCACCTTGGCCGACCGTTTAATTGAAACAACGGGAACGCTCACTAAACGTGAGATGGAAGCCCAAGTATTGGACTCTATGGATTTAGAACGTGAACGTGGTATTACCATTAAAGCCCAATCAGTTCGTTTATTACATACGGCTAAAGATGGTAAACAATATACGTTAAATTTAATTGACACACCTGGTCATGTTGACTTTAGTTATGAAGTATCGCGCTCTTTAGCTGCTTGTGAAGGTGCTTTACTCGTAGTCGATGCTGCACAAGGGGTAGAAGCACAAACCTTGGCAAATGTGTATTTAGCGTTAGAACATGATTTAGAAATTATTCCTGTCATCAATAAAATTGACTTACCAAGTGCTGATGTAGAACGGGTAAAGAAAGAAATTGAGGATATTATCGGTCTTGATGCATCAGATGCTATTCTAGCCAGTGCTAAATCAGGAATAGGGATTCAAGATATTTTAGAAGCTATTGTAGAGCGAATTCCGGCACCCCCAGATAAATCGGATGAACCTACCCGTGCTTTGATTTTTGATTCTCGTTTTGATTCCTACAAAGGGGCTATTGCTTATGTTCGTGTAAAAGAAGGTTCGATTAAAAAACGTGATATTATTCGGATGATGCACGATAATAAAGACTTCGAAGTTACCGAACTTGGTGTATTTACGCCTAATTTACTACCGGTGGATGAATTAACTTGTGGTAGTGTTGGTTGCGTAGCAGCTAGTATTAAAAATGTAGGCGATTGCCATGTAGGTGATACCATTACTAAAGCAGAGGCACCAGCAGCAGAACCATTACCCGGTTATCGTAAAGCGGTGTCTATGGTATACTGCGGACTCTATCCAACAGATAGTAAAGACTATGATAATTTGCGAGATGCCTTAGAAAAGTTAAATCTCAATGATGCTGCGCTTGAATATGAACCTGAAACGTCTATTGCTTTGGGATTTGGCTTCCGTTGTGGTTTCCTTGGACTATTGCATATGGATGTCATTCAAGAGCGGTTAGAACGGGAATATAATTTAACGCTTATCACCACAGCACCAAGTGTTAACTACAAAGTGCATAAAACAAATGGTGAAGTCTTAGAAATTGATAATCCTGCTAAATTACCACCACCAACTGAAATTGATTACATTGAAGAGCCTTATGTAAAAGCGACTACTATTGTACCTAAAGATTTTGTGGGGGCAATTATGGAGTTATCACAGGATAAGCGCGGTGAATATCAATCCATGGAGTATTTGGATGAAACCCGTGTATCTATCGTATATCATTTGCCATTAGGCGAAATTATTTACGATTACTTTGATAAACTAAAATCCGCTACGAAAGGTTATGCTTCACTCGATTATGAATTGATTGGTTATCAAACATCCCCTATGGTTAAGATGGATATTCTTCTCAATGGGGAGCCAGTAGATGCTCTTAGTATTATTGTTCATAAAGATCGAGCTGCTATGCGTGGTCGTGCGTTGGCTGAGAAGTTAAAAGAGTTGATTCCTCGTCAAATGTTTGAAATTCCAATTCAAGCAGCGGTAGGTAATAAAATTGTTGCTCGTGAAACGGTGAAAGCATGGCGTAAAGACGTATTAGCCAAATGTTATGGTGGTGACATTAGCCGTAAACGTAAATTATTAGAAAAACAAAAAGAAGGTAAGAAGCGTATGAAGGCGGTAGGGAGTGTTGAAATTCCTCAAGAAGCATTCATGGCGATTCTTAAAGTTGATGATAAATAAATCAATCAATATTTATGACGATATAAAAAGGAGTTTGTGTATGAATAACACATGCAGGCCCTCTTTTGCGACGTCAAATACACGGGATATGGGGGTATACCTTCATATCCCGTTTTGTCGTAAAAAATGTTCTTACTGTGATTTTGCTTCTTATGAAGGGTTAGAAGCCTATTATGATGATTATGTAACAGCTCTTTGTACTGAAATTAAATTATGGGCTAAAAAATATCCAGAAAGTACTTCAATACCAGTGCAAACTATATATTTTGGTGGTGGCACACCTACTCAGCTTTCTATACCTCAGATTGAACATATTTTAAATGTACTTTATAAGCATTATCCTTGTAATGATGTCATTGAAGTATCTATGGAAGCTAATCCAGGGGAAATAGATAAGTCATATTTGCAAGATTTAAAATCCTTAGGAGTTACTAGGCTTAGTTATGGTGTGCAAACTTTTGATGATAGTTTGTTAACTTTGTTACGTCGTGGACATACTTCAAGTATGGCAAAACAGGCGATTACAGATGCATTGTCAGTAGGATTTCAGTCAGTTAGTGGCGATTTAATTTACGCCTTACCAGGTCAGCACCTAAAAGATATTGAAACAAATGTTAAAACACTAGTTGATTTAGGTGTGAGTCATATTTCAATTTATGGCTTACAACTCGAAGAAGGTACTAATCTTCATAAACAAGTGGAGCAAGGTCAATTATTATTACCGAGTGATGATGAAAATGAAGCAATGTATGATTGTATGTTAGATCAATTAGCATCGTATGGTTTTGAACGGTATGAAATTTCTAATTTTACCAATAATCAAGCGTATAGCCATCATAATTTGCGGTATTGGCAATATAAAGAGTATTTGGCTTTTGGGGCAGGTGCGTACTCCTTTTATACCGATGTGCGACGTAATAATGAGCCATATGTAGTGCCTTATATTACTCGTTTACGGCAAGAGCTATTACCAGTAGTATTTGAAGAAACAATTAGTGAAACACGATCTGTGGAAGATTTTTGTTTCTTAGCATTAAGAACAAAATGGGGACTATCTAAATTAAATTTTGAACAACGATTTAACCAATCGTTGCTAACTATTTTTGGAAATGAATTAGAACACTTAAATAAACAGGGATTATTGCAACAAGTAAATGATTCTTGGTGTTTAACGCGAGATGGGGCGAAACATGGGAATTATGTGTTTAGTCAATTTATACGATAGACATAAGGGTTCAATTAAATATAAAACTTAAAGAGGAGGGCAGTATATGATATATTTTACAAGTGATTTACATTTAGGGCATGCTAATGCAATACGTTTAAGTAAAAGACCATTTCAATCACTTGAAGAAATGAATGAAACGATTATTAATAATTATAATTCTGTAGTACATGCTAATGATATAGTTTATATATTGGGTGATTTAACGTTCCGTTTACCTATTGAAGAAGCGAACTCTATAATTAAAAGATTAAAGGGAACTAAAATTCTTATTCGAGGAAATCATGATAAAGAGTATAATACGGCGTTGTTTGAGGATATCTTAGATTTTACGACTTTTCGTTATAATCATGTAGTTTTCTCGATGATACATTATCCTATGATGGAATGGCTACATTCTAGACATAATCGGGGAATAAATTTGCATGGACATATCCATTCTGATGGTTCTTATAATGAAAGAAATGTGGCTAACGGAATATTACGATACGATGTAGGTGTCGATAGTCATAATTATTATCCTATATCATTAGATGAAATTTTTGAAAAATTTCGACCTTATTTGAAGATTTAGTATAAAATAATAGATTTAACATGCGCTTATGTTGAATCTATCTAAAATAATAGTATAATGAAATTATAAAAGCGGAGAAACGTGTCAAATAGCTAAAAAGTAAACACCCTTTTATTGTAGATGGTATAAAAGGGAATTAACCTAGCACATCTATCGCTTGCCGATAGTGCGATACTAAATGATTCGGTTTGCTAAATGCTTACTGCCTGTTAATGGCGGAATAACAAATAATTAATCTAGGTTAATCAAGTAACAGCTGCTTTTCATGGGCGGTTGTTTTTATAGAATTAGGGAGGTTATTATGCAAAAAATCTTCACTAATAAAATAAAATGCAAATTTTGTGGGGATGTTATTGAATCAACTTTTATGCATGATTATAAAACATGTAGTTGTCAACGTGTTGCTGTTGATGGTGTGCATGAATATTTACGTCGGTGTTTTGTTGAAGAAGATGACTACATTGAACTGTCTGATTATATAGAGTAGATGTTTAGATTATATTGACATTTCCCTCATGTATTTAGTAATATATAGGAGTAATGCATGGGGGTATAGCTCAGCTGGGAGAGCGCTTGAATGGCATTCAAGAGGTCAGCGGTTCGATCCCGCTTATCTCCACCATTGAGACCGCACGATTGTGCGGTCTTTTTTTGATTGTAATATCTTCGTTTCAAGATAGGTATTATTAAAAAATTCAAGAACAGGGTATAATATGAAATATAAATGAATGTTTGAGGTTGTTTCATTGGTATTGTAATTAAACAGGGAGGCATGACAATGAGGAAACTTTGGGTAATGTTACTAGTAGTATTTTCAGTAGTATTTTTAGTAGGCTGTGGGGATACTGTCAGTAGTTTAACGGGGGGTGGTAGTAAATCAAATGTGCTTACAGAACCTGGTTTAGCGAATAAAATTATTGATGAACTAAAGAATAGAGAAGAATTAAAAGGGCATGATTTAAAAGCTATGGATGGCATTACTTTTAATTATTACAAGGATTTAGGAAATATAGTATTAATCCAAATTCAAAAACCAGGAACTACTGATAAGGTTGATGGCTATCGATATGAAAATGGTAAATGGAGTGGTCCGCAACCGGTTCAATTAACCGGTGATGGCGTATTAGCTGACAATGTAGGCGCTATTAGCACAATTGACTTTAATAAAGTGCCTGAAATTTACAAAGTATCTGAGGAGAAGGCCAAAAGTATAGAAGGTGGCGAAGTAAAACATGGTGTATTTTACTCGTACTCCGTTGATGAGGGCGTATTTACAGCTTCTACTACTGTAGATGGAGCACGGGAACAATATACTTTAAGATTTGATGCACAAGGAAATTTAATTAAGGAAATTAAACATTAAAATTTGTCAATTAAATCATATCAGTTAATTGTGTAATAACTTTATATATGTAAAAGAGACCTATTGTAATTTATTACTTTAAGTAAGTGAGGAAACTTCTGTTTCAGTGTAATAAATTTGATAGGTCTTTTATTGTTGCCCATATATACACTCTGTGTTATAAATAAGTAATAAAGAAGTGTAGTATTTTTCAATAGTAAAGTAGGTGACTTTATGCTTTATATTACTGGTGATTTACATGGCGATAAATCAACAATACGTGGATATTTAGATACGTTAAAGGAAACCACAAAAGATGATATTTTAATAATTGCTGGTGATTTTGGTTTACCTTGGTGGAGTCCTTTAACTTCATATTGGAAAAATTATAAAGATGTTAAATTACTTAAATTGTTAGCTGATGGACCATTTACTACCTGTTTTATTGATGGCAACCATGAAAATTTTAACCAATTAGCAAAATATCCCCTTGAAGAAAAATGGGGTGGACTGGTACAAAACATAGAAGGGTGTTACCATTTGATGCGTGGTGAAATATATACGATGGAAACATCACGTATTTTTACATTTGGCGGCGCTACGAGTACAGATAAAGAGTGGCGTACGCCTAAACTATCTTGGTGGCCTCAAGAGGTATGCTCTGAAGAAGAGCGAATACATGCTATAGACAAGCTTAATGCATGTAATTGGGAAGTTGATTATGTAATAACTCATACAGCACCTAAACAATTTAAATCACTATATAAAAAAGCTTTATCTACTAAAAACGAACCTTGCGAAACGGCCGATTTTTTAACAGAGATATATAAAAAAATAATTTACAAATGCTGGTATTTTGGGCATTTTCATGATGATATAAGTGATAATAATTTAAAAGCTCGCTTGATATATAATGATATTGTAGAAATGAAATAATTGATAATAGTATAGAATTGTGTTATACTTGTAATACAAAGATGTAAGACTTGTATTACATCTTTTTGTAAAATAAAATAAGCAGTATTATCTTAAGAAGAATAGGAGGCTTATTATGAGTACTATTTCGTTACGATTGTCAGAAGATGAAAATAAATTAATTAGATCATATGTTGAAATGAATAATTTAAATTTATCGTCTTTTATTAGAGATATTGTGTTAGATAAAATTGAAGATGATTTAAAACTTGATGAAAAAAGAATTTTAAAAGCTAAAGAACGAGCAAAACAGGAAAAAACATATTCTCATGAAGAAGTTTGGGATATGTTAGGAATATAATATAAATGTACAGTGTAGAGTTTACGGATAGTGCTATAAAAGAATTAAAAAAGATAGATAAATCTATAGCTAAAGTAATAAAAAATTGGATTGTTAAAAATTTAGTAGATACTATCGATCCAAGAATTCATGGAAAAGCATTAACAGGAAATTTAAAAGGAATTTGGCGTTATAGAGTTGGGGATTATCGTTTATTTGCTGAAATTGATGATAAAGTTCTGAAAATTTTTTTGTTTGAAGTGGCACATCGTCGAGAGATTTATAAAAAGAAGTAAGGAAGTTTGAAAGATGCGAGATTATGTAAGATTTGGCTGGCGTGCTTGTTTTGCTAGCATTGGTTTTGATTTAGTGAGTTTAGCGGTAGTCTTTTTTTCATATAAGTGGCTGTATCATTTATTGCCTGGCGATAAGTTTCACATAGTGGCAGGCATTATTTTATTTGTAGTGATTACAGTATTTGCTTTGTTATGTCGTCCATTTTATGTGAAAGGTTTAACAACGCGTTTTCCTGATACGCATATATCCAAAAGTGCTTTTTTATTTATTTTATATGCCATTGCCCTTGTTTTAGCCATTGTTTTGGCTTTATTTTATATAGCTGTGGTTGCTTTATTTATGACGGAACTACAGGCAGGGCAAGTCAGTGATAATGAAATGATTACTAGATTTTCGTTAATTTTTATGGCACTATCAAGTGCAGCCTATTTTTATTTTCTCTTATATGCAACGGCTAGTGCTGAATATGTATGGCGTAAATATTTGCAGCATAAAGTAGAAACATTGGATGATAAGACAATTTCTACTATGTTATAAAGGCTATATATACAATGTTGTATAATTAAGTTCTACTATACGTTAAGTTGTTTAATCATAACTTTTAGTTATTTGGTGATATTTATCACGGTTTTGTAGAATAGTAATATGATACAAATAAATAAGTATAGGATTTTTTTAGGATATAAGTGATCTCATTAATCAGATAACTAAGGAGCTTTCATGAAAACATCGATTATTTTACATTCGCTATTTAGTGAATTTTCCCGTGATCAATTACATGCTATTATGGACTTGGCTGATGAATTTGATGGAAAATTCCGAGTAGTAGTAACTGGCATTCAAATTTATGATATTACTAAAGACGCGAAGGAAGCAATTATAAAACGGTTACCCGAAGGGGTTCAACCCGTGAAGCATGCTGCGGTCAATTCCGTAGTGGCTTGTCGCGGTACGGATGGATGTTCTCATGCATTTATGCAAACGATGCCGTTAGCGAAGTATATAGATGAGAAGTATTTTGGAGAAACGATGCCAAATAAAGTTCGTGTTGGTATTAGTGGTTGTCCTCGTTGTTGTGCAGAACCAATGATTAAAGATATTGGCGTATACGGCATGCCTGATGGATTTGTGCTAGTAGTTGGTGGTAAAAGTGGTAATCGACCTAAGGGTGGCGAAATTTTAGCCAAAGGTTTGTCTGTTGAAGATACCCAAGCAAAAATTGAATTTTTATTACAATGGTATAAAGAAAATGCTATGCCGAAAGAAAAATTTGACCATTGTTTAGCACGTTTAGGCAATCCGTTTATTGTAACTGAATAATCATAGGAACTCTTTCAAGTTAGACTTATTAGAAATGCTTACTTGGAAGAGTTTTTTATATTAAAAAAGCTGGAAACTAGGTATAATACAAATATACTATTTTCATATTTGTTATTTGTAATTTATAATTTAATAAATAAAGAAGAGGTTTCAGTATGCTTTTAAAACCTGATTTACATAATCAATCAAAGCCATGGCGACGAATGTGGCGCGAATCGTTGATGAATAATCCTCAGCGAATGTTAGCCCTTAGTTTTGCTTGTTTAATGCTTTTAGGGGCTGTTCTTTTGAGTTTACCTATAGCGACAAATGATGGTATGAGTACATCTTGGATTGATGCCTTATTTATAGCTGTGTCCTGTGTATCAGTAACAGGGCTAGCTACGGTTGATACCTTTCAACACTGGAGTGTATTTGGTCAAACAATCATGATTTTATTAATACAAATCGGTGGTTTGGGAACCATGACCTTTACTACTTTTATATTTTTAATTTTACGCAGAAAAGTGGGGTTAGAAAATAAATTACTGCTTCAAGAAGATATTGGAGAAGACAATATTTCAGTGCATACTGTGCTTAAGCAAATAGCACTATTAACATTTGGCGTTGAATTTTTAGGCGGCATTGCTTATGCCATTGATTTATGGCCGTATTTAGGAAGTAGTGCAATCTATTATGGGTTTTATCAAGCTATTTCTACATTCTGTAATGCTGGTTTTGTGTTTTTCGATAATAACTTACCATATGAGTTAGTAGGTAACTGGGGATTCACCTTAACTACGTGTAGCTTAATTATCATTGGTGGCTTTGGCTATATGGCTTCTTTTGATATTTTCAAAAACTATAACCGTGGTTTTCATAGCTTTGCTTTACATACTAAGGTAATGCTGGTTGGTAATGGTATTTTAGTGATTGTGGGAATGTTAGCCATTTTAGGGTTAGAGTGGAATAATACATTACAGTCAATGCCTCTATTTACTAAATTACAAGGTGCTTTATTTCAAGCAGTGACACCACGTACAGCGGGGATTCCTACGTTAAACTATGCAGACTTACATCCCATTACCGTTTTTATTACCGTAGTTTTTATGTTTATTGGTGCAGGGCCAAACTCGACAGGGGGCGGTATTAAAATAAGTACAATGGCTGTTTTATGGGCTACATCGAGGTCTTTATTTACAAATAAACGACGAGTTGAGATATTTGAAAGAAGTTTAAGTCAAGCTATTATTTATAAAGCCTGTGGCATCGTCTTCTTTTCTTCTATGTTAGTCGTGTTAGCCACTTTTGTACTCGCTGGGATTGAGAAATTTCCGTTTTTAGATTTGCTTTTTGAGGTAACATCTGCTTTTGCTACGGTAGGGCTTACTATTGGCATTACCTCTGAATTGTCTACGATTAGTAAATTAACGCTTATTGTAGTCATGTATACGGGGCGTATTGGTGTACTGACATTAATCGGGGCCTTTTTCTTGAGACGACGACATACAACAACAGCGTATTTTCCAGAAGACAATGTATTGTTATAGGAGTATATATATGAAACGTAAAACAATAGGTATAATTGGACTTGGCCGGTTCGGAGGCACGTTAGCAAAGCAAGTGGCTGCTTTGGGGCATGAAGTATGTGGCATTGATATTGACGAAAAAGTGGTGCAAAAGTTAACGCCCTTTATTACGCATAGTATTGTAGCTGATTTTAGTGATGAAGAAACAATTCGTAGCTTACATTTGCAAGATTTTGATGTGGTAGTAATAGCCATTGGTGATGATTTGAAAGCGAAATTGTTAACAGCCATGGTTCTTAAGGAATTACAGGCTCCTTATGTAGTGGCTAAAGCGTCCAGTGATATGGAAAGTAAATTATTAGAACGAGTTGGTGTCGATTTAGTAATTTTCCCTGAAATGAATATGGCTGACCGATTAGCTCAGATGTTAACACGCGAATATATTGTGGATTATTTTCAGTTATCGCAAGATATTGGATTAGTAGAAATGAATACACCGGCCTTTATGGTAGGGCACACTTTAGAGGAATTGTCACTAAGAAGTCGGTATGGTATTAATATTGTAGCTATTAAACGGCATAAAAGTGTAATGGTGCCACCAAATCCAAAGGAACCACTTACTGAAGAGGATATGTTAATTCTTATTGGCCGCAATGAGGATATCACAAAACTAAGCCAACTTTAAGGGGTAATATGCTAATTAGTTATCAATTGTACACTAGTAATTGACATTCATAATGATACAACATATAATCAAGTTAGATAAAAGAGAGGGCTGTTCCTGCTAGCATGGACCCCTCTCTTTTGTGCGTAGTGGGAGGAGTTTTGTGAAAACGGAGAGGATGAACACTATGAAAAGACCTTTTATTGGGATTTCCGGTAGTCAGTTACGAGATGATCATGGTTCATTTGTTGAATTACAACGGTCTTATGTGAATCAAGATTATGTACGTTCTATTGAGTCACAAGGCGGGGTACCTGTTATTATTCCTTTAACATTAGATGAAGAGGTGATAGTTGAAACAATTTCACGATTGGATGGTTTACTGCTTTCTGGAGGTCATGATATCTTTCCTCTAAATTATGGGGAAGAACCGTTGCAAGGCTTAGAAGAAGTATGGCCAGAACGAGATCAATTTGATTTCATGCTTTTAAAGGCGGCTATGGAGAAAGAAATTCCTATTTTGGCAATTTGTCGAGGACATCAAATCGTCAATGTGTATATGGGTGGTACTTTATATCAGGATTTAAAGTATGATACAAATTGTACATTAAAACATGTACAAAATCAGACACCATCAATGGCGTTTCATACTGTTGATATTGAAGCTGATTCTAAATTAGCTCAATTGATTGGTAACACTCGTTGGGTAACTAATTCACATCATCATCAAATGGTACATCGAGTGGGTGAAGGATTAAAGGTGACTGCTGTGGCTAAAGATGGGGTTGTGGAAGGTTTGGAGGGCACAGAATATCCATGGCTTGTAACTTGTCAATTTCATCCAGAAATGATGATTAATCGATCTTCAGAGGCAAAACTATTGTTTAAGGGGTTTATTGAAGCTGCTAGCACTGTTATGGGCTAGCGCTATGAAGGGTGTAGTGGGAGTATTTATTAGTTCTTAGTATTTATGGATTAAGGAGTTGATGATATGGCAGCTTCAGGACATCATGATGAAGTTCGGCCTATTATGGATCCCAACAAAAATTATGAAGAAATTAACGGATATGTTATTTTCTGGGGGTTATTCTTTGCTGCATTATTTGCATTAGCAGTAGGGTATTTATGCTTAAAAATTGGTCAAACCGTAGATGCCTTTGCACCAGTCTCTATTTTGTCTATGGGGATGGCCGTTTTATTTAAACGTAAAAATGCATTTCCTGAAACAGTACATATTCAGGCTATTGCAAGTTCTGGTACCAACGTGTTATGTGGTGCGATGTTTATTTTACCGGCCTTATTTATATTAGATATTCATCATGTAACGGTTTTACAAATGATTATACCTATTATACTTGGTGGTTTGCTAGGTGTATTTCTTTGTATTTTCTTCCGCCAATATTTCTGCGTAGAAATGCACCATGCATATCCTTTCCCTGGTGGTCGTGCCGCTGCTGAAGTATTGAGTAGTAATGATGGTAGCAAAGCAAAACTTATGGCTTTGAGTGGTCTATTAGGTTTGTTCTATGATTTTGTATTGAATACATTGGGATGGTGGCGTGAAGTATTTTCTACGACTACCTTTAAATGGGGTCAATTAATTCAGGATAAGACGAAAGTATCTTTTGCCTTAGATAGTGACATTGCTTTATTAGGGTTAGGCTATTTTACAGGTCTGCGGTATGGGGCCATTATTGCAGCAGGCTCTTTCTTTGCCTGGTTCGTATGTATTCCTTTGTTTTACTTCATTGGTGGCGATCATTTAATGACAGTAGGGGGCAAAGAAATTTTATTAGCTGATGCTCCAGTACGCACTGTTTTCACTACATATGTACGTCATATTGGTATTGGTATGTTAGCTATGGCCGGTGTGATTGGTTTACTAACTATGTCTAATGTGGTTAGCAAGATTATGAAACGTGCTATTGTAGATATGTTCTCCCGTGGTAAAACAACTACAGTTAATATTCTTCGTACAGAACGAGATTTACCAAACTCATTACTTGGTTTAGGTATTATTTTAACCACCGTTTTATTTGGTATTTTCTTCCATATTTACTTTGCTGAAACGTTGATGCAATCCATTTTGGCATTTTTGATTGTTTTAATTATGTCTTTCTTACTATCTGTCGTTGGGATTAGTTCTATCGCCTTTACTGGTAATGAACCTGTATCTGGTATGACCATTTTTATGATCCTCATTAGTGCGGTTGTGTTGACGAGTGTTGGCATGGGTGGTACTACAGGCATTATTGCTATTTTGATGATGGCAGCCTTTTTAGGGACAACGATTGGTGTTGCTGGTAACTTTATGTCAGAACATAAAGTAGCGTATTTCACTGGGGCTACACCAGCTAAAATGCAAACTTGGCAATTAGTTGGTGTTGTTGTGTCCAGTATCGTATCCGTAGGTGTTTTAATTCTTCTAAATAATGCCTATGGATTTGTTGGTGACGGTGCTTTAAATGCTCCACAAGCTAATGCGATGGCGGCGATTGTAGAACCACTTATGACCGGTGGGAGTGCTCCATGGCCTTTATATATTATTGGTGCTGTCTTTGCTGTTTTATTGTGGATGGTAGGAGTACCACCATTGGCGTTTGCGCTTGGTTCATATTTGCCAATGGAAATCAATACACCAATTTTACTTGGTGGCTTTATTTCGTATCTTGTAAAACGAAGTGCCAAAGATGAAGCTGAAGGTGAAGCTCGTGTTAATGAAGGTGGTACTATTGCTTCTGGCTTTGTAGCTGGTGGTGCTATTGGTAGCTTAATTAGTGCGGTTCTCCGTATTGCTGGTGTTGATTGGTTCTTAGAAGCATGGGAACAAACACCAGAAGCAACTTACTTAGGGATTGTCATTTATTTAGCTTTATGTGTATTGATTTATAAAGTCGCAACTCGTAAACGCACGGCATAAATAAGTGATGTATAGGTAAGTTGAAAAGGAAAAACACATAATATATAGGCTTTTCAATTTTAATTTGAAATAGAAGTGTTATAACAAAAGGCGTTCAAAGGGCTTTGACTTTTGGACGCCTCTTTGATTTTTTGACTAATCAGTAAATATGCGAACTTTTAGGAAATATTTTTTAAAGAACTGCTTGACATTTTGACGTTTTATGATAACATTATAGCTGTGATTAGCACTCGACTTTGATGAGTGCTAACAACGAGGTGTGATTATGGATGAACGTAAACAACGCATCTTACACGCAATCATACAAGATTACATAAAATCTGCTGAGCCTGTTGGGTCTCGCACCTTGGCTAAGAATTATAATCTAGGTGTAAGTCCTGCCACGGTTCGTAATGAAATGGCTGATTTAGAAGAGTTAGGTTTTTTAGAGCAGCCTCATACATCAGCAGGGCGAATTCCTTCAGCGAAAGGATATCGATTTTATGTAGATGCTATGTTGCATTCGAACGGCACAGAGCGCGAAGATGCAGAGCAGATTAATAGAATATGGCAACAAAAGCCAGCTAATTTTGAAGATTTCTTTTTAAATGTAGCTAAATTGATTTCACAAATTAGCCATAACATGAGTTTATTTTTAGCGCCGGCTCATGATACTTCGGTGTTAAAATTTATTCATGTATTACCAATCGGTGATAATCGAGCCATTATGGTCGTAGTTACGGATCAAGGTGCGTTAGATAATGAACCGATGTATTTTAAAGAAGCTGTTTCTGATGATGTATTGGCTACGGTGACAATGCGTTTCACTAATGCAGTAAAAGAGCTTCGAATTTGCGATTTAACATTGCATAATTTAGAAGCGACGATTCAGTTAATTGAAGGACCGCGAGCCGTATTGATGATACTCGCTGAGACTTTATATCGTGCTATTGCAAAACGTAAACTTTTTTATTCCGTAGGAACAACGGAACTACTTGAACAGCCAGAATTTAAAGATATTAAAAAGGTACAACCTATTTTATCTTTGCTGGAAGAGCAAGATCAGTTAAATACATTATTAGCTTCTTCTAAAAAGGATGGCATCGGTATTACTATTGGCAGCGAGAATAAAGCAGAAACAATGAAAGAACTAAGCGTTATTCAAGCTGACTTTGGTGATAATGATGAACGGATTGGTACATTGGCAATTTTAGGACCAACTCGCATGGAGTATGGTCGAATTATTGGTATTTTATCGTATATGCAAGAGTTTATGCGTGCATTAGCGGAAAATAAAAATAGAAAGTAATGAGGTGATACTCACGATGGGAGCAGACGACATGAAACAAACAGAAGGTCAAGAGACTGTATCAACTGAAGAAGTAACAGCTAATGAACCTGAAGTAACAGTAGAAAGTGCTGAGGATGTAGCTGCTAGCGAAGCAACTGAAGCTAGTGACGCTATTGGTGCAGAAGCTGATGCTGTACAAGCGGCACTCGCAGAAGCAGAAAAACGCTTTGTTCGTTTGCAAGCTGACTTTGATAATTTTAAGCGACGGACGTTGCAAGAAAAAGATCAGTTAGCAGGCTTTGTAAAAGCTGATGTAATGAAAGATTTATTTGGTGTATTAGATAATTTTGAGCGAGCCATAGCAGCGCCTACTACAGCAGAGACTAAAGCTTTTTTAGATGGTTTTGTTATGATTCACCAAAACTTGATGGCTATGCTTAGCAAACATGGCTTAGCGGTGATTGATGCTGTTGGTCAGCCATTTGATCCAAATTATCATCAGGCCATTATGCGTGTACCATCTGAAGAATATGAAGATGACACGGTATGTGAAGTGTTACAAACAGGCTATACTGTAGATGGTAAAACAGTTCGGCCAGCTATGGTAAAAGTAGTACATAATGATTAATTCTAGGCAGTAAAGTTCAGCATAAAGAATGGTGAGGCTTTGCTTTACTAAAGAATTAATATGACAATAGATAGATATAATATAAAATAGGAGGTCATTTAAAATGGCAAAAGTAATTGGTATTGACTTAGGTACAACAAACTCTGTAGTAGCTGTTATGGAAGGCGGCGAACCAGTTGTTATTACGAACCAAGAAGGTTCTCGTTTAACTCCTTCCGTAGTTGGTTTTGCAAAGAATGGGGAACGTTTGGTAGGTCAGTTGGCAAAACGTCAGGCTGTATCTAATCCAGATCGTACTATTTCTTCGATTAAACGTCACATGGGTAGTGACTACAAAGTAAAAATTGACGATAAAGAATATACACCACAAGAAATTTCCGCTATGGTGCTTCAAAAATTGAAAGCTGATGCTGAAGCATATCTTGGTGAAAAAGTAACACAGGCTGTTATTACAGTACCAGCTTACTTTACAGATAGCCAACGTCAGGCAACGAAAGATGCGGGTGCTATTGCTGGTCTTGATGTACTTCGTATTATTAACGAACCAACAGCGGCAGCGCTTGCATATGGTGTAGATAAAGACGAAGAAGGTAAAGTACTTGTATTTGACCTTGGTGGTGGTACATTTGACGTATCCATTCTAGAACTTGGTGATGGCGTATTCGAAGTTAAGGCTACTAGTGGTAACAACCATTTAGGTGGTGACGACTTTGACCAACGCGTTATGAACTGGTTGATTGAAGAATTCAAAAAAGAAAGTGGTATTGATTTATCTCAAGATAAAATGGCTGACCAACGCTTAAAAGAAGCGGCTGAAAAAGCTAAAATCGAATTATCTGGTGTAATGAGCACTAATATTAACTTGCCATTTATCACAGCGGATGCAACAGGTCCTAAACATTTAGACTTAACATTAACTCGTGCTAAATTTGAAGAGTTAACTCATGACTTAGTAGAAGCTACTATTGAACCAACTCGCAAAGCGTTGGCAGACTCTGGTCTTAGTGTTGGTGAAATCGACAAAATCTTACTAGTTGGTGGTTCTTCTCGTATCCCAGCTGTTCAGGAAGCTATTAAACGTGTACTTGGTAAAGAACCAACTAAAAACGTTAACCCTGATGAATGCGTAGCTGTTGGTGCGGCTATCCAAGGTGGGGTATTAGTTGGTGAAGTTAAAGACGTATTACTTCTTGATGTAACGCCATTATCTTTAGGTATTGAAACTTTAGGTGGCGTGTTCACTCGTATTATTGATCGTAACACAACCATTCCTACATCTAAGAGCCAAGTATTCTCTACAGCAGCTGATAACCAACCTTCTGTAGATATTCATGTATTGCAAGGTGAACGTGATTTCGCAGCTGATAATAAAACGTTAGGTCGTTTTGAATTAACTGGTATTCCAGCAGCTCCACGTGGAGTACCTAAAATTGAAGTTACTTTCAACATCGATGCTAATGGTATTGTAAACGTAAAAGCTAAAGATATGGGCACTGGTAAAGAACAAGCTATTACTATCACTTCTTCTGGTGGATTACAGCAGGATGAGATCGATCGTATGGTAAAAGAAGCAGAAGCTCATGCAGCGGAAGATAAGGCTAAAAAAGAAGAAATCGAAGTTAAAAATAACGCAGATTCCTTAGTATATCAAGCAGAAAAAGCAATTAAAGACTTCGAAGGTAAAGCTGATGCTGCTACATTAGAACAAGTAAAAACAGCTAAAGATGCATTAAAATCTGCTATTGAAGCTGGTAATGTAGAAGATATTAAAGCTAAGAGCGAAGAATTAACTAAACCATTATATGAATTGTCCACTAAGATGTATGAACAAGCACAGGCAGCGCAAGAGGCAGCTAATGGTGCTCAAGGTGCTGAAGCAGCCGATGCACAATCAAAAGATGATGTTGTAGATGCTGAATATACTGAAGTAAAAGACGATAAAAAAGACTAAGAGGACGGTAACTAATGGCGAAGGATTATTATGACGTCTTAGGAGTCAATAAAAATGCCTCCCAAGATGAAATAAAGAAAGCATTTAGAAAGAAAGCTCGCCAATATCATCCTGACGTAAACCGTGACAATCCAAAAGAGGCGGAAGAAAAATTTAAAGAAGCCAATGAAGCCTATGAAGTATTGTCTGATGAAACTAAGCGGTCCCAATATGATCAATATGGTCATGAGGCATTCACCCAAGGTGGTGGTGCTGGGGCCGGTGGTTTCGGCGGCTTTGGCGGTCAAGGTGGTTTTGGTGGATTTGGCGGCCAAGCTGGCGGTTTCGGTGATATTTTTGATATGTTCTTTGGCGGTGGTGGCGGACAACAAGCTCGCGGTCCTCAAAAAGGGGATGACCTTCGGCATGATGTAGAAATTAGCTTTGAAGACGCTGCGTTTGGTCGAAAAATGACGATTGAAATTCAACGTCATGAAGAATGTAATCATTGTCATGGCAATGGTGGTGAACCAGGCAGTAAAGTAGAAACCTGTTCCCGTTGTCATGGTTCTGGTCAAGAAACGGTAGTGCAGAATACCCCATTTGGTCAAATGCGCTCAGCCCGAACTTGTTCGGCTTGTCATGGCTCTGGTAAGACCATTGAAAAACCATGTAAAGTTTGCCACGGTAGTGGTGAAACAGTAGCACGCCGCAAAATTGAAATTAAAATCCCAGCTGGTGTAGATAGTGGTTCCCGTTTGCGTGTAGCTAACGAAGGCGAACCAGGCATTAAAGGTGGCCCTAAGGGTGATTTATATGTTTACATCTATGTAAAACCAAGTCGTGAATTTGAACGTCAGGGCAATGAAGTAGTGAGTGAGGCGAAGATTACGTTTGCACAAGCTGCTATTGGTGCGACTATTAAGGTTAATACCTTGGATGGTAAAGTAGAATTAAAAATCCCAGAAGGTACACAGACAGGGACTATTTTCCG
Source organism: Veillonella criceti (assembly GCF_900460315.1). Classification (NCBI taxonomy): domain Bacteria; kingdom Bacillati; phylum Bacillota; class Negativicutes; order Veillonellales; family Veillonellaceae; genus Veillonella; species Veillonella criceti. The sequence continues at coordinate 492,878 of NZ_UHIO01000001.1, read as the reverse complement.
CTTAAAAGGCAAAGGGATTCCTTACTTGCGTAATCCAAGTCAACGTGGGGATCAACATGTACGCGTTACAGTAGCTACGCCTAAGAAATTGACGGAAAAACAACGTGAATTGTTAGTACAATTTGCTAAAGAAGGCAAAGAAGATGTAACAATTTTACAAGAGAGTAAGAGCATTTTAGAAAAAATTGGCGACAAAGTAAAAGATGCCTTGAGTCTTGATTAAAGAGGTATATATGAAATGGATTGAAATATCCGTTGCCATTGAAAGAGTAGTCATTGAAGAGGTGACTACTCTTTTTGACACTATGAGTAGCAACGGTTTTATTGAAGAAGATGTACCGAATGAACCTAATTGGGTACAATTTACCTTATATGGTGATACATCAAAAAGCACTAGTGAATGGGAAGAACTCATTGGTCATGAATTAAAGCAAGCCCAGTTCAATTTTAAACAATTACAGGCCAAAGAGGTGACTGATACGGATTGGTATAATAGTTGGCAACAGTACATTGAACCAACTGAAATTCTTCCTAATCTTGTAATTCGACCTGCTTGGAAAGAATATACACCGAAGCAAGGGGAAGAAGTTATTACGATTGATTCTGACCTTTCTTTTGGTACCGGTGCCCATGAAACAACACAGGCCTGTGCTGAATTAATGGCGAAATATGGGGCTAAAGTTAATACTTGTTTAGATATTGGTACAGGCACTGGTATTTTATTGTTAGTGGCGCATTATCTAGGGGTTCCAAATTTAATTGGCATTGACATTGATGCGAGTGCTGTTGCGCAGGCAAAAGCTAATTGTGAAACGAATGCAGTCACAGCTCAATTAATTTGTGGTGACTTGGCTACTGACTTTACGGGAACAGCTGATTTAATTTTAGCTAATCTAACAGTAGATCCGCTTAAAATGCTCTTACCGGCGATTAGCAAGAAGTTAGACTCTGAGGGTATACTAATTATTAGCGGTATTATTGACGACCGCTATGAGGAAATTAAGCCATATATTGAGGCTCATTGGCTAATAGTAGAAGAAGTGACCAAAGAATCTTGGCATACATTTGCTTTGAAATATAAGGGATAAAATAAATTCAGAATAATAGTTATGAATGAATAAAATTCATAGAGAAAACAGAAAATTAATAAAACCTCCTATGCAGAACCTAGAAGTTCTTGTGTAGGAGGTTTTTCCCATAGAGAAACATCGATAAACATGGTATACTAAAATGTAACTCTATGAATGTAACTCTATTTTAGAGAGTGCGTAACATTATAAGAAAGGAGTATTTAATGAAGAAGATATTTGTTTCCACTCCATTAGATACTGAGATCATAATTCCTAAAGAAACAACGCATCATTTAATTACCGTGTTTCGTCACAATATAGAGAAGCCCATTCTCGTAAGTAGTAGTGAAGGAGGTACGGCGACTTATCGAATTTTAGAGGTTGTAGATGGTGAGGCTAAGGCCAAGCGAATTGGTGAAGTAACAACAACGGAAACCGAAGAGATAGAAATTGTGCTCGTGCAAGCTTTTTTAAAGGCAGATAAATTAGAGTGGGTATTGCAAAAAGCTACAGAACTTAATGTACATACAGTATATGCAGTACCGATGAAACATTGTGTAGCACAGTACAAGGCCGATAAATTGCCACAAAAGGTAGAGCGTTGGCAAAAAATAATGAAGGAAGCAGCACAGCAATGTGGGCGTGAGCAGTTGCCTCAATTAGTAGTACAGCAAAGTGTAGCGGATGTATTAGCTAATGAGGTTGAACAAGATACATTGGTTTTAGTAGCTTATGAAAATGAAAGTAGTCATACGTTAAAAGAAGCATTGCAAGGTAATAGCAATCAACGTGTACTCATCATCATTGGTCCAGAGGGAGGCTTAAGTGAAGAGGAAGTGCTTCAAATGACTGAAGTAGGCGCCCAAGTAGTTACATTAGGTTCTACTATTTTACGAGCTGAAACAGCAGCTATCAGTGCTGTTAGTATGTTACAATACGAATTAAATATGTAATTTCTGATTACTATTAGTCAATATATAGTGTGTAGATTGAAAAACTCATCTGTCATTGATAGATATATGAGTTAACTATGTAGTTAATAAGCGAGAGGAGCTAATCAAAAAAATAATGAAAACAGTAGCATTTACGACCTTGGGTTGCCGTGTAAATCAATATGATACCGATGCAATGCGTGGTTTATTTATACAAAAAGGGTATGAGCCTGTAGATTTTGATGAAAAAGCAGATATTTATGTTATTAATACCTGCTCTGTTACTAATATGGGAGAGCGTAAATCCAGACAATTAATCCGTAAAGCTAAACGGACAAATGAAGATGCTTATATTATTGTTACTGGTTGTTATGCACAATTAGCGCCGGATGCTATTGCGGCGATTGAAGGAGTTAATCTTGTTATTGGTACCAATAATCGTCATCAAGTTGTTGAATTGGTAGAACAATTAGAATCGACAGAGAAGCAGATTAGTATCGTTCGAAATATTATGGAACAAGCAACATTTGAGGAAATGCCACTGTATGGTAACGAGATTGATAAAGCACGGGCCTTTATGAAAATTCAAGAAGGTTGCAATAATTACTGTACATTCTGTATTATTCCGTATACTCGTGGCAAGTTAAAATCTCGTCGTATTGAAGATATTGTAAAAGAAGCAAAACGGTTAGTGGCTCATGGTTATCATGAAATTGTTCTGACAGGGATTCATCTTGGTAACTATGGTATTGAATTACCAGAAAAACCTAATTTGGCACAGGTAGTAAAAGCGTTGCTTGAAATTCCCGAATTGCAACGAATTCGCCTAGGATCTATTGAGTCCGTAGAGGTATCTGAAGAACTAGTTGAATTAATGGCTAAAGAACCTCGTTTCTGTACGCATCTACACTTGCCTTTACAAGCTGGTTCAGATCATATTTTAAAATTGATGAATCGTCATTATACACTACAAGAATTTAAAGACCTTGTAGTTAGATTGCGTAGTCGAATTCCTGGATTAGCGATTACAACGGATATTATTGCTGGTTTCCCCGGTGAAACAGATGAAGATTTTGAAGAGACTATGAAAACAGTAGAAGAAATTGGTTTCACTCATATTCATGCTTTCCCGTATTCTAAACGTGAAGGTACGCCAGCTGCCGTGATGGAAGATCAAGTGCCAGAGGCCGTCAAAAAGACACGGGTAGCGTTGTTAAATAATCTAGGACAAAAAGGGCTTATTAAATTTGCAGAAGCTATGATTGGTAAACGTGCAGAGATTCTGATTGAACGAGAAGAAGATGGATATTATCTAGGCTTTACTAATGAATACATTCACGGTAAAATAAAGAAAGACGAAAGTTCTCATGAAGTGGGCACAATTATTGGCGGGACCGTTGTAGGTTTGAATGGTGAAACAGTAATTATTGAATAAAAGCTCACACGTATTAGTTCATTAAGGAGCGATGACACATGGATGATTGCATTTTTTGTAAAATTATTAACGGTGAAATTCCTTGTAACAAAGTATTAGAAAACGATAAATTTTTAGCGTTTCATGATATTAATCCTGTAACCAAAGTGCATGTATTGGTAATTCCAAAGAATCACGTAGCTAATATTGCCCATTTAACAGAAGAAAAAGCTGAGTATGTTGAAGGGATATTGCCATTTATTAAAGACGTGACTAAAGAATTAGGGTTATCGGCTGATGGTTATCGTGTTGTATTTAATACAGGGGCTAAAGCAGGTCAAACTGTATTCCATTTGCATGCTCATATTTTAGGTGGTCAAGAATTAGGTTGGCCAGAAATCTAAAAATTGTATATAAATACAGTGCATAATGGCGTTCTAATATTGACAAACATAGTGTCAAATATTATAATATCCTTATGTGCGTATAGTAAATACCTGCACTTCCATCGAATAATTGGAGGGAGGGATATAGATGTCTGAAATTAAAGTCGGTAAAAATGAAACGCTTGAAAGTGCTCTTCGCCGTTTTAAACGCTCCTGCCAAAAAGCGGGTGTTTTGTCTGAAGTAAGAAAACGCGAACACTATGAAAAACCAAGCGTGAAAAGAAAGAAAAAATCTGAGGCTGCACGTAAGCGCAAATTCAGAGCGTAAGATTTATCTTGGAGGCACGGTATGTCCTTAAAAGAACAGTTAAAGGCGGATATGAAAGAAGCCATGAAAGCTCGTGAAGCTGGTAAAGTGGCATTAGGCGTTATTCGCATGGTTAACGGAGCAATTAAAAATACGGAAATTAACGAAAAGCGCGAGCTTAGCGATACAGATATACTCGGAATTTTGGCAAAAGAAATGAAAATGCGTCAAGATTCACTGGCTGAGTTTGAAAAAGGTCAGCGTGATGATCTCGTAGCTCAGACTAAAGAAGAGATGGAGATATTGAAGAAATATTTACCAGCTCAACTTAGTGAAAGCGAGATTCGCACTATCGTAGTAAATGCTATTAGTAGCCTTACGGCACCAGTTAAAATGGGTGATGTAATGGGCAAAGTAATGCCTGAAACAAAAGGTAGAGCTGATGGCAAACTTGTGAATACGATTGTTCGTGAAGAAATTGCAAAGGTTAACGGTTAACCTGTTGTTGACATACTAAGTTAAGTATGTTAATATACCTTTAAAGATAATAACTGGTCAATGAAGGCCCCTTGAGCATTGCTAATAAGCAGTGCTAAGGGGTCTTTTTGCTTATAACAAGGAGGAATTACTATGGCAAACGAATTATTATATTATATTCCGGCTGGACAGTATGGTAAAGAAGGGGTATTAGCGCTTTTAGAACAACATCCTGAAATTAAATTCGTATCTTTAGTTGGCGTTGACTTAGCTGGTAATGATACCGATGAAAAAATTCCAATGGCTATGTTCTTTGATGATTATGAAGCATTCTTTGAAGGCCGTGCTGTACAGACTGATGGTTCCTCCGTTGTTTTAACCGGTATTGCTACATTAAATAATGCTCGTGTCGATATTTGGGGCGATCCAAGTGTTAACTGGTTTGTAGATTATAACTATGAAAACATTGATCCAGCTACAGGACTACCAACAGGGACACTCCGTATTCCAGCGTTCTTAAAACATTGTGATCGTTACGTAGATTCTCGTTCGATTTTAAAAGAAACGTTAGATTTCGTAAAAGCTGAATTAATGACACTTTTAAAAAGTCATACAGTAAAAGGTATGGAACATGTCAATGTTGATGATATTGCTGATTTAGTATTTACTACAGCGACTGAATTAGAATTCTGGGTTAAAACACCATCTAAGGTAGTAAGTACTAAAGAATTATCTACATCTCAGAAATTACAAGAACAATATTGGCAACGTACCCATGGGGCCGTTCGTACAGCTATGGAACAAGCTGTTGAAATGTTGGATGCTTATGGTTTGAATGCTGAAATGGGCCATAAAGAAGTAGGTGGCGTTAAAGGTAAAATTGATGACGAAGGCCACATGGATCATGTTCTTGAACAGCTTGAGATTGACTGGAAGTACACAAGCAATCCATTGCAGACTGCAGATAATGAACTACAAGCTCGCATCATCGTTCGTGAAGTATTCCGTGAAAATGGGCTTGATGTAACATTCCAAGCTAAACCAATTATCGGCGTTGCTGGTTCTGGCGAACATACACACTTTGGCTTAATGGCTAAAATGAAAAACGGTAAAATGGTTAATCTTTTCAGTCCAGAAGATATGAAAAAAGCCTTCTTGAGCCCACTTGGTATCGGTGCCATTATGGGGGTTTTAAAGAACTACGAAGTTATTAATCCATTTATATCTTCGACAACCGATTCTTTGAATCGCTTAAAACCAGGCTTTGAAGCTCCAATCTGTATTGTAACGTCTTTAGGTAATCAACCAGATGAGCCAAGTCGTAACCGTACTATTTTATGTGGTCTAATTCGTGATATTGAAAACCCTATGGCAACACGTTTTGAGCTTCGCTCTCCAAATCCATATACCAATACATATACGGCACTTGCTTTAATTTATTCTGCAGTTCTTGATGGTTTACGCTATGTCATTACGTCAGGTAAAACACCAGATGCTTTGTTGGCTGAATTATCTAAAGCGCCAGAAGATACCGCTGATTACTTAGAACAAGGTCGTGCCTATCGTTCTGAAAAGAATGTATTTGATGATTATACAGAAGAAGAACGCAATAGTCGTTATGGTATCCCACCAGCTACTGTTTGGGAAAATATTTTAGGATTCAAAAATAACCCTGCTAAAGTAGACGCATTGGTGAATGGTGGTGCCTTTGCCAAAGATCTTATGGAATCCTTTATTGCTGGGATTTTAAATCGTTGGAAACTTGTTTTAATTAATCGTTTGATTCCAGCCAATATTAATACAATTCGCGCTATGAAACCAATTCATGGAGATGATGGTTTAGATACATCTCGTTGGGATGCTATCAATGCAATGCGTTTTTATTTGGCTAAAGATTCTGGTTCTGAAACATCTTTATTCACTCGTATTGCCCATGCAGTTACAGCAGAAGATTATGATACAGCTTCTAAATTGCAAATGGAAATGAATGAAAAAATGTTAGAGTTGGAAGCAAAATACGCAGAATATATGCGTAATATTCTATAATTAAATTTTAGGTTGAAAACCCTGTAAGCTCACTTACTGCTCTGAGTTCTTTTGAGCAAAGTCGCAGTAAAGAGAGCTTACAGGGCTTTTTTTAAATACAGTATAGCAATGTTTAATACGTATTGACACGTATATATATAAGTTTTAATATAATAATAGAGATGTTAGTGGATTTTAAGAGGGTGATTATTTGACTCCTAAAGAGTTGATAAAAATATTAAAAAGAGATGGATGGGTGTTAGTACGAACAAGAGAGTCACACTATATTTTTAAACATGAAGTAAAAAGAGGATTAGTTACAGTTCCTTTTCATAGTAAAGATTTAAAGCCAAAAACGTTACAAAGCATCATTTCACAAGCAATGATAAAGGAGGATTAGTATGGAAAATGTATTATATCCAGCATTATTTAGTTCAGATTTAGCGGGAGGTTATAGTGTAACTTTTCCTGATTTAATCGGTTGTGTAACCGAGGGTGATGATTTAAATCATGCTGTTTCTATGGCTGAAGATGCATTGGGCATTTATTTATATACTTTAAAAGAAGAAGGAGAAACATTTCCGGTAGCTAGTAATCCTACAGATATTCATTGTGAAGATGGGGAATTTATTTCATTGATACGTTGGGATGAATTAGAGTATTTAAAGAAAACGGATAATCGTGCTGTAAAAAAAACATTAACAATTCCAAGTTGGTTAAATCATAAAGCAGAGGAGCAAGGAATAAATTTTTCTAGGGCCCTTCAACGTGCTTTAAAACGTGAACTTGGTGTAGAGAATATATAAATTTTTTTGTCAAAACCTTAAGAATAACGTAAAATAGAACTAAGTATTGGGTTCTACAGTATTACGTTTTGGCAATGAATTAAGGAGAGTTCATTGCTACAGTAATTGGAGGACAACATGAAACAAAATAGCTTTCCTACGGCATTGACAATAGCAGGCACCGATCCATCGGGTGGGGCTGGTATTATGGCTGATTTGAAGTCATTTCAGGCACGGCAAGTGTATGGTATGGCTGTCGTAACGAGTGTAGTGGCTCAGAATACCATGGGTGTTCGATGTATTCAAAATGTTGATTTACCTATGTTAGAGGAACAATTAGCTTCAGTATTTGAAGATATTCCGCCAGTAGCTCTTAAAACGGGCATGATTCCCAATGTAGAGATGATGCGCATTATACGCAAATATGTAGATGGCTCGGTGCCGTATGTAATGGATCCGGTGATGGTAGCAACCAGTGGCGACCACTTGATTGATCAGAAGGCACGTGATCAGTTTAAAGCAGAATTAATGCCAGTGGCTACGTTAGTGACCCCAAATTTATCAGAAGCAGAATATTTAGTAGGATTTAAGATTGAATCTGAAACTGAATTAGAAAAGGCTGCACAACAAATTTTAAAGGAAATGGGACCAAAGGCCGTTATTATGAAAGGTGGCCATTTTGGTGAAACGGCTAAAGACTATTTATATATCAAGGGGGAATCCTGTATTACTTATGAAAGTCCTCGGTATGATACACCGCATACCCATGGCACAGGTTGTACGTTTTCAGCTGTTATCACAGCAGAATTGAGTAAAGGAAAAGCATTACCAGAGGCTGTAGGGATTGGTAAAGACTTTATTAGTAAAGCAATCAAAGAAAATCCGGGACTTGGTAAAGGCCATGGGCCAGTGAATCATATGGTAACACTATAGGTATTTGTAGAAAGCATTTGTAGACAGTATTTGCAGACAGTATTTGTAGAACGTATTTAGAGACGTATTTGCAGATTTTTAGGAAAATATATAAATAGAAAGAAGAAAAAATATGACATATATAGCAGCCTTGCGGAGAAAAAATCCCCTTGTTATCTGCTTAACGAATGATGTAGTAAAGAATTTTACCGCTAATGGATTATTGGCTATTGGTGCGTCGCCAGCTATGAGCTCGTGTATAGAAGATTTGAGAGATTTATTGCCCTATGCACAGGCTTTATTGGTTAATATTGGTACTGTAAATCCAGAACTTGGGGCGTTTTATAAACAAGCGGTTACGTTAGCTAATGAATTAGCAGTCCCTGTTGTACTCGATCCAGTGGCTTGTAGTGCCGGAGCTTTTCGTCGAGAGATTGCACTTGATTTGCTAGTAAATCATAAAATTACATTACTTCGTGGTAATGCTGGTGAAATTGCTGCTTTAGTACAAGCAAAACATGAACTAGATAGTAAAAATGCCACTGAGTCAATAACATCAGTAAACCATAAGTCAGAAAAAGTGGCAGAGGTTAGTTCTAAAGGCGTTGATAGTGCTGGAGTGGCTAAACCCGGCGCATTGGCGGAACAATGTGCTAAGGCCTTTCAAGTACTGACGGTAGTGACTGGTCCTGTAGATGGTATTTCTAATGGCCTTAAGACTGTGGAAGTTACCAATGGATCGGCTATGATGCCATTAGTTGTAGGGACTGGTTGCCTATTAGGTGGTTTTTTAGCTGCCTTTATAGGTTCTAAAGAGTTACAGCGTCTTGAAGAATATGATTTATTTTCTGCCACTTTATGGGGCTTAACAGCCTATTCTGTAGCGGCTGAAATGGCAGCTGAAACATGTGAAAATTTATATCAACGAGTGGAACCAGGGAGTTTTCAAATTGAGTTTTTAAATGCGCTGTATCGAATGTCTGATGAGGATGTAAAAACACGTAAGAATTGGCATATGACATTTAACAGAGAACAATTAGGTGTGTATTTTATTTGCGGTACACAAGATTTTAAAGAGACTGATAATTCTGAAACGGCTGCTTTACGTTGTATTGAAATGGCGTTGCAAGCGGGTATCACGATGTTTCAGCTTCGTGAAAAAGGAGTAGGCTCTTTAAAAGGGGCGGCAAAAGTTTCATTTGCTAAAAAAGTACAAGAGCTTTGTGAAACGTATCAAGTACCATTTATTATGAATGATGATATGGATTTGGCAGAAGAACTTGATGCAGATGGCGTGCATATTGGACAAGATGATGATCCTATTGAATTGGTTCGTCAAAGATTCCCAAATAAGATTATAGGACTTTCTATTCATTCACCAGAAGAATATGCGGATTCCCAGGTAGAATTGGCAGACTATATCGGTGTTGGGCCAGTATACGGCACACAGTCAAAAGGAGATGCTAAGGCGCCTATCGGTCCTGAAGGCATTCAAGCAGTACGTAATGTAGATGCTGAAATTCCTATTGTAGCTATTGGAGGAATTACCGTTGAAACGACAGCTACCATACGAGAACATGGTGCTGATGGGGTATCTATTATTTCTGCTATTACAAAGGCGAATGATGTAGCAAAAGTAGTTAAGGGATTTAAAAAATTTTAAAATGATAAAATAAGAAAAGCTCAATGTATATTGGTAGAATTTTTATACCATGTACATTGAGCTTTTAGTAATTATTGATATTTTGCACCCAAAAGTGTATAATTTTAGGTGCAAAAGAGGTGATGTGATGGAAACATTAAATAGTATAATAACGAATAAAATTACTTCTAATCAAGGAAAAATATTTTCTATTCATGATTTTTATGATTTAGGAAAAAAGAACACTGTTAAATCTATATTGTACAGGCTTTATGAAGAAAATAAAATTGTAAGATTAGTTGATGGCTTATATACAGCACCTAAATATAGCAATATTTTAAAAGAAGTAAGTTATCCTACTGCAACAGAAGTTGCCTATAAAATTGCAGATAAATTTTCCTGGACAATTACGCCAACAGGAGAATTAGCATTAAATATTACAGGTTTATCGACACAAGTCCCTAATGAATATATTTTTGTTTCTGATGGTCCATATCGTGAGTATATGTATCGAAATAAAAAAATTATTTTTAAACATACGACTAATAGAAATATTACTAATTTTTCTTATGAATTAGCTATATTGATTCAGGCAATAAGAGCTTTAGGGAAAGAGAATATAAATGATTCTAATCTTAAAAAGTTATCAGATTTTAGAAAAATAGTGAAAGAAGATTTTAACAAATCAATTTTAAAACTTCCGTTTTGGATTCAAGAAGTTTTGAAGAAAATAGAGGCGTAGTTATGAATAATTTAATAGATCTTTCTGAAGAAGAACTTGAATTAGTTGTTAATAATACTGCAGAAAAGATGAACTTATCGACTGCAATTGTTGAAAAAGATTTATGGGTATGTTTATTACTTAAATATTTATTTTCAGATTTTAAATTTAAAAATTCCATTATATTTAAGGGAGGAACTAGTCTGTCGAAAGTTTATCATTTAATTGATAGATTCTCTGAAGATATTGATTTGGCACTTGATTGGCAACTTCTTGGTTTTGATGAAGAAGAACCTTATTTAAATAGAAGTAATACTCAACAATTAAAATTTAATAAATTATTAAATGATAATACAGCAAATTTTATTGAAAAAGAATTTCTTCCTTTACTAAAAAGTGAATTTGGAAAACTATTAGGAAATCGTAAATTTGATTTCTATATTGATCAAAATGATCCTCAGACAATTTGTTTTGCCTATCCTCGAAAACATAATGATACTTCTATATTACAAATTGTTAGATTAGAAATTGGGTGCTTAGCAGAGCCAATTCCTTATCATAAAAGGACAATAACAACATATATAGAAGATACATATCCAACAATTTTTTCTGAAAATATAAATGTAGTCGTTGTTGACTCATTACGAACTTTTTTTGAAAAGATTACTATTCTTCATAGAGAAGCTAATAGAGTGAATGAAAATTATCCAGCTAGATATTCTAGACACTATTATGATGTATATAAAATGTTACAGACGGATATAAAAAAATTGAGTTTACAAAATTTTGCTTTATTATTTGATGTTATTGAGTTTAAGAAAAAATTTTATCCTTGTAACTGGGCAAGATATGATGATATTAAATCTGGTAAACTAAAATTAGTACCTAAATTAGATGGGTTAAAAATATTTGAAAATGACTTTAATATTATGAAAAATATGATTTTTCATAATTCGGTAAGTTTTTCTTCAATTATAGAAATTTTACAAATTTATGAAGAAGAAATTAATAAAGAACTAATTCATTTGTGCTAGCAAATACTTCATTTCTATGCTATGATTTGCCTATAGCAGTTATACAGTGGGGAATAGTGTGTGATACTTAGTGCGTGGAGATGCATGGAGATACATTGTATTGAGATGGAGGAGGCTGCTTTGTGGAACGAAAAATAAACATAGGTATTAGTTTTTTCTGGGGTGAATCGTATCAGCATATTTGGTCCAATGGTGCAGGGCAGAATATGTTTTTTCTTAAAACGTGTTTAGAACAAATTGACTTTGTTAACGAAGTGTATTTTGTATATTGGGGTAATACGTTAGATAGTTTGCCCGATCAATTTAAAGCAGGCGATACAACTCTTAAATTTTATGAATACACGGAAGTTCTTAATCGCACAGATGTATTAATTGAAGGTACGTTGGCTATTGAGCCACAACTAGAAGCAGCTTTTCGTCAGCATGGTACAAAGATTATTACCTATCGTATGGGTAACGATTTTATTATGGATATGGAAAAGTTTGTCCATGCTCAAAAGAATGGTCGTGCTTTTAACGGAACTCGTTATGATTCCGTTTGGATCACACCGCACTTAATGAAGACAAATAAACCTTATGTTGAAATTATTACAGGTGTAGCAGCCCATGAAGTACCTCATTTGTGGGAGCCTTTCTTCTTAGAACAGAAGATTAAAGAATTGAAACTAGAAGAGGCCTTTGGTTATAAACCCGTGGATCCTGTGAAGCGTCGAATAGCAGTCATGGAACCTAATATTTCAGTGTTAAAAAATTGCATGACACCAGTGCTAATTGTAGAGGAAACACATAGACGTAATAAAGAATTATTAGAGCATGTGTATTTATGTGGTACTGTTGATAAAAAAGACGTCCATGCTTTTTTCAATTTCATTGGTTTTACGAGCCTTGTTCGAGAAAACATTATGACTGTCGAAGCTCGATTTATGACACCTGAATTTTTAAGTCGTTATTCTGATATAGTATTGTCGTATCAATGGGAATGTGGTTTAAATTATTTATATTATGAAACGATCTATGGCAATTATCCATTAGTACACAATTCGGAATATTTAGCTAAAGAAAATATTGGGTATTTTTATCGTGAGTTTGATGCGTATGATGGAGCTGATGCTTTGATGCATTGTATTTATGCGTATGATAAAGAAATGCCGTTCCATCAAGAACGGAATAAGAAATTCTTGCATAAGGTATCGGTATATAATCCTGAAAATATTAGTCGACATCGTGATTTATTATTGCAAGTGTTGCAAGAAAAATAAGTAGAATAATATATAAAAGCCCCTCATATGAGGGGCTTTTATATATTAGTTGTAACAACGCTATTCTGACATCTTAAAAAGAATAATTATAGATCCAATATATTTTAATCAAATTTTAGAGGAAAATAAAAATAAATTAGATAGTGAAGTAACGTATAAAAAGGCCAAAAAAGCAGTCAATCAATTATTGCTCGACATGAAATTAAAGAAAATTGAAATAGTAGCTCGTATATTAATCTATATGAGTGGAGACATAACACCATTAGCCTTACAAAAAGCTTTGTACTATGTACAGGGATTTAGTTTTGTCTTTTTTAAACAGGCAATTTTTAATGAAGATTGTGAAGCTTGGGTCCATGGTCCTGTATACCGTGAAATTTATACTAAATATAAAACGTATGCTTACAATCCTATTGATGAAATGGATAATAATAATTTTGCATTTGATAAAAAATTAATTACGGAATTAGAATTCTCATTGATAAAAAGTATTGTAACTTATATTTGTTGTTATAGTGGTGCTATTTTAGAAAAATTTACACATCTAGAAGCTCCTTGGATAATAACAAGAGGAAAATTGACTTCTACTGAATTATCATCTGAAATTATTTCTAAGAATGAAATAGAAAAGTATTTTTTACAAATAAAAGAAGAATATAATATTGAGAGAATAGAAGATATTAAAAATTATACAGACGTTATGTTCAAGAATGTAAATTGTTTGTGATTATAAAATTGATTAATTGTTTTAAGCCATACCTTTTATAGTATTAACACTATAGAGGTATGGCTTTTTTGTATGCAAAATTAGCATAGATGAGTAAAAATAACGATTGGTGCCTAATCAAAATAATACATAATAAATTTTAATGGTCAATAGAAGCAAAAAATACGATTTATCTTGAATGAAATTTATCTTTAATTAAGATGAAAATAAAAGAATTCTTGTATTATGTGAAATTAATATGAATGAATTTAAGGTAATTATGAATAAATGTCTTGTGGGGGGGGATTTTTATGCTATTATTATTTTTAATGTGAGATGTAAAATCTTTCAAGTACTTAATTGACAAATTATTTTTATACACTCCCCGTATAACTTATGTTATGAGTTATTCATTGACAACCAATATATTAAAACACACACAACGTAAAAATAAAACTCCCTAGGTACTTGCAAGTTTTACTATCTCACATAGCAAGTTTTAGATATTTTTAAAACAAATATCAAAATACTTGAGGCTCCCATTTATGAGACTCCTCATGAATGGGTATTTTTATAAGTTGAATGTCCAATGTAAATGGAAAAAAGTATTAATTTTCAGTTGAGGCATTATTAACTGATAAGAGAACAGTAGTATATATCATAAGTTTTATGAGTTGAAACTTATGTGTATATAAATTTTTTCTGGAAGTGATGTATCTAGTATTCATGTTGATTAACATTACTTGAGAAGTAGAGAGAGTATAAAATTTGTTAATCAATAGAAAAGAAAGGTGGATTGTGTGTGAACAAAATTTACAAAATTATTTGGAGTCGCACAAAGAATTGCTATGTAGTGGCTTCTGAATTAGCGAAAAGCCATACAAAAGGCGCTACTACGTCAAGTAGTAGTAAAGGTTTGAAAGGTAGTGCTTTAGTGACAGCTGTCTTGGCTACAGTAGCAGTGTCAGCATTAAGTGTGCAAAGTGTACAGGCAGAAGCATCGACAATTAGTGGGCAACCAGGGATTGCGATTACAAATAGTGGTTTAACTGGAGATGATGTAGCTCAAGCTTCCCACTCAAACTCTATTGCTATTGGTAATTCAGCAAAAGCGACAGCTACTAATGGAGATGCTATTGCTATTGGTGGAGCTGCAGAAGCTTTAGAACAATATACTGTTGCTATAGGACAAGGAGCTAGTGCTAAAAAAGGTCAAAATATTGCAATAGGGAATAGAGCTGAAACTCAAGGTATTTATTCTATGGCTATTGGTAATCCGTATATTACAAGAGTTTTAGATACATCAGGAAAAGTTGTACAAAGCACCGTATATACTACAACAGGTACAAAATCTTATGCTACAGCACTGGGACCAGGTGCAACAGCTAGCGAATATAAAACTATTGCATTAGGTGCTAATACTTTGGCAGAAGGGACTCGTTCTATATCTATTGGAGGATCTATTGAAGCTGCTAACTCACCTGATAAAAGAACAATTACGCAAGGAACTAACTCTATTGCAATAGGATCAGGGACTCAAGTAATAAACTCTGAATTATCTGATGCTAATAAAAATGGTGCAATGGCTACAAATCCAGATGGTACAAAGTCTGAGACTATAGTAGATTCTTCTTCTGGTATTGCTATTGGATATAATACTACTACAACACAGCGCTATGGTATTTCTATTGGTAGTACAGCTGGCGTTACAGGTGTTAGTGGTATCGCAATTGGTGTAAATTCAAGTACTGCAGCCCGTTCTGCAGTATCTATTGGTGACCAGGCTGAAGCAGACTCTATTAATGCGGTAGCATTAGGCAATTTTGCTAAAGCTAAAGCTAAGGTTTCTACAGTTACAAATCCTGATGGCAGTACAAGTACTGTAACAACAATTGCATCAAGTGCAATTGCTATTGGTGATAATGCACATGCATATGATCAATATACAATTGCCGTTGGACGGAGTGCGGCAGCTACAGCTAATACGGCTATAGCCGTTGGTGATAAAGCAAATGCATCAGGTAGTGGTAGTATTGCTATTGGCTCCACGGCTAGTTCAGCAGAACCATTAGCTACAGCTATCGGTGCTAATTCTAAAGCTACTAAATCTCAGGCTACTGCTTTAGGTTCAGGTGCTCAAGCGACTGGATTTATGGCATTGGCATTAGGGGCTGTATCTAATGCTTCAGGTGACCGTTCTGTAGTAGCAGGTCAATCTGCTGGTGCAGATAAGAAATTTGGGACAGCAGTAGGGGTTTGGTCTAAAGCGCAAGGTGATTCTGCAGTTGCTTTAGGGGCTATGGCAAAAGCGTCAGGAAAACGATCAATTGCGATTGGTGGTTCAGAACCTGAAATTAATAAAAATAATGAAGAGACAATGGAGGGCGCTATTTCTACGGCAGCGACAGGTGAAAATTCTGTTGCTATGGGATATGGAGCCACTGCAACTTACGATAATTCCGTAGCTCTTGGTTCTAACGCAACAACTGACGCAGCTGTTGGTACAGCAAGTGCTACTATTGCAGGTAAGACTGTAAACTTTGCAGGGTCAACGCCAGTAGGAACAGTGTCTGTTGGTAAGTCAGGCGTTACTACACGTGCAACTGGTGATGGTCCTGAATATCGTACAATTACTAATGTAGCAGCAGGTCGTATTTCCGCTGATTCTACTGATGCGATTAATGGTTCTCAATTATATGCTGTTAATGATGCATTAACTAATTTAGTCCAATCTGGTGCTGGTAGTGTTACTTATGTAGATGGTGAAGGTAATCCTGTTGTTGAAATAGGTGGAAAATATTATCCAGAAGGCACTAAAACTGATGATAAAGGGAATCCAGTTCAAGCAGATGGCAAAACCCTAGCAGAAGAAGTAAAAACTCCAGTGTCAGCAGGAACAACAACACCAAATAGTGGCTTAGGCTTACCTCTTGGTGAAGATGCTAAAGCAATTGAACCAGCAGAAGCAACTACAATTGTTGGTGGTAATGGTAAAGATGGTGATCCAGGTAAAGATGGTTTACTTGGTGCTAGCGGTGCTGATCTTAGCAAAGTAGCGACTGTTGCTGACTTACAAGCGGTAGCTCAAGCAGGTTTAGACTTTGCTGGTGATACAGGTGATGATGTACATCGTCCATTGAGCAAGAAATTAACTGTTTATGGCGAAGCTGATACAGAGAATTTAACAGCTGGCAACATTGGTGTAGTCGCCAATGGTAAAGATAGCTTAGCTATTAAATTAGCGAAAGATATTACATTACCAAATGGTAGTGTAACAGCACCAAATTATCAAACAGATAATAATGGTAATATAGTTGATGCTGATGGCAACCCATTAATTCAAGGTGATGATGGTAAATGGTATAATCCAGATGATTTAAAAGATTTAACATATGATCCAGCTACTGACCAATATGTAGATAAAAATGGTAACCCTGCTAATCCAACTGAAGGTACGCCAGTAGAATTAGGCAAAACGTCCCTTGGTAAAGACGGCTTAACGGTAGCTGGTAAAGATGGTGAAGATGGTAAAACTGTTGTCGGTAAGGGTGGTATTACAATTACACCAGCAAAGGGTGAAGATGGCACAACTAAAGCGCCGGTATCCTTGACAGATAAAGGGTTAGATAATGGTGGTAATCCAATTTCTAATGTAGGCCCTGGTACTAAACCAACTGATGCTGCTACGTTAGGTCAAGTACAAGAATTAGCAGATAAAGTAGGGGCTGCTGATGACCTAGGTAAAGTGGATGAAGATGGGGATAAAGTCATTTCAGTAGGTGATAAAGACTACAAAGTTGATGAAAATGGCAATCCAGTCGATGAAAAAGGAAATACATTAGTTAAAGGTGATGATGGTAAATACTATCCACCAGAGGCTACGAAAGATGATAATGGCAACATGGTAGTTCCTGATGGCAATGGTGGCACTAAACCTGCAGAAGAAGCACCATCTTCTGCTAAGGGAGATACATCCTTAGCTTCTGATGCTGATAAGAGCGGTTTAGGCTTACCAACTGGTACTAATGGTGATGGCTCTGATAATCCTACTACTGGTAAAACACCTGCTATTGACGAAGAAACCGCGAAAACTGTAGTTGGTGGTAATGGTAAAGATGGTGACCCAGGTAAAGATGGTTTACTCGGTGCTAGCGGTGCAGACCTTAGCAAATTAGCTACTGTTGGTGATTTACAAGCAGTAGCCCAAGCAGGCCTTGACTTCACAGGTGATACAGTCGATGCTGAAGGTAAGAACGTTGTAGTTCATCGTCCATTAAGTAAAACATTAGCAGTTACTGGTGGCGCTGATGTAACTAAGCTTACAGATAATAATATCGGTGTTGTAGCTGATGCAGAAAAAGGGTTAGCGATTAAATTAGCCAAAGATATTGTGCTTACAAATGGTAGCGTAGCAGCTGTTCCATATAAGACTGATGACAAAGGTAATGTAGTAGATGCTGCAGGTAATACACTAACAGCACAACCTGATGGTACATTCCAAGATGCTAATGGCAAACCTGCTACTCCAGCTGTTGATCCAGGCAAAGCTGTTACATTGACAGATAAAGGATTAGATAATGGTGGCAATAAGATTACCAATGTAGCAGCAGGTACTGACCCTACTGATGCAGTGAACTTCCAACAATATCAAGACTTAAAAGATGCAGTAGATGGCATTGATGGTAATTCTGGTTCTAAACTTGTTGATGGCAAAGGGAATGAAGTTGTTAAAATCGGCGATAACTACTATCCAGCAGGTACAAAAGTAGATAATGATGGGAATCCAGTTCA
The DNA here is from genome assembly GCF_900460315.1 of Veillonella criceti. Classification (NCBI taxonomy): domain Bacteria; kingdom Bacillati; phylum Bacillota; class Negativicutes; order Veillonellales; family Veillonellaceae; genus Veillonella; species Veillonella criceti. The sequence continues at coordinate 474,417 of NZ_UHIO01000001.1, read as the reverse complement.
AGCTGACGGCAAAACCCCAGTTACACCAATTGATACAACTCAAAATCCTATTTCAGCCGTAATAGAAGCACCAAATAGTGGTTTAGGCTTGCCTCTTGGTGAAGATGCTAAAGCAATTAAACCAGAAGATGCCACTACAATTGTTGGTGGTAATGGTAAAGATGGTGATCCAGGTAAAGATGGTTTACTCGGTGCTAAGGGTGCTGATCTTAGCAAATTAGCTACTGTAGGCGATTTACAAGCGGTAGCCCAAGCAGGCCTTGACTTCACAGGTGATACAGTCGATGCTGAAGGTAATAAAGTTGTAGTTCATCGTCCATTGAGCAAAACGTTAGCCGTTACTGGTGGTGCGGATGTAACTAAACTTACAGATAATAACATCGGTGTTGTAGCTGATGCAGAAACAGGGTTAGCGATTAAATTAGCGAAAGATATTGACTTAGCAGATGGTAGTGTTACGACTAAAGGCTATCAAGATGCTGAGGGTAATCCTCTTGTAAAAGGTGAAGATGGTAAATATTATCCAGAAGGTGCTCTTGATGATTTAACATATAATCCTGAAACAGGTAAATATGTTGATGATCAAGGAAATACACCAGCTGATCTTAAAGACGTGCCATTAGCTAAAGAAAATGAAGCTGTATATGATGGTAATGGTACAACAGTGACTGCTAAAGATCCTGATGGCAATGCACTTGGTAAAACAACAGTAGGTGCTGATGGATTAACGGTAGCTGGTAAAGATGGCGAAGATGGTAAAACTGTTGTCGGTAAGGATGGTATTACAATTACGCCAGCAAAGGGTGAAGATGGCACAACTAAAGCGCCAGTATCCTTGACAGATAAAGGCTTAGATAACGGTGGTAACCCAATTTCTAATGTAGGCCCTGGCACTAAACCAACCGATGCTGCTACATTAGGTCAAGTACAAGAATTAGCAGATAAAGTAGGGGCTGCTGATGACCTAGATAAAGTGGATGAAGATGGGGATAAAGTCATTTCAGTAGGTGATAAAGACTACAAAGTTGATGAAAATGGCAACCCAGTCGATGAAAAAGGAAATACATTAGTTAAAGGTGACGATGGTAAATACTATCCACCAGGGGCTACGAAAGATGACAATGGTAACATGGTAGTTCCTGATGGCAATGGTGGTACTAAACCTGCTGAAGAAGCACCATCTTCAGCTAAGGGAGATACATCCTTAGCCTCTGATGCTGATAAGAGTGGTTTAGGTTTACCAATTGGCACTAATGGTGATGACTCTGATGATCCTAATACTGGTAAAACACCTGCTATTGACGAAGAAACGGCAAAAACTGTAGTTGGTGGTAATGGTAAAGATGGTGACCCAGGTAAAGATGGTTTACTCGGTGCTAGTGGTGCTGACCTTAGCAAATTAGCGACTGTAGGTGATTTACAAGCTTTAGCACAAGCTGGTCTTGATTTTGATGGTGATGCAGGTACATATGTACATCGTCCATTGAGCAAGAAATTAACTGTATATGGTGAAGCCGATACTGAAAGCTTAACAGCAGGTAATATTGGTGTAGTAGCCAATGGCAAAGATAGCTTAGCTCTTAAATTAGCTAAAGATATTAACTTGCCAAATGGTAGTGTGACAACAACTAATTACCAAACTAATGAAGCTGGTAATGTAGTGGATGCTGATGGCAATCCATTGACACAAGGTGATGACGGTAAGTGGTACAAAGCTGATGATGTGAAAGGCTTAACATATGATCCAGCTAATAATCAATATGTAGATAAAGACGGTAAACCTGCTAACCTAACTGAAGGTACACCAGTAGAAACAGGTAATGCTGTATACAATGGTGACGGTATTGATGTAACCGATAAAGATGGCAACAATACTAAAGTGACTGGTGAAGGTGTATCGGCTAAAGACAAAGATGGTAATACTACAACGGTTAAAGGTAATGGCATTACGGTAGCTGGTAAAGATGGTGAAAATGGTAAAACTGTTATCGGTAAAGATGGTATTACGATTACACCTGAAAGCGGCAATACTGTATCCTTAACTGACAAAGGCCTTGATAATGGTGGTAACCAAGTAAAAGGTGTTGGCGATGCTACCGAAGATACGGATGCTGTTAACTACAAACAACTCAAAGACTTAGCGAAAGAATTGGCTGGTGGTAGTGGCCTTGGTTTAGTTGACAAAGATGGTAATAAAGTAGTCAAAGGTGATGATGGTAATTACTATCCAGTCGATGAAAATGGAAATCCTGTGGTAGTTGATGAAGAGGGTAATCCACTAGTTAACGTTGGAGATAAATATTATAATCCTGATAATCTAGCGAAGGATGAACAAGGTAATATCATCAAAAATGATGATGGCAAACCAGTTTCCATAGACGATAATACAATGCCAGCTACTCCATCTGAAACAGTAAAAGCCGAAGGTACAACGATTAGCTCTAATACAGATAGTAGTGCATTAGGTCGTGATTTAGGGGACGATGCCAAAGCAATCACAGCTGAAAATGGTGAAGATGGTACACCAGGTGCTACTGAATTAATTGGTGGTAAAGATGACGGTAACGGTAATAAGACAGGTGGTCTATTACAGGCTGAAGGTAGCGACTTATCTAAATTAGCTACAAAGGGAGATCTTCAAGCCGTAGCCCAAGCTGGCCTTAACTTCCAAGGTAATGATGGTGAAGCTGTTCATGCACCGTTAAGTGACACCGTTCATATTGTAGGGGATTACGATAAAACTAAGACATCATTGGTAGCTGGTAATATTGGTGTTACTAATATTGATGATAAATTGACAATTCAATTAGCTAAGGATATTAATCTTGGCAACGATGGCAGTATCAAACTTGGTGATAAAGTCAATCTTGATGGTGACACTGGTTTAACCGTTAAAGGTGATGATGGTAAAGAAGCTAACTATGGTAGCGATGGCTCTACAATTAAAGATGGTAAGGGCAATGAAAATAAATCGACTGCAGGTGGCAATACAATTACTGATGGCGATGGTAATAAAACTGAAACCAAAGCTGATAGTGTTACAACCAGTGATGGTAAAGGCAATAGTTCATCTTTAACGCCAGAAGGTACAACCGTAACTGATGCTAATGGCAATCAAACTAAAATTGGTCCAGACGGTATTACAATTGGTGATAGTAAAGGTAATACCTATGTAACCATCAACGAAAATGGCTTATCTGGTAAAGAGGGGGCGCCAGTAGACTTTGGTAATGGGCTCAATGTGCCAGGTGCATTGACCGTAAAACCAGAATCCAAGGATGCTGATGGTAATACCTTAGCACCAGTAATTGATGCTAATGGTAACCGCATTCAAAATGTAGGTACTGGTATATTGCCAACAGATGCTGTGAATGTAGGCCAATTAAATGGTGTGAAACATGACCTCAATAGTCGCATGAATGTAATTGGTGCTCACGCAGCAGCTATGGCAGCCCTTCATCCAATGGAATTTGCTAATGGTGAAAAAACATCCATTGCAGCTGGTATCGGTACATTCCAAAGCAAACAAGCTATGGCAATTGGTGCTTTCTATCGTCCAAATGATGACACTATGTTCAGCGTAGGTGGTTCTTTCGGTAGCAGTGAAAATATGTTCAATGTTGGTGTTTCCCTTCGTCTTGGTGCAGATGGCGATGAAAACAAATATGAACAAAAATATCGCAAAGCGCCATTAAGTACGATTGCTGTTCTTGATGATAAAGTAGACGCACTTGAACAAGAAAATACTGCGTTGAAAGATTCGGTAGCGGCTAGCAATGCAGAAAATGCTTCCTTAAAACAAGAAGTAGCTGGACAAAAAGCTGAATTGCAAGCACAACGTCAAGAATTAGAAGCACAACGTGAACAAATTAAATTGCTCATGGAACGCTTAGGTATGTAAGCTATACTAACGTAAGTTGGTAATTGTTAGGTAACTAACATAATAAAAGAGACTGTAGAACGCTTCGGCGGTCTACAGTCTCTTTATTATTGTTTATGATTTCCTAGTTCCTTGGTATCAATAGGACAAAGGAAAATCATTTTTCACATTTTAAAGTATATTGCCATCAAATTGCTTATGGCCAATGGTTAAATTATTTGTATATTGCCACATATGAGCTGTGGGCCAATCGCAAGTCACATTGTATTGCGCACACCATTGTGGACAGCTTAATTGTGAAATATCTAAATAGTGAGTCCACCAATTAAGATTGGCGTAGATACCTGTAAACGTGTACCCATTTTGCCAAAGTTGATTGACAAAGGTACTCGCAATATTGGTAACACTTTGTTTTTGTATATCTGGCATTTCACAAGCGTCGAGTATACTTGAATCCTCTATATCATACCATACGCCTAACGGCAGTTTTGCTGGGGTCAGTCCACAGCCTTGTAAAGTATGCAGTACATACTGCGCTTCTTTAGCAGCTAATTCACAATTGGTGGCATAGCTATAATAGTAAATTCCTATGGCTAAACTAGCCGTAAGTGCTGTATTCACATGTTCATAAAAGAGAGAGTCTAAATGACCTTGACCGTAGCCAAGACGGATTACGGCAAAGGTAATACCTGCTCTTTTTACCGATTCCCAGTCAATATGACCATTATGTTCACTAATATCAATGCCATAAGAGGGCGAATTATTCATTGCATGTCACCTCATTCCCAAAATTATTTGATATTTCATTATAAAAGACTGTTAAGGCTGTTAAGGCTCTATTTTTGTGCTGTTGCATAGCTTGACGACTAATACCGTATTGTCTGGCTAATGCTGCTAGTGGCTTATCTTGTATATAGTAATCAAATAATAGTTGTTGCTGTGGTTTAGCTAATTTCTGAAACGCTTCTTTAATCCAACGTTTGTTTTGCGCATTTATTACCGTGTCCTCGGCACTTTGAGTAGGGGTAAGGAGATCTTCAAAGGTCATGGCTGAGTCTTCCCCTTCGGTAGGTGTGTTCATGATGAAAGACTCGTGTTGCCATTGTCTTCGTAATTTTTTAAAGGCATTGTACTGACCATAGCGGATTCGACTTTGTACAAAGCCTGAAAAGGGTACTGTACCTTCTGTATCGTATTCCTTTATGGCGCGAATGAAAAGTTCCCACAATAAACTTTCTATATCGTCTGATTCACAATGAACAGCTGTTATATGAGCATATTTTCGTATTAAGCCTTCATATTGGTGGCAAAGTTGTTTTAAGGCTTTTTGATTGCCTTGTTTGGCTAAGGCTAGGTAATTTCTTTCAGACAATGGCTGTAGTAGATGATTTGTTACAGGATTTAACATAGTATGTATCATTATTTTCGTTATAAATTCTCCTTTTTGATTTAACATCATTATATTTTGTAGCATATACGAAGACTAGCTAGTTTTATATGTAGATTGCAATCACAGTAATAGTATAATAGTCTAAAATTTTTGTAGCAAATTTTAGAAAAATAGAAAAATAACTTACTTTTCTTTACCAGAAAATTTATATTTTTAAAGATACAACAGATTGTAGGCAATTTTAGTGGGGTTATAGTCTGGGCATAAAAAATTTTGTGCATAATTGATAGTATTAAGGATAGAATGAGTCATCTTTGTTTGAAAAATAAAAAGTCAAGTATTATGGGCATTTTGGAGAAATGGGGCCGATAGGTGGGCAAAAATTAGAAATTGTTATGCTTTAACTGATAAGAAATATCTAGTTGACAAATATAAGTACCCTTTTTGTATAAGTTTTTTGTAAGGAAGTGTTGTAAATATGTCCGTAGATATAATCAGGACTGCTAATGATCGAACTAAATTGATTGATGCTGGTAAAGATTTTAAAATTCCACAATATATCCATTTCTTCTTACTTACGCTAGAAGAATTATTAAAACAATCATTATTAGATACGGCTGTGATTCCTAAGTTGATGGTGCCATTTAATGAAGGATATCTTAAGCTGGTTGAATTTTTAAAGGCAGGGACCTATTCGCGTCGTCATGTAGATAGTATCGTTGAAAAATTTAATCAAGGATATTCTATCGTGCTAGAATCACCACATGTATTGACAGCACAGGGAACGGTACATTTTTGGACCTATGGTCATATCATTATTAGTAAAATATGTCATCTTGTGCGTTATGAGCAACGGTATTTATTGCATAATCAAACGGCTTCCACCATGTTGGAGACATATTCATGGGATGATTTATTTGCTGTAACGAAGCACAGCAAAGATGAAAAAACATGTAAATCAAAGGAAAATCTTGAATTTAGTTGTGGTAAGTTTTATGTAGATGGTTGTAAGGCTAATGTAAAACTTATTCATAGCTTACTAGTCTCACTCTATTATGAGGGAACATATACTAATAACATTGATCAGAATGGTATACGTGGTGGTACTATGTTTAATGATAATATGTACGATAAAGTAAGTTACCATACAAATTCACATAATGACTTGAAACATCTTATATATCGTGTGTTACAACTTCACGATGGAATATATCGTTTAGATAATCTAGTGTCACGTATTTCAAAAGAAACAACAATACAAAGAACAGTCATTCGTCGGGAGTTAACTGCTGTACAGCGTCAATTTAATACCTTTGAAATGTCACTCTCTAAACTATTAACGCACACAATTATTAGCTCTCAATCAATGGGCGCCCCACAATATTTGAAAAGTTTAGCCATTAATACCGCATCACTTCAATGGGGCCTTTATTTTTTAACATTGACCTATGGCGGGGGGTATATTGACCAGCATGGACAAATTCAACTTTATGGACAGTGGCAACATGATTCCGAAGTAAAGAGTACGTTTATTTTAACTCTAAGTAAGACTTCATAGATAAGAGAGAGGCCCTGTGAAGACGACATTGCTCCAAAGGAGCTCCGAGGCGAAGAGGGCCTCTCTCTTATCCTCTTGCAGAATCTCCCAAATGATAGTATAATCATCTATAGAAATAGTAGTCATTACAACTTTACCAAATTTGTATACAACTATTATTTTAGTAATAAGAAGTTAAATATATTTTACAATTTCATAAAGACAGTCTTTGAGGCAAGGTGCGAGTTGGCGTCTTAATGGCTAATTCAATAATTAGTTGTTGATGAGGGGACCAATTCAATTCCTGACCGGCGGTGATAGTCCGCAAGCTCTGAAATGGGTTGACTCGGTGTGATTCCGAGACCGACAGTATAGTCTGGATGGGAAAAGACACGGTATGAGTTCGCCTTCTAACAGTAACGGTAGTAATCAAAAAACAGGGTTATTTTTAGAATTGTTACGAATGCGAAATTTATAACGCAATCAACTCAGGGACTATAGATATATAGTCCCTTTTATGTTAGGAGTTCATAGTATGGCAGATGAACAAACAAACCAATCGACGCAACAATTAAATACAGTTGAATTTGAGGCCACAACAAGTGCATTGGATGAACGCTTTATGGCACGGGCTTTGGAATTAGCAACTAAAGCAACGGGACGTACGCATCCGAATCCAATGGTGGGGGCTGTGATTGTTAAAGATGGACATATCATTGGTGAAGGCTTTCATCACAAGGCGGGTGAAGCACATGCAGAAGTTAATGCGTTGCAACAAGCTGGTGATGAAGCTAAAGGCGCAACTTTGTATGTAACATTAGAGCCTTGTGCTCATTATGGTAAAACGCCACCTTGTGCTAAACGAGTTATTGAAGCTGGGATTCAGCGTGTTGTTATAGGGGTAGTTGATCCGAATCCACTTGTGGGCGGTAAAGGCATTGAAATGTTACGAGAGGCTGGTATTACAGTTTCTACAGGTATACTTACTTCTGAGTGTGCTAAATTAATTGAAGGATTTTTAACGTATATCAAAACAGGCCGACCATTTGTAACATTGAAATCAGCCATGTCTTTGGATGGTAAAATTGCAACTCGAACAGGACATTCACAATGGATTACTAATGAAACAGCTCGGCAAGATGGACATCGACTGCGCGCTACTCATGATGTAATTTTAACAGGTATTGGTACTATATTAAGCGATAATCCTAGCTTAAATTGTCGTTTGCCTATAGAAACTTTAGCAAGTGATAATAAAGAAAGTAGTTCTGTTGATACTACACCATTACATCAGCCCGATGTGGTAGTTTTAGATAGTTTAGGCCGCACGCCCTTAGAGGCTAATATATTTAAACAGGCTAATCGACATGTATATATTTTTGTGAGTCCTGCTTGCGAAGCGGAGACGGTTGAAGCCCTTAGAAATAAAGGGGCTAAGGTAATAACTGTTGATGCTACATACAGTGGTCTTGACATTGGCCAAATTTTAGAAACATTAGGTGACCTTGGCTTTACGTCTGTATTAGTAGAAGGTGGCAGTCATGTAATTGCTTCTTTTGTCGAAGCGAAAGCGTTTAATAAAATTGTTACTTATATTGGTAATACAATTATTGGTGGTCAAGAGGCCTTAGGTGCTGTTACTGGTCAAGGTATTGATCAATTAGTGGATGGTATACAACTACGCTTTGAATCAGCCACCATATTAGATAATAATATTCGTTTAGAATCGTATGTAATGGAAGGGAGGGGCACTGAATGTTCACCGGAATTATTGAAGAAGTAGGCAAAGTAGTAAGTGCCCAACGAAGTGCTCAGGCTATGCGCCTTACCATTGAAGGACAGAAGATTTTTGAAGATATGGAAGTTGGATGCTCAATTTCTGTTAATGGTGTTTGTTTAACTGTTACCTCATTTACAGGGCGACAATTTGTAGCTGATGTTATGCCTGAAACGGTGAACATGACGACCTTGGTTACTGTTTCATCAGGACAAGCTGTTAATTTAGAACGAGCTATGGCAGCGGATGGACGTTTTGGTGGACATATGGTAGCAGGTCACGTAGATGGACAAGGACGAATTCGAAATATTCGTAAGTTAGACAATTCAGTTATTTTTACTATTGAAACAACACCAGATGTATTAGACTATATTATTTACAAAGGGTCTATTGCGGTAGATGGTGCGAGTTTAACTGTTTCTAAACGAGAAGATACTTATTTTGAAATTTCTATCATTCCACATACGATTGCTAATACAATTTTAGCGAAAGCTACGGTTGGTACGGTAGTTAATTTAGAAACGGATATAGCAGGCCGTTATATTCGTCATTTTATGAACCAGACTCGTGAGGAATCGCCCCGTCAAGGGCTTTCCAAAGATTGGTTAGCTTCGAAGGGATTTATATAAAGGTTAGGTAGGCTCAATATATTAGAGGTTATTAGATAAGCCCATTTAGTTGAAGGCTATAAGGAGATATTTATTATGACAAGAACGTTAAATACAATTGATGAAGTGTTAGCAGATATTAAAATTGGCAAACCTGTTGTTATCGTAGATGATGAAAAGCGTGAAAATGAAGGCGACTTAATGGTAGCCGCTGAATTTGCTACGATGGAAAATATCAATTTTATGGTCAAAGAAGCGCGTGGTATTGTTTGTACGCCTATGAGAAAAGAAGATTTAGATCGATTGCAGATTCCACAAATGGTAACTAAGAATACTGACAATCATGAAACAGCATTTACTGTGTCTGTTGACCATGTAGATACGACTACGGGTGTATCACCTTATGAGCGAGCGCTTACCATTCGTGCTTTAGTTGAAGGTAATGCTCGTCCTGATGACTTCCGCCGTCCTGGGCATGTATTTCCACTTCAATATAAAGAGGGCGGTGTCTTGGTACGCCAAGGTCATACAGAAGCGTCTATCGATTTGTGCCGTTTAGCAGGCCTTAAAGAAGCTTCGGTTATTTGTGAAATTACAAAAGATGATGGCAGTATGGCCCGTCTTGATGATTTACTCGAGTTCGCAAAAAAACATGATTTAAAAATCGCATCTGTTGCTGAATTGATTGAATATCGTAAATTACATGAGCCAATTATTACATTAGCGGCGGAATCTCATTTACCAACCGAATTTGGCGATTTTAAAATCTTTGTATTCAAAAATTACTTGGATCATAAAGAACACTTAGCTATTGTAAAAGGCGATATAAAGGGTCAGGAAGACGTGTTGGTACGGGTTCACTCAGAATGTTTAACGGGTGATGTATTTAGTTCTAAACGTTGTGATTGTGGCGAACAGCTTCACAATGCTTTACGTACTATTGAAGAAAAAGGTCGTGGTGTAGTTGTGTATATGCGCCAAGAAGGCCGTGGCATTGGATTAACCAATAAAATTAAAGCCTATGCGCTTCAAGAAAAAGGACTCGACACAGTGGAAGCAAATGTAAAACTCGGGTTCCCACCAGATATGCGTGAATATTCCTTGGCGGCTCAAATTATTCGCTTCTTAGGTATTAAAAGCGTTGATTTATTAACGAATAATCCGTTAAAGCGAGAAAGTTTGGAACATTGGGGCATTGAAGTTAAAAAGCGTGTGCCTGTTATTGTTAAAGCTAACAATGTTAATGCAGGTTATTTAAAAACTAAAAAAGAAAAAATGGGTCATTTGCTATAATAAAATCAGTATAACTGTAAAAAATAGTAAAAAAATAACTGTAAAAGACAGTAAAAGAAGCTAGTAAAGAAAGATAATAAGAAGATATATATACAGGAGGTATTTCAAATGATTACAGAAGGTAAATTGTTAGGCACAGGTAAACGCTTTGCTATTATTGGTTCTCGTTTCAACGAATTTATTACATCTAAATTAATTGGCGGAGCTATGGATGCATTACTTCGTCATGATGTAAAAGAGGAGGATATTAATACTATTTGGGTTCCAGGGGCGTTTGAAATTCCTGTAGTAGCTAAAAAAGCAGCACTTAGTGGTAAATATGATGCGATTATTTGTGTAGGCGCTGTAATTCGTGGCTCTACGACTCACTATGATTATGTATGTAGTGAAGTGTCTAAAGGTATCGCTCATATTAGCCTTGAAACAGGAGTGCCTGTTATGTTTGGTGTTTTAACAACTGAAAATATTGAACAAGCTATTGAACGCGCTGGCACTAAAGCCGGTAATAAAGGCTTTGATTGTGCTATGGGCGCTATTGAAATGGTTAACTTGTTAGAACAAATTTAAGAGACTAAATAAAAATAAATTGAAGGAAGTAATATTTATATGGATATGATTCGTCGTTATACCACCAAAGAGGGGGTTCGCTTGGCTTTTGCTGTTACAACTGATACAGTCGAAGAAGCTAGAGTGCGTCATGACTTAAGCCCTGTTGCTACGGCAGCTTTAGGACGTACTATGACAGGCGCTCTTTTAATGGCTGGTGACTTTAAAAATGAAGAAAATGTTAGTTTACGTTTAAATGGTAAAGGTCCCTTAGGCGTTGTTCATGTAGACGCGTTTAGTGATAATACAGTGCGTGGCTATGTAGATAATCCCCATGTGGAAGTACCGCTTAAATATGAAGGTAAATTGGATGTAGGAGCGGCTGTTGGTCATGATGGTGAAGTGCAGGTTACTCGTTTCACTAAGCTACGTCAAGATTATACCTCTCAAAGCCCTATGCAGTCTGGTGAAGTGGCTGAAGATTTAGCGTATTATTTATATACATCAGAACAAATTCCAGCTACGATTAGTTTAGGGGTTTTGGTTAATACAGATCAAACGACTAAAGCAGCCGGTGGATTTTTGGTACAAGCCTTGCCAGATGCTACTGATGAAGCGTTAGCACAGGTAGAGGCAAATATTAATGAGCTCGGCCCTATTTCTAAATATTTAGAAGCCCATCCTGATGGTGCAGGCTTAGTAGATAAAGTACTGGCAGGGTTAACAAAAGAACAAGTATATGAAGGGGAAGTTCGTTTCAATTGTACTTGTAGCCGTGAACGGTTTGAACAAATTTTAGCAACACTACAGCCACATGATAAAGAAGAATTGCTGAAAGATGAAACTACAGAATTAGTTTGTCATTATTGTAATGAAAAATATCATTTTAGTCGTGACGAGTTAAAAAAAGTGTTTGATGAAGCTACTCAAGGACCACTTAATTAATCAAATTTTATGATAACTCTTAGGTGACCTTGCAAAAACAAATGATTAACTCAATCACTTATAATGTGGTACAATAGAATAAACGAGCCTTAGGGCAGTAACTAAGGTATGGATTCTCCAGGGCTTGCTCTGGAGTTTTCTTTTATTTAACTCGTGTTTTAGCATAGCAAATAGTGATAGTGCACAATTTTGTGACTTACTGTATTTTATTATTTATAAAGAGGTGACTATAATGGGTGTAATCGCAGTAATTGGTGGTACTGGTGTGTATGATCCATCAATGTTTGAAAATATTGAAGCGAAAACCATGTCCACGCCATATGGGGACATTGCTTATACACAAGGCAGTTATAAAGGTAAACAAGTGGTGTTTTTAGCTCGTCATGGCATGAAACATTCAATTCCGCCTCATTTAATTAATTATCGCGCTAATATTTGGGGCCTAAAAAAATTAGGTGTTACCATGATAATTTCTACAACAGCAGTAGGTTCTTTAAATCAAGATTTTGGGCCTGGTCATTTTGTATTGGTTGACCAGTTTTTAGATTTTACAAAATCTCGTGTAAGTACGTTCTTTGATGGCCATGGTAAAAAAGTAGTCCATCTAGGGGTCGGTAATCCGTATTCACCAGCCTTGCGTACTGTGATTGAAGAAGCTGCTAAAAAACTTGACATTACACTTCATAATGGCGGTACATATGTATGTACTGAAGGTCCTCGTTTTGAAACGCCTGCTGAGATTAAGATGTTCAAAATGTTAGGGGCTGATACGGTGGGGATGACTAATGTACCAGAAGTAGTATTAGCTGGTGAAGCTGAAATTGCTTATGCTACTATTTCTATGGTTACGAATTATGCGGCCGGTATTTCGCCAACAGAATTAACGCATCAAGAAGTACTTGATATTATGGCCGAGATGTCTAATAATTTTAAAGCGTTAATTCTTGAAACAATTGAACGTTTAGATCCAGACCAAGATTTACCTTGTCATCATCGATTAGCTGAATATGGTGGTTTCAAAGCTGCTCTTGGTAAAGAAGGAGACTTACTATGAGTTTACAAGAAGCAGTTAGCTCCTTAAATACACTAAAAAGTCAATCTATGAAAAGTATTACTTGGAATGGAGAATCGCTCATTTTATTAGATCAGACTCAATTGCCAACAGAGGAAATATATATTGATTGTACTGATTGGCGACAAGTCGCAGAAGCTATTAAAAAGTTACGTGTTCGGGGCGCTCCAGCAATAGGTGTTGCTGCTGGTTACGGTTTAATTTTGGCTGCTCGTGAAGCTATTGCATCAGCACCTGATGAAGTAACACAGCGGGCAAATTTCTTAGAATTTGCTAATATATTAAAAGAAACTCGACCAACAGCTATTAATTTGGCTTGGGCTATTGATCGCATTGTGACGAATATTGTATTTCCTTGTGATACTATGGTGGCTGCGTTACCACTGATTGAAGCTGAAGCTAAAGCGATTGACTTAGAAGATCAACGCTTAAATGAAGCTATGGCTAAAGCTGGTGCTACGTTATTTGAAGGTAAAAAAGGCATTCGTATTTTGACCCATTGTAATGCAGGCGCCTTAGCAACGGCAGGCCTAGGTACAGCGCTTGGTGTGGTTCGTGAATTATATAGTCAGGGCCAATTAGAACGAGTATATGCCGATGAAACTCGTCCTTTATTACAAGGGGCTCGCTTAACAGCTTTTGAGCTTCATCATGATGGTATTCCCGTTACGTTACTAACTGATAATATGGCTGCTTATGCTATGCAACAAGGACTTATTGATGCTGTTATTGTTGGTGCTGATCGGATTACGACAGAGGGGGATGTAGCCAATAAAATTGGTACCTATGGTGTGGCCTTAGCAGCTAAGGCTCATAATATTCCATTTTATGTAGCGGCACCTTACAGTACGTTTGATTTTACGTTACAAAAAGGATCCGATATTCCAATTGAAATGCGCAGTCCTGAAGAAGTTTTGTGTTTTGGAGGAATTCCTACAGCGCCTACTGATATTGAAGTGTTAAATCCTGCATTTGATGTGACTCCTCATGAGTTAGTAAGTGCTATTATTACAGAAGAAGGTGTATTGACAGCACCGTATAATAAGTCTATCGCTGATATGGCTAAAAAAATTATTAAATAGTCTATCTATGATAATACTCATATCATATTATTAAAATTCATAGCGTTAGTTGAATTTCAATGTAACCCAAATAATACAGTTTGAAAGAAGAGGTTTAGAATGGAATCATTAATTAGAGATATTAAATTAGCACCAGAAGGTCGTAAAAAAATTGAATGGGTATCTAATTTTATGCCCGCTCTTAATAGTTTACGAGAAGAGTTTAAAGCCAGTCATAAATTTGAAGGTAAAACCGTGGTAGTCAGTGTTCATTTAGAAGCTAAGACGGCATATTTATCCACGGTATTAAAAGAAGCTGGTGCTGATGTAATTGTTACAGGCTCTAATCCTTTATCTACTCAAGATGATGTGGCAGCAGCCTTAGTAGATATGGGACTTACTGTATATGCATGGCATGATTGCACTGAAGACGAATACTTTATGTTTTTGAATAAAGCGCTAGATCATAAACCTCATATTATCATTGATGATGGGGGCGATCTTGTTAATTTATTACATACCACTCGTACAGATGCTAAAGAACGTCTTATTGGCGGCTCTGAAGAAACAACCACAGGGGTACATCGTTTACATGCGTTGGCTAATGAACATAAATTAACGTTCCCAATGATTGCGGTGAATGATTCCTATTGTAAATATCTTTTTGATAATCGGTACGGGACGGGACAATCCGTATGGGATGGCATTATGCGCACCACTAATTTAACTGTAACTGGTAAAAACGTAGTTGTTGCTGGTTATGGCTGGTGTGGTAAAGGGGTAGCTATGCGTGCTAAAGGTCTTGGGGCCCATGTTATTGTTACCGAAGTAGACCCTATTAAAGCGATTGAAGCAGTTTTTGATGGTTTTAAAGTTATGCCTATGATTGAAGCTGCGCCAATTGGTGATATTTTTATTACCGTAACTGGTTGTAAAGATGTGATTCGCAAAGAGCACTATGAAGTAATGAAAGACAAAGCGATTATGTGTAATGCTGGCCATTTTGATTGTGAAGTCAATGGGGTCGAACTAGCGGATATGGCAGTTTCTCATAAAAATGTTCGTAAAAATATTGAAGGTTACACATTAGCTGATGGCCGGACTTTATACTTGTTAGCCGGCGGTCGTCTTGTTAATTTAGCCGCTGGTGATGGACATCCTGCCGAAATTATGGACTTATCCTTTGCTATGCAAGCATTGGCTGCTGAATACCTACTTGATCATGGTACGACTATGGAAAGTACAGTTCATATTTTACCTCATGAATTAGATGTACGTATCGCTAAAGTAAAACTTAATTCTATGGGGTACGATATTGATGCATTAACTCAGGAACAATATGATTACTTACATAAAGTACAGTAGAATATAGCAAGTTAAATGCCTTAAAGTAAAGTAGAATAAAAATATAATAGGAAATATAGATTAGAACTGAATCACTTAATAAATTAGAACCACATACAGTAAATCATAATAAGGAGATAATAATGGCTGATATTGTAATTCGCAATATAGATTGTATTACAGGAGAATCTGCTGAATCTGGCAAAGATATGTTACGTAATGTAACATTGATTATCAAAGATGGCTATATTAATAAAATTTTGACAGAGGAAGAAAGTAAAACACCATTTGGTCAGGAACTCATTACTAAAGAATGCGGTAATGCAGCCTACATATTAGATGGTAATGGCCGAGTAGCAGCCCCAGGTTTAATTAATACTCATACGCATATTGCTATGGGGTTATTTCGCAATTATGCTGACGATTTGGAGCTAATGGATTGGCTTCAAAATGAAATCTGGCCAGCTGAAGCTAAATTGACTAATGATTTGGTGGAAGTGGGAACTCGTCTTGGCGTCGCTGAAATGTTCCGTAGTGGGACTACATGCTTTAGTGATATGTATTTCTTTATGGAAGATACAGCTAAAGTAGTAAAAGAAACGGGGATTCGTGCTGTTTTATCCCGTGGGATGGCTGGGATAGCGCCCACCGCTGAACAGGCCTTAGTAGAAAGTCGAGAATTATTTGAACATTGGCATGGCTTTGATCATGAGCGAATTAAAGTTATGTTAGGACCTCATGCACCTTATACTTGTCCAGATGATTATATGCGTAAAGTAATGGATTTGAGTCATGACATTGGTGCACAAATACACATTCATCTTTGTGAAACCAAAGGGGAAGTAGAAAATGTTGTTAAAGCAACTGGTAAAACGCCAATTGCACACTTTAATGACTTAGGTGTGTTTGATACGGGTTGTGTAGCGGCTCATGGTGTTCATCTAACGGATGAAGATTTAGATATTATGAAAGCTAAAAACGTTCGTGTAGCCCATAATCCACAATCAAATCTAAAATTAGCTAGTGGTATTGCCAATGTACCTGCTATGTTGGCTAAGGGGATTACCGTTGGACTTGGTACTGATGGTTCTGCTAGCAACAATAATGCTGATATGCTTGAAGAAGTACGTTTAGCCGCTACTTTGCATAAGGCAACACATTTTGATCCTAAAGCTATTCCAGCTCATCAAGCGTTAGCATTAGGTACAGTGGAAGGTGCTAAAGTACTCGATTATCAAGATTTGGGTCTTATTAAAGAAGGCTACCGCGCTGATATTTGTTTATATGATGTAACGGGCATGCACTGGTTACCACGTTATAATGATGTGGCTTCGTTAGTATATGCGGCTAATTCATCAGACGTGCAAACGACAATTGTGGCCGGTAAAGTCGTAATGAAAGACCGTGAATTATTAACGATTGACGAAGAACAATTGCGTTATGATGTAATGAGTAAAACAGAAATATTTGCAAAGTAAATTTTTTCATAAAAAAGAGGCTGTAGCAAATGCTACAGCCTCTTTGGCGTACATATTATCATGTCTACCTTAGTAAAAAATAACGTAGAACGGGATAACAAGTAAAATTAACGTATTAGATTAATTTTTTTACAGCATCAACAGCTGCATCGAAGTTAACAGCCTGAGTTACTTCTGGTACGTATTCAACATAAGCAACTTTGTCGTCTTTACCGATTACTACGATACCACGAGTTAACAAACGAAGTTCTTCAATTAAGAAACCATAAGCTTCACCGAAGCTTGCATCTTTGTGGTCGGAAAGAGTTACTACATTTTCAACACCAGCGGCACCACACCAACGTTTCTGAGCGAAAGGAAGGTCCATAGAGATAGTTAATACAACTACGTCGTTGGAAAGTTCAGTCGCTTCTTTGTTGAACCAACGAGTCTGAGCGTCACAAACGCCAGTATCAAGGGAAGGCACTACAGAGATAATTTTTACTTTACCTTCGAAGTCTTTCAAAGATTTTGCTGCTAAACCATTATCTAAAACAGTAAAGTCAGGCGCTGCGTCGCCAACTTTTACTTCTTTACCTACTAATGTCATTGGGTTACCTGCGAAAGTAATTACGCCAGTACGTTTTTCCATAATAAATAACCTCCTAAAGATTAATTTCAAAATTCATACCTGTTCTTAATAGAGCGTTTAAATGTACACTCTCTTGACACTATTAAGTATATCATGCTGTATGACAGAAGTAAAATAAAAATTGATAATTTTCGATGTTGTGGTTTATATGATACAATAGAAGCATATAATGTAATCTTACGAGATACAAATATAAATAAAATGACAACTGGAGATAAACATAATGAAAAAACTTACTATTTTTTCACAGTTCTTCAAAGGCTATGGCCCTATCTACTTACTAGGGATTGTCCTATTGATAACAATTAATATATTATTCCTCTATGTACCGCGACTTACTGGGGAAGCCATTAACACCTTATATTATGGTAAGGAAGGCCTTACTACGTATATAGGGTACTTTTTTATATTAGGTCTTACCATTACTATTTTGAAGTTTGGTTCTCGTCATCTACTACTAGGATCGATTCGCCGTTTTGAGTTTTTATTGCGTCGACGTCTTTTTGATCATGCCCTTTATATTCCTACAGCGTATTATGAGAAAAATGGCCCTGGTAAGGTTATGGCGCTGATGACTAACGACGTGACATCATTGCGGGTGTCATTAGGGCTTGGGGTTATGATTTTAGTGGATGCCATTTTCTTTGGCATTTGCTCTTTCTTTTTAATGGCTAAAGAAATAAGTGTGTCACTAACTGTCATGACGTTATTACCTATGCCATTTATCTTATTTGGTATGCTTTATGTAAGTCGTCGTATGCGGCAACGTCAAAAAGAAGCCCAAAATACCTATAGTGATTTGACTGAGTTTGCTCAGGAATTATTCCTAGGTATGCCTGTTATTCGTGCGTTCAATCGTGAAATGCGCAGTTTATGGCGTTTTCAGCATATTAATAAGGTTAATTATGAAAAAAATATGCTAGTGGCCTTATTAGACGCTATATTAGCTCCTTTGACATTTGTGGCACCTTTTATGTGTCATGCTATTGCTATTTTTATATGCGGACGACTCATTATTGCTAATGAAATTTCTGTAGGGGATTTTGTAGCGATTAATGGCTATCTAAGTTTAATTATTGGTCCCATTATGGGGATTGGTTCTTTGTTATCTGTTTTACAAAAGGGCTTAGCCTCATTAGATCGTATCTATGACTTTCTTATGATTGAAGAAGAGGCATTGACGCAGGATGAACGAGAATTATCCCTTTCAACGATTGAAATAAAAAATTTAACATTTACGTATCCTGAAACTAAGGAGCCTATGCTACACGAGGTTAATTTAACTGTGAAACCGGGTGAGTTTATTGGCATAGTAGGGGGGCCTGGTTCAGGAAAATCCACTTTATTTAAATTATTATTACGTCTGCATGATACACCAGCTCATAGTATATACATTGGTGAAGAAGACATCACTCAATTACCGCTTCAAGTATTGCGTCGTAGTATTGCCTACGTACCGCCTGAACCGTATTTGTTAGGTACTACGCTAGGGGAAAATATTGCCTTCGGGGAAGCTTCTAATCATACCTTAGTCCTTGCTGAAGCTGCAGAGCGTGCCGCATTAACACGTGATTTAAGTGAACGCTTAGCACCAGCAGCCAAGCGACTTAAAGAAGGCGGTACTGATTTATCAGGTGGTCAAAAACAACGCGTAAATATTGCGCGTGGTTTATATAAAAATGCGCCTTATTTGTTATTGGATGACAGTTTTTCAGCGCTCGATACCATTAGTGCGGGACGTATAATTAAAACATTACGGCAAGGCCGAAAACAAACATTATTATTTATTTCACAGCGATTAGAAGCTCTTCAAGAAGCTGATCGTATTGTGGTATTTAAAAATGGCACTATAGTCGAACAGGGGACACACGAAGAGCTATTGTCGCTTAATGGTGAATATTGTAGGTTGTATGCACAGCAAATTGATGAGTCATTAGATGAGACTGAAGCTATTATGGCGACAAAGGAGGTGCCCCATGAGTAAGCAACATACGAGTTCGTATACCGTGCAAGAAGAGACTACATTGACTAAACATGAAGACATCTTGTTATTGCGACGTTTAGGTCAATATATTAGTCCTCATAAATTTTTACTGATTTGGGCGGCTTTGTTTCTATTATTTGCGCTTAGTCTTGAATTAATACGCCCTATGCTTATTAAACGTGTCATTGATACAGCGTTTCCACAGCGCGATGTAGGCATTATTTTAGAATATGCAGGCCTTTATTTTCTGACGATTACATTTAGCATTGTGGCTATGTTTGTACACAATTATACGTTGCAGCAGTTTGGACAACGCATTATCTTTGAAATTCGCAATACAGTTTTTGCTAAGATACTAGCACGTACACCGGCTCATTTTGGTGAATTACCAATTGGTAATTTAGTGACACGGGTAACGAATGATACGGAATCATTGCGTACTCTATATACGGATGTGGTCTTGAAATTAGGCAGTAGTACCTTGATGATAATTGGCATCTTAATTTCGATGTTTTTCTTAAACGTTAAATTAGCCTCCGTTGTTTCTTTGCTGGTACCATTAATGGCTGTTTTAATTTTTGTTTATCAAAAATATGCACGAAAAGCCTTTAGAGGAGTTCGCACAAAACTGGCGGCCTCTAATACATCAGTGCAAGAAATGCTTAATTTTATCGTAGTTATTAAGTCTTATGTTGGGGAAAGCATCATGGCTAAGCAATATGACCGCATTAGTCGTGAGTTTTTACAAGCTGGTTTATTTGAAGTTAAGACATTTGCTATTTTTAGACCGATTGTAGATGGCATGTTATTTGTTATTTTTATTGCTATTTTTAGTTTTACCAATTGGTTTGACTCAGTTACAGAAGCTGGCACGGTGTTTGCTTTTATTCAATATATGGATAAATTTTTCCAGCCTTTAAAAGAAATTGCCGAAAAGTATAATAATTTACAAAGTGCCTTAGCCGGTGCTGAACGACTTGTACCGATTATTAATGAAGAAGCCGATACTGCCATTGAATCTATTACAATTCCAGAAGAATTTAAAACTATTGAGACGATTGAATTTGATCATGTTTGGTTCTCTTATGATAATTCTGAAACGTATGCCTTAAAAGATATTTCTATGACAATTCATGGTGGGCAGTTTATTGGTATTGTAGGTCCTTCGGGTGGTGGTAAATCAACATTGATGGCTTTATTAATGGGGTTTTATCGTCCCACTAAAGGGACTATTCGCATTAATGGCCATGATACGAATCAATATGCGCCCGCTATATTGCGAGAAGTTATGGGCTATGTATTCCAGGATAGTCACTTATTTAAGGGGACGATTCGTGAAAATTTATCACTTTATGATGATACAATTTCAGATTCAGCCCTTATTGAGGCAGCCAAAAAGGCTCACTTACATACTATGATTGAACGTTTGCCACAAGGTTATAATACACCTGTAGGCTATTTAGGGTCTTTATTATCGACTGGACAAAAGCAGTTGTTGGCTATGGCACGTGTATTAGTGCGCAATCGTCAAATACTGATTTTTGATGAAGCAACGGCTCATATTGATAGTCATACCGAGCAATTAATTCAGCAGTCAATTAAAACCATTCGTGGTGAAAAGACGATTATTAGCATTGCTCATCGTTTATCAACCATTCGTAGTGCCAATCAAATTTATTTAATTAAGCAAGGTGAAATTGTAGAGGCTGGTAGTTATGAATCCTTAATTGCTCAAAAAGGTTCATTCTTTGCTCTTTGGGAAGCGCGGTCAGTTGTGATATAATAATTTAAGATTATAGAATGTAGTGAACATAACTAATACCGCACAAGCAATGCTATTACTTGCTGTGCGGTATTCATTACTATAGTGGAGAAGCGTATGGAACTTATTACATCCAAAGAAAATAAGACATTAAAATATGCGCAGTCCTTGCAGCGAAAGAAATATCGCAAACAGTATGGTGAATATTTAGCGGAAGGGGTACGAACGGTGGCTGATATGGTACCTACTGGTTTGGTATCAACTATATTCATCAGTGATTGTCATAATGAGACGAGCGATGCTTATGCAGTGGCCATGAAAGCAGCGCATATGGGGGCTATAGTATATCAAGTAAAGGACTCTGTATTAAAATCTTTAGAGAGTACTGTTCATGGACAAGGTCTGATAGGTATCGTAAAGAAGCAAGCGTATAAGCTTACTGATGCTACTTTTGACGTTGGTCTTTACATCCTGCTTGATGCTGTACAAGATCCAGGTAATTTAGGAACTATTATTCGGACGGCAGTAGCTGCTGGTGCTAACGGGTTGTTTTTAACCAAAGGGAGTGTAGATCCTTATAATGAAAAAACTGTACGCAGTACCATGAGTGCTATTACTAAATTGCCAATTTATGAGAATGTAGCTGTTGAAACTGTACTACCTCTATTACAAGCAAACAATGTCTCTGTGTATGCCACCGCACTAGATGAGGCCAAACCAATTCAAAATGTTGATTTTGCACCAGCCACTTTAGTGTTATTGGGCAATGAAGCGAATGGATTAAGTGACCCTTGGTTTGACATTGCCCATGAGCGGATTACAATTCCTATGTATGGGCCTATCGAATCTTTGAATTTAGCAGTAGCCAGTGCTTTATGCATGTATGCGGTGAGAGAGAGTTGGTTAAAGAATGAATAAATCGGTTAGTGAATTATTAGAGGCCTATAAGGCAGGACATATATCATTAGCAGCTTGTGAACAAGCTATTAATGATATTGTAAGTCATGAAATTCGTGACGAACGTACAGTATCTACATTGCAAGAGGCAGTTATTGATTTAGACAGGGCTAAGCGACAAGGATTTCCTGAAGTTGTATATTGTGAAGGTAAAACAGATGAACAGTGTATTACAATATTTAAGGAATTGAATTTACATTATGGTACTTATATGGGCACTCGTGGTCGCCAAAGTATTTATGAGGCATTGTTGCCATTCATTCCTGATTTACAATATGATGCAACTAGTCGTATTTTATATCGACGTAGTGATTGGTCCTTACAAAATGAAGACCGTTCAATTGCTGTTGTGACAGCAGGGACAAGTGATATTCCTATTGCGGAAGAAGCTGCTTTAACAGCTGAACTAATGGGGAATGAAGTAAAGCGTATTTACGATGTAGGGGTAGCTGGTATTCACCGGCTATTTCATCGTTTAAGCGATATTCAGGCTGCTAACGTGGTCATTGTCGTAGCTGGTATGGAAGGAGCCTTAGCGAGTGTAGTCGGTGGCCTTGTAACTAAGCCGATTATTGCTGTACCGACTAGTGTGGGCTATGGTGCAAATTTTAAGGGACTAGCTGCGTTATTATCTATGCTTAATTCTTGTGCAGCTGGTGTCGGTGTCGTTAACATTGATAATGGCTTTGGAGCTGGTCGATTGGCCCATGTGATTAATAGTCAGCGGTAATAGCCAATTTTGACTGTTTGTCATTAAATAAGAAAGAAGGGGAGGCGGCTTTATGGAGACAGATTTAATACAAATTGAGGCTAATATCGATAATATGAATCCAGAATTTTATGGTCCGTTACTTGATGTATTACTCCAAGCTGGCGCTAATGATGCGTGGTTAACACCTATTATTATGAAAAAGGGCCGACCGGCTATTTTACTTAGCGTATTAGGGGCTACGAATCAACTGAATGAGCTTAGTGATATTATTTTTCAAAATACAACGACCATAGGGTTTCGATATTATCCTGTAAATCGTGTTATTTGTGATCGAGAATTTAGTGAATTAACTTATGAAGGTCATGTTATTCACATCAAGCGCGCTTATCATAAAGGACGCCTAGTTAATACCTCTTTGGAGTATGAAGATCTGTATAAGGCTTCAAAAGCATTACAAATTTCATTAAAGGAGTTACAACAACGTATTTGGCATCAATTACAACAAGATATGTAGGTGTATTTTATAAACTATTCTTAAAATTAATAGTATAATCACAAAATAACACTATACACTACCAATAGACATATGTTAAAATAACATATATCCTCTTTATATGAACAAGGATTAAAAGAATAGAAGGTGCGTATGATTCGATTAATAGTTAATGCCGACGATTTTGGCTTACATGAAGCTGTCAACGAAGGTATCATTAAGGGGCATACTGAGGGGATTATTACAAGTACATCCTTACTAGCTAATGGCGATGCTTTTGATCAAGCTGTTACGCTTGCTAAAGCAACACCTCAATTAGGTATTGGTGTACATACAGCCTTAGTAGGTGGTTTAAAACCTCTCTGTGCCGAAGAGGAAGTACCAACCTTATTAGAAAACGGGCGCTTTCTCATGTCCTATCCTGAATTTGTAAAAAAAGCCATGATGGGGCAAATTAATTTTGAAGAAGTGTATAAAGAATTGGACAAACAATTTGAAAAAGTTGTTTCCTCTGGTTTACCGATTACGCATGCAGATGGTCATCAACATCTTCATGTATTACCACAAATTACACCAATTATGGTTACTTTATTACGTCGTTATGGTATTAAAAAAATGAGAATTCCCGCTGAGGACCGTTTTTTCCGTAATGGCATTAATCAGTGGGGGCGATTTGCTGGTAAAGTCGGGTTAGCAGAAGTAGCGGATAAGGCGTATACGTTATCGAGTAAAATGAAGATATGGTCTCCTCGTTACTTTTGGGGTATGATGGCTGGTGGTCAGTTGACGGAAGAACGATTAATGGAAATTCTTCAGCGCGTAGCTACTACTAGAGGCAGTCATGAAATTATGACACATCCAGGTAATAATGACAGAATTCTTAATGCGTTATATCCTTGGAATTACCATTGGGAAGGCGAATTGGCCGCAATGTGTGCAGAACCAGTAAAACAATTTATTCAGTTCCACCAGATTCAGCTAGTTAATTATGGTGAGTGTGAATGAATAAAGTTGTAAAACGGGGGCTTTTCTTAGGTTTAGTGTTGGTCATAATCTCAGGGCTTACCATTTACTTTACGATTGATTTAGCGGCTTTAGCAACATTGGAAACTTTTAATATTAGTTCTTTATTATTAGCATTATTAGCCTTAGCTGTGGGAATGTATTTTGACGGGTTACGGTTACAACGGCTCGTTCACATTGGTGGGTATGATTTGCCAATTATAGCTATTTTGCGTGTTATCTTTGGTAACTACTTTATGGCCATGTTGACGCCTGGTGCTAGTGGTGGTGCAGTTGCTCAAGTACTCATTCTTAAAAGTTATGGTGTGCCTGTTATGAAAGGGGCTCCCATTGTACTAATTCGTACTGTATTTTCTATTTTATTTTTAATTGTAATGTTGCCTGTTATTTTTTTACATAGCTCCATTACAATTCCTTATATTAGTCGTGAAGCATTGCTAGAAATTTCACTATTTTTGGTTATTTGCACTATTGTTGGTCTATATGTGCTGCGAACTAATTTAATGAAACGGTTTGTCTATCTTATGGCTGAGCGGGTAAAAAAAGGAAACCCTAAGGCGTGGTTAGCTAAGCTAACGGAGCTAAATGAGGGGTTTTCATTATTATATGCTAAACCATTTCAGTCATTATTGGTATTCATAGAATCTGGTTTAAGCTTGTTAGCATTATATGCTATTGCGCCAGCTCTTATGTGTGCCTTTACTTGGGATATACCGATTGTGGAAATCCTCAGTCGTATGATATTGTTAAATTTAATTTTGTATTTTGCGCCTACACCAGGTGGTACAGGCGTAGCAGAGGGATTATTTATTTATTTGTTTACTTCATTCTTGCCGGTAGGGACTGTTGGCATCGTGGCGGTTGGTTGGCGTGTGGTAGCTGAATATTTACCATTTTTTATTGGTATGTATTCCGTCTTTACATTATACGGCCGTCAATTTGTTGCTGGCGCGACGGCAGCTGAAGGAGAAAATGGAGGTAAGAACATTGGCTAAGTTAAAAAAAGACAAATTTTATTTGGTACAAGAAGATATTCTTCCAGAAGCGATTAAAAAAACGATTAAAGTAAAAGAAATTTTAAAATTAGGGGAAGCTAAAACAATTAACGAAGCAGTAGAACGTATGGATTTAAGTCGTTCGGCTTATTATAAGTATAAAGATTATGTATTCCCATTTTATGAAATTGCTCAAGGTAAGATTGTATCTATTACTATCTCCATGTCCAATGAAGCTGGTATGTTATCTAGTATTTTACGGACCATTGCGGAAAGTAATGGTAGTATCTTGACTATCAATCAAGATATTCCACTTCAAGGAATTGCGAATGTAACAATTGCTTTTGAAACTAAAGATTTGTCTACATCGTTAGAAGAATGTTTAAATAATATTCGTTCTATTCGTGGGATTTTACGTGTAGAAATTTTAGGTCAAGCATAATTAATGACTTGTGGTTTAAATTTATTACCATTAATTACACATATAGGCAGAGCCCCGACTTATATACATAGGCCGGGGCACTCCTTTAAAGAGAGAGGATAGTATGGAATCAATTAAAGTAGCGCTACTGGGTTTTGGTACAGTAGGTCAAGGAACTTTTGAATTACTTGTAAAAAATGGCGATTTAATTGCTAATCGAGTGGGTGCGCCACTTCAAGTGACTAAGATTTATGTTCGTAATAAAGCAAAATATAGTCATATAGCTTTACCGGAAGGTACACAATTTGTAGAATCTGTAGAAGATGTATTTACAGATCCCACGATTCAAGTTGTTGTTGAAGTTATGGGGGGCACAACCTTTGCTCGTGAATGTGTAGAAAAAGCATTAACCTTAGGGAAAAGTGTGGTTACGGCTAACAAGGATTTATTGGCGGAAGCTGGGCCATTCTTATTGGATTTAGCGGCCAAACATAAAGTTGATTTGCGATATGAAGCGAGTGTGCTTGGTGGAATTCCAATTATCCGTACACTGTATGAATCCTTAGCGGGCAATCGGATTACAGAAATTGTCGGCATTTTAAATGGTACAACTAATTTTATATTATCTAATATGACGGAAAAAGGGGCCGGTTATCAAGAAGTGTTGGCTGAAGCGCAAGCTTTAGGCTATGCTGAGGCTGATCCTACGGCAGATGTAGAAGGATTAGATGCAGCACGTAAACTGGCCATTTTATCTTCTATTGCCTTTAATCGTCGTATTTTCTTCGAAGATGTATCGGTTGAAGGGATTACCAAAATTGATGCGACCGACATTGCTTTTGGCAAGGAATTTGGATATACCATTAAATTATTAGGGATTGCTAAGGAGACAAAAAAAGGGTTGTCTTTAAATGTGCATCCATCCTTTATTTCAAGCGATCATCCATTGGCATCTGTTCGTGGTTCATATAATGCATTATATGTAAAAGGCAATGGTATTGACGATGCTATGTTCTACGGCCGTGGGGCAGGAAGTTTGCCAACGGGGAGTTCCATCGTAGGCGATGTTATGGAAGTAGCTAAAAATATTCGAACCCATCATTTGGGGGCTTTACAACCATTCTATTTCTCAGAAAAAAACTTATATGCTTCTGGTAAAATTGAATCATCTTACTATATTCGAATTCTAGTAGATAATTCCACTGGTGTTCTTGCTAAAGTAGCCACAAAGCTTGCTGAACAACGTATTTCCGTGCAAGCCGTTACCCAACGTAACGAAAGTGAAACGACATCTACGATTGCCATTGTAACTTCTTCCTGTCCTCGCTCTTACATTGTAAATGTAATCAATGCCTTTAATAATCTACGCGTTGTCCGAGAAGTGGGGAGCGTTATCCCTATTATGGCGGATTAGGAGGTAAGAATGAATCCAATTGTTGTAAAAGTGCCTGCTACTAGTGCCAATTGTGGACCTGGATTTGATTCATTAGGCCTAGCGTTAGAGTTATACAATACATTTACCTTTATGCCTGATGAAACAGCGACATGTAATACTTATACTTTTGACGGCTTTGATGCAGAATTATTAGCCAAGGAAGATCAAGCTAATAATCTAGTTGGTTATGCTATGCAACAAGTTTTTGCTAAAGTTGCAGTAAGTCCTATATATGGCACTATTCATAGCGAGGCTGCTATTCCTCCATCTCGTGGGTTAGGCAGTAGTTCTACAGCAATTGTAGCAGGTCTTTTATTAGCCAATGCGACTCTAGCCACGCCTTTGAGTAAACATGAGTTACTTCTACTTGCTAATGAGATTGAAGGACATCCTGATAATGTAGCGCCTGCGTTACTTGGTAATTTAGTTTGTGCTGTTAATCATGAACAGGGTTTATTGTATACGACAGTAACGTTGCCAGATGAGTTAGTTTTTGCTGTAGTGGTACCGGACGTAATCGTGTCTACCGAATATGCTCGCAGTGTATTACCAAAGGCAATTGCTCATAAAGAAGCGGTAGCCAATGTGAGCCATGCTACCTTATTTGTTACGGCTTTATTACAACATAAGTTAGACTATTTGCGCATAGCTCTTGAAGATTATTTACATGTGCCTTATCGTAAATCGCTAATCCCTTATTGTGATGATGTATTTAAAGTAGCACTCGAACAGGGGGCCTATGGCGCTACTATTAGTGGCTCTGGCTCTACTTTAATTGCTTATTGTTCTAGACAATCAGTAAACCAAGTAAAGGAAGCTATGGCAGAGATATTTGTTCAAAATAACATTGCTTGTCATGCTTATATAGTAGAAGCAGATACGGTGGGTGCTAGCTACATAAATTGCCAAAAGTAGGTAATTACTATATAATTAGAGTGTGAATAGATATTTTTCAAATTTGTTGATATAATACTATTCATCGGGACGTAGCTCAGCTTGGTAGAGCGCTACCTTGGGGTGGTAGAGGTCGCAAGTTCAAATCTTGTCGTTCCGACCATGTGTAAAACAATATATTTAAGAAAGAGGCAAACAAAAACTATGAATAATGTAAAGACAGCTGTTTTACTGGCATTGATGACTGGTTTATTAATGGTAATTGGACAGTTAGTCGCGGGCAAGACTGGTCTTCTAACGATGTTTATTTTTTCTATGGGGATGAACTTGTTCAGTTATTGGAATAGTGATAAGATTGTCCTCAGCATGTACAATGCCCGCCAAGTATCTGCGACGGACAATCCTGATTTGTACAATATGGTAGCTAGCTTAGCCAAGCGTGGTAATTTACCAATGCCAAAGGTGTATATTATCGATTCTAAAGTACCTAATGCTTTTGCTACTGGCCGTAACCCAGAACATGGGGCTGTAGCGGTAACAACAGGCATTATGGAGTTATTAACAGATGATGAGATTGAAGGGGTATTAGCTCACGAGTTAACCCATATTAAACATCGTGATACATTGATTAGTACCATTGCTGCTAGTATTGCTGGGGTTATTACGATGATTGCTAATATGATGCAGTTCTTTGCCATTTTTGGTCGTAGTGATGACCGTGAAGGTGGTAATCCAATTGCTATGTTAGCAACTATCATTTTAGCACCGATTGCCGCTGCGTTAATTCAAATGGCGATTTCACGTTCACGTGAATATTTAGCGGATGAAGGTGGCGCTGAAATGAGTGGTAAACCTTTATCCTTAGCATCGGCCCTTGGAAAAATCGATTATTATTCCAAGTATGGAGCGTTGCCAACTAGTGAATCACAAGTAGGCACAACAGCTCATATGTTTATTATTAATCCTTTAAGTAATGTAAAGGACTTTACGAGCTCTTTATTTAGTACGCATCCAAGTACAACATCTCGTATTGAAAAATTAAAAGAATTAGCTGCGCGCATGCGCTAGGAGGAAATCATGGAACACACGTTAGTACTCGTAAAACCAGATGGCGTAAAAAAGAAACTTTGTGGTGAAATTTTAGCTCGATATGAGCGCAAAGGCTTAACAATTAGTGCTCTAAAATTAATGCAAGTACCGTGTGAGTTAGCGGCTGAACATTATGCAGAACATAAAGAAAAACCATTTTTCCAAGAATTAATTGATTTCATTACATCTGGTCCTGTTCTTGCCATGGTATTAAGTGGTGAAAACGCAGTGGCTGCTGTACGTCAATTAAATGGTGCTACAGATCCATTAAAAGCAAATCCTGGGTCGATTCGTGGTGACTATGGGTTAGCAATTAATGAAAATGTAGTGCATGCATCGGATGCGGTAGACACAGCAAAACGTGAAGTCGCTTTATGGTTCCCAGAATTTTAAATTCTTTTACAGTACAAGAGGTGATAGTATGAACGCAAAGGTATATACTAAAACAGGTGATAAAGGCTCTACTTCTTTATATACAGGCGAGCGCCTTTCTAAGGCATCCCTTCGTGTAGAAGCTTATGGTACTATTGATGAATTACAAGCTGTACTTGGCGTAGCTCGTGCTTTCTCTGAACATGATGACATACAACAAGTTATTTATGGAATTCAGAAAGAATTATGGCAATTGATGGCTGATGTAGCAAGTTTAGGCCAAGAACCTACTATTACAGATGCTCATATTGAAAACCTTGAAAAAATTATTGATAGCTATGATGCTAAAATGGAACCACTGACTAAATTCATCGTGCCTGGTGATAAAAAAAGTTCCGCTTTATTGCATCAATGTCGTACGGTAACACGTCGTGCTGAACGGGCTTTATTGCGTGCGGCTGAATCAGGTGAAGCGATTCACGAAGTTAACATTCGCTACTTAAATCGTTTATCTGATTGTTGCTACATGCTAGCTCGTGCTGAGTTTGAACTATAATAGGCCATCTCAATGTACTCATTGTGTTCACATAGGTGAAGTGGCAGAAACTTCATACTTGCTTGACGCGTGAATACGAAATACGGTCATCCCATATAAAAAGCTATGTTACGCGAATCATTCGGTAACATAGCTTTTATATTTTATTCTATTTTTGATCAATCGTGCCAGTATTTAATACATCTTCAGGACTTGGGTAGTAGAAGAATACGGTGCTAATTTCATATTGAAATTTTTCGCGAATTTTAGCAGCTAATATCGTTTCAAATTCGATTAAATCTTCTGGTGATATAGTGCCATCTTCTACAAGCACCAATAACTGTGCTTCAACCTGTGGTGCATTTGGTGGTAATGCTTCTGGTGGTAAGGGAATATTAACAATTACACGGGCTGTAGCTGCATATTGCTCATTTTGGTCAGTAATGACAGCTCGATATGTATTTTCCCAAAGGGTAGCCATCAATTTAACATAAAAATTTTTCATTTCCATACAATAAAACACTCCTTTTTATTCCCTCAATATACTATGAACGGTGTATAATGGGATATACGGGTTTTATACTTTTAAGTAGCAATGTATGACTTAAAAGTAGCGATATGAATTATTGTATACTTATAAAGGCTCTAAATGCAAGTAGAGTCCAAGAATTAAACAGTAGGGAGAGTATAACGACTCATGATAAATAATAAGAGTAAAATTATACTTTGCACAGGAGGCGCTCGTAGTGGTAAAAGCGAGTTTGCTGAACAATTAGTATTATCCTTATCAGGCAGTAAAGGATATGTAGCAACGAGTCAAATTTTTGACGATGAAATGGAAGATCGAGTAGCTAAGCACAAAGAACGTCGTGGTTCGGTGTGGCATAATTATGAAATTCCTTTCGATTTATCCGCTTCATGGCCAAAGGTTTTAGAACAATGCGACATTATCTTGGTGGATTGCCTAACTATGTATGCCACCAATACTATGCTAAAAGCAGAACCACACACACAAGCGGTGTGTAATGAAATAGCCAATGCTTTAGTGGAAGAACTAAAACACATTTTAGTCCAAAGTCGTGAAGCTAATAAAACGGTTGTATTTGTAACTAATGAGTTAGGTTTAGGGATTGTTCCAGAAAATCGGTTAGCTCGTTTTTTCCGTGATATAGCAGGGTTAGTTAATCAAGCGGTAGCTAAAGAGGCTGATGAAGTATATTTTACAATTAGTGGCATTACAACAGAACTAAAATCCAAGGAGGTTCACATATAATGGCAAAGAAAATTATGTTTCAAGGAACAAGTTCCAATGTAGGGAAAAGCATTTTGACTACGGCATTGTGCCGTATTTTTTATCGTAGAGGGTTAAAGACGGTCCCTTTTAAAGCACAAAATATGGCTTTAAATTCGTATGTAACTCGTTGGGGCGATGAAATTGGTCGTGCCCAAGTAGCACAAGCAGAAGCTGCGGGTATTGATCCGATTGTACAAATGAATCCTGTCTTATTAAAACCTACAGGTAATCAATCGTCGCAAGTAGTCCTTATGGGAAAACCAGTAGGGGTGTATAGCGCTAAAGAATATCACACTCAATATTCCTTAACAGCCCTTGATAAAGTCAAAGAAAGTCTTCAATTTTTAAATCATAATTTTGACATGATTGTCATTGAAGGGGCCGGTAGTCCAGCTGAGGTTAATCTGAAAGCTAATGATATTGTTAATATGCGTGTTGCTAAGATGACTAATTGTCCTGTTATGCTCATTGCTGATATAGATCGTGGTGGTGCTATTGCTTCCATTGTAGGTACTTTAGAATTATTAGAACCAGAAGAACGTGATTTAGTCAAAGGGATTGTGATTAATAAATTCCGTGGCGATATAAATTTATTAAAACCTGCGTTAGATTTCATTGAGGAACGAACTGGACGTAAGGTGGTAGGTGTTATTCCTGCTATTGAAAACCTAGATATTGATGAAGAAGACTCTGTAGCTCTTGAAAGTAAACATACTACCATTAATCGTGAAATTACCATTGCCGTTATGCAGACGCCTAAAATTTCAAATTTCACTGATTTTGATGCGCTTGCCTATGAACCAGATGTATCGGTTCGCTTTGTAAAACCTGGCGATGCTATTGGCGAACCTGATTTAATTATCTTACCAGGTTCTAAAAATACATTGGCCGATTTAAAATATTTACAAGACCGTGGTTATGATAAAGATATTCAAGCCTTAGTAGCTAAAGGTACACCAGTTTTGGGTGTTTGTGGTGGTTATCAAATGCTGGGGGAAAAACTGCATGATCCAGATGGTATCGAAGGAGATATTCCTGAACTAAAAGGCTTAGGCTTATTGCCTACTGAAACGACAATGACAGGCACCAAAATGACACATCAAGTTAGTTTTAATACTGAAAACTTGTCCTTCTTAGGTATGAACTATAGTGGTCAAGAGCTAAGAGGCTATGAAATTCATATGGGTGATACTCGTGGTGTGGGTGCTGTGGCAGAATGTTTTAATATTACATCGCGTAGTGAACAACCCGTTAATGTAATGGATGGCTTCACTAATGAATCAGGCCAAGTTATGGGTACCTATATTCATGGTATTTTAGATAATGATAGTTTACGACGCCAATTAATTAATGCTTTGCGTACTAAAAAAGGCCTCCCTCCTATGGAAGAGGTTTTCCATTATTTTGAACACAAAGATGCGGCTTATAATCGATTGGCTGATATTGTAGAGAAGCATTTAGATATGGAATATATTGATGCATTATTAGAGGAACAAGCCTAATGGAATGGTTCATACAAAATGCTCATTATTTCATTCCGCTGTGGGCGTTTTTATTAGACTGCCTATTGGGTGACCCAAAAAGCAAATTTCATCCAGTTGTTCTTATCGGTAAAGTCATTTCTTTTTATGAACATCTTTTGTATGGAACGACTGATTCCCCTCGTAAAAAAATTGCGTATGGGGCTCTAACCGTTTGTTTAACACTTCTTACTGTAACGGGGATTGGCTTTGTATTATTATTAATTGCCGGTACGATTCATCCTTGGGTTGCCTATGCAGTCGAAGTTATCATTGTGTATATTACGATTAGTCCTCGCTCCTTAGCGGAAGCAGGATTAGAACTGGCTCGTTTATTGCAACAAAAAAATTTAGCGGAAGCACGTCGCAAAGTGGGCTGGATTGTTGGCCGAGATACTACGGAATTGAATGAAAGTGAAATTACGCGGGCTACGATTGAAACAGTAGCTGAAAATACAGTAGATGGTATTATATCGCCTTTATTATTCTTTGCCGTTTTTGGCCCTTTAGGGGCTCTGTTTTATCGGACTGCTAATACCATGGATTCTATGCTTGGTTATAAAAATGAACGATACCTATACTTTGGTAGAGTCGCTGCTCGTTTTGACGATGTTGTTAATTGGATCCCAGCACGAATTACTTTATTGCTATATATTGCTACAGCGTTTCTTTTACGTCATGATTGGCGTAATGCTTGGTATATTGCTAAACGCGATGCAGCGAAACATCCAAGTCCTAATGGGGGATATGCAGAAGCACCTGTGGCAGGTGCCTTACATATTCGCCTAGGAGGCTATAATAAATATGGTGATACTATGACATTCCGTCAATTTATGGGTAATCCAGATGTACCGATGCGTGGTATTCATATTCAAAAAACAATTGGTATGATGTATGTTTGTTCTTTATTAGGGGTTGTATTAGCAGCCTTAATTTCTAGAATTTTGGTGATATTATGAAGGCATTTTTTATTGGCTTACAATTTTTAACACGTCTTAAAATCGTGAATCAAACGGAATGGGATATTCATGATTTTGGTAAAAGTGTAATTTATTTTCCTTTTGTAGGCTTAGTTATTGGGGCCTTTATGGCTGCTTTATATTGGTTGTTAGCTGATTATTTGCCTATACAATTATTAGCTTTATTACTCGTTATTTTTGAATTTCTATTTACTGGTGGCCTTCATGCTGATGGATTTATGGACACTTGTGATGGTTTATTTTCTGGCCGAGATAGAGAACGTAAACTAGAGATTATGAAAGATAGCCGTGTAGGCTCTAATGGTGTTGTAGGTTTTGTATTTCTTACCTTATTAAAATGGCAATTAGTAGCCAATGTGGACCCTAAATTTCTTTGGGAGTTACTTTTATTTTTACCGATTATTAGTCGTTACTCTTTAGTTCTCAGTATACGTCTCTTTCAGTATGCTCGACCAGAGGGGATGGGTAAAGCGTTTGCTGTCTATTCGCCGAAATCCACCCTTGCTTGGGCTACCTTATTTGCCACATTGCCAGTCTTATATTTTCGCTGGGATTATGCAGTATTTTTAGGTATAGGTATTTTAATCAATTTTATATTAAATAGTTATATTTCCAAACACCTAGGCGGTGTCACTGGTGATACATATGGCTTTGTTATTGAGTCGTCAGAAGTATTATTAATTTTAGCGGCTATTGCCATGGGATTTACTGTTTTATAAAATACTATATTATCTATATTTACAAGAGTTTTACTAATTATTTACTGTGTTTTCTATTTATTTTTTGTATATTAGTATGGAGGAACGACAGGTGTCATATTATGTACGTGCACCAGGAACGTGCGGTGAATTTTTGCAAGGTTCCATTGATGGTCAACCGTTTTTGGTTACCTGTCCAATTAATCGTTATTCTTATGCGCTTAGCGATGTGAAACAACCGTTAAGGCCATATTTCTGTTCTTTACAACCTAAAGCAGCGTTAGCAGCTCAGCAAGTCAAACAATTATTGATGAGATATGAAGGCAATCAAATTACGCCTTGGCTTTACCGCAAACAAAGACCAATGGTTTATGTGCGGTCTGATATAGCACAAGGCAAGGGGATGGCT
The DNA here is from genome assembly GCF_900460315.1 of Veillonella criceti. NCBI lineage: Bacteria > Bacillati > Bacillota > Negativicutes > Veillonellales > Veillonellaceae > Veillonella > Veillonella criceti. The sequence goes on along the minus strand of NZ_UHIO01000001.1, from coordinate 439,282 downwards.
TCTAGCAGTGCTGATATTAGCGTCGCAGCTATGGCAACTGCATTAGCCTATGGACGACCTTTAACGCTTGATGAATTGAAAGAAATTTGCTTGAGTATTGAACCAAGTGATGCTTCTTTTTATCCAGGCGTTGTACAATTTGATTACATATCAGGGGTTATTACAGAGCCCTTAGGAAACTGCCCACCTATGAAGATTATGATTTTTGATGAAGGGGGCGAAATAGATACGGTAGCCTTTAATGCACAGCAAGGGTTACGCGATTTAATTGCTGAAAAAGAACCGTATATTTTAGAATCCCTTGCTTTATTTAAAGAGGGCATTGCCCAACATGATGTGTCCTTAATCGGTCAAGCGGCTACTTTGAGTGCTTTTGCCAATCAACGAATTCTTCACAAACCTATGTTATATGAACTGCATGAAATTGGCAGTCATTTTAATAGTGTTGGTACAATCATTGCTCATAGTGGTACTATTATGGGCTTATTATTTCCTTCTGATGGGGCGGCGCTTGCTGATTGTAAAGCCGCCGTATTACAGCAATTACCTAATTTACATTATTTAGATACGGTAGAGACAACTAATGAAGGAATTACCTTTATGAAACGCTAGGAGGCTAACTGATGAAAAATATACATGGTGGTAATATTTATAAAACAGCAGCTAGTCAAGGTGTCTCGCCACAAGATATTGTTGATTTTAGTGCCAATATCAATCCAGTAGGATTAAGCGCTAAAGGGCAAGCGGCCATACTGAGCCATTTGGATGAAATTATTCATTATCCTGATCCGAATAATATGGACTTATTAAATATAGCCTCAACCGTATTACATGTTCCAGATGAATATATTTTATTTGGTAATGGCGCGGCCCAACTGTTATATGCGTTAATGGAAGTAAAGGGGTTACAACAAGTTATAGTGCCAGCCCCTGGATTTTCTGAATATGCACTAGCAGCAAAAGCGCAGGATTTAAATGTACGTTCTTATCCGCTAACTTTAGCATTGGAGCCTCAGGTTCATTTTACAGTTCCTTATGAACTGTTACGCCAATATTTAAGCGAAGCAGCCGTTAAGGGGCAACGTAGTTTGGTTTGTTTAGGAAATCCTAATAATCCTGACGGAAGTTTACAAACAGTCCATGAAGTATTAGCATTAGCCACATTAGCTAATGAATCTAATAGTTTATTATTAATCGATGAATCTTTTATTGAATTTACTAATGAAAGTCATAGTTTACGACCATATCTGGCTGAGTATGATAATCTATTGGTGTTACATTCATTGACTAAATTTTATGCGATCCCAGGACTGCGCTTAGGTGCGCTTTTAGGACATCCACAAGTCTTAACGAATATACAACAGCATATTCCTGCTTGGTCTGTGAATCACTTAGCCGCTCAATATGGTCGAGCCGCTCTTCAAGATGAAGTATATCGTCAAAAGAGTCGAGCTGTAGTAGCCCGTGAAAAAGAGTGGCTTTATGGTGCTATTAAAGCCTTTCCTTTTATAAAGGCAGTCGCACCTAGTGTGAATTTTATGTTACTACATTGGGAGCCAAATAGTCCAAGTTTGCAAGATTTAATGAATTTTTTAGAAACAAAACATGTCCTGATTCGCAATTGTGAAGCCTATGAAGGTCTAGGAACTGGTTGGTTTCGCATAGCTGTTAAAGATAGAACAAATAATCAATTATTAATCTCTTATGTAAAGGAGTTCGCCTATGCACACAATTTATTTAGTTCGTCATGGTCAGACTGAATGGAATAGCACTGGTTTTTATCAAGGGTATACGAATGTACCTTTAAATGAAACTGGTATATGGCAGGCCAAAGCTGTAGCCAATGAACTGCAATCAGTTCATTTTGACTCGATTATTGCGAGTGATTTAGATCGTGCTCGTATTACAGCAGAAACAATTTTAGGAACTCGAGAAATTCCTTTTAAAACTGATGAACGATTGCGAGAAATTAACTTTGGTGATTGGGAAGGTTTAACTTACGATCAAATTGAAGCTAAATGGCCACAATCCATTTATACAATGTATCGCAGTCCTGATAAAGTAAAAATCTCTAACGGAGAATCGTTTCAAGATGTACAAGAACGAGCTTGGTCGGCCTTACAAGATGAAATGACTCATGTTGGGGAAGATAAGACTATTTTAGTCGTAGCACATGGTGGTACTAATCGCACGTTAATTTGTAAAATGCTTAATTTACCCCTTCGCTTTGCTTGGAACTTTAGCCAAGGAAATACTTCGATTAGCCGCGTTGAATTTTATGGCGTAACCGAAGACGACCATAATACACTTAGTTTATTGAATTATACAAAACATTTAGAAACAATGACTCAGAAATAATAGGATAATAGAATGCGTTTACGTTTAGATAAATTTTTAGCCAATAAAGCGTTTGGCAGCCGCAAAGAGGTTTATCATTTAATTAAGCAGGGCTTGGTTATGGTTGATGGTGTAGTTGCCTCTAAAAAAGACATGTCCATTCAAATTCCTGAACAAACCATTACGGTCAATGGAGAATTAGTAGATAGTCGTCAAACGTACTATGTAAAACTTAATAAACCAGCGGGTTATGTATGCGCCGTAGAAGATGCTCGTCATCCTACGGTTATGGAATTATTGCCGCCTGATTTTTTAACGATGGGGGTTGTTCCGGTAGGGCGCCTTGATAAAGATACTGAAGGACTTTTACTCCTTTCTAATGATGGTGTGTGGGCACATAAGATCATTAATGGTAAAAAGCATATCCCTAAAACCTATTATATTGAATATGCTGGTGAATTATCTGAAGAGGGGATAGGTCGTATTACTGAGGGCATTTTACTCGGTGATGGTACACAGTGTAAGCCTGCTTCGCTTGAAATAGTAGAGCCTGGTAAAGCTCATATTGTGATTGAAGAAGGTAAATATCATCAAGTGAAACGTATGATTGGAGCTGCCGGTGGTGAAGTTACTTATTTAAAACGTCTAACGGTAGGTCCTATCACATTAAAAGGCCTTGAAAATTTGGGTGATTTTGCGGATATTAGTGCGGAAGACATGGAAAAACTATAGTCAAAATACGTAATTTGTGGTATCATGAAATGAAAAAATTTATAGCAAGGGAGTCTTATCATGAATGGCTTATTACGCCTACAGGATTATTTGACTGCGCACCAGTATGATGGCATACTCTTGCTTAGCCAGACCAATCTTAGGTATTTTGCTGGTTTTACAGGGACTACGGCAGTAGGTTTTGTAACACCAAAACAAGCGTTTATAATTACAGATAGTCGCTACACCGAACAAGCACAGCAACAATGTGAAGGCTATGAAGTAATTCAATATACTTCTTCCGTGTGGTGTACAATAGCCCATATTATTGAAGAACAGCAAATTTCGTTAGCTGTCTGTGCTTTTGAAGGAAATTATGTGCCAGTAGACACCTATCAGACCATTTCAGAAGTACTTACCAATAGTCAGTTTGCCTCGGTTAATTTAACCTCATTACGAGCTGTTAAACGGCCAGATGAGTTAGATTTAATGAGGAAGGCTGCTCAAATTGCTGACGAAGCTTTTGCTGCTATGTTACCGCAATTAAAAATAGGTATGACAGAGCAGGAAGCACGTGTTATTTTAGAAATTGAAATGATGCGTCGAGGTTCAGAAGAGCCCTCTTTTGAAACCATTGTTGCCTCTGGTCATCGTTCCAGCATGCCTCATGGTGTTGCTTCTGATAAAGTGATTGAAAAAGGTGACTTTGTTACTTTTGATTTTGGTGCTGTTTACAAAGGCTATCACTCGGATATGACACGGACGATTGTAATGGGACAAGCTTCTGATTTACAACGGACTTTATATGATGTAGTGTTGCATGCACAACTGAAAGGCTTAGCGGCTGTGAAGTCTGGTGTAACAGGCAAGCTTGTGGATGCAGCTTGCCGTGATAGTATTCGCAAGGATAGTTATGGTGAATATTTTAATCATGGTACAGGTCATGGTGTAGGCCTCGATATTCACGAAGAACCCGTGGCTTCACCAAAGTCTGATACTATATTAGAACCTAATATGATTGTTACCGTAGAACCAGGTGTTTATTTACCTGGTAAAATTGGTCTTCGCATTGAAGACAGTGTTATTGTTACTGACGAGGGTTATGAATTATTAACTCATACCTCGAAAGAATTAATAGAAGTAAAAGGTTAAACGGAGGGATTTAAATGATTTCTAGTAATGATTTTCGTCCGGGCGTAACAGTTGAGCTCGATGGCAACGTGTGGCAAGTAGTTGACTTCCAACACGTAAAACCAGGGAAAGGGGCTGCTTTCGTTCGTTGTAAATTGAAAAATTTGCAAACTGGCGCTGTTGTAGAACGTACATTTAACGCTGGTGAAAAAGTACCTAAAGCTCATGTAGACCGTCGTCGCATGCAATACTTATATGAAGCTGATGGTGCTTATACATTTATGGATAGCGAAACTTATGATCAAGTAGAATTGACACTTGAACAATTAGGTGATGCTAAAAACTTCTTACTTGAAAACATGGAAGTAAGCATCATGTTCTTCCAAGGTATTGTAATTGGTATTGATTTACCAGTAGCCGTAGAACTTCGTGTAGTTGAAACTGATCCTGGTATCCGTGGTGATACTGCCACTGGTGGTAATAAACCAGCTACGCTTGAAACTGGCTATGTAGTAAAAGTACCGATGTTCATCGAAGTTGACGATGTACTTCGCGTTGATACTCGCACTGGTCAGTACATTGAACGTGCGTAATTTCATTTAAATTTAAAAGCATTTGTCTTTAGCGCATGTTGTGAGAGGCAAATGCTTTTATGCTATGGTAGAAAGGCTGGCGTACTATGAGTGAAGAGACTACATTCTTTGAAGGTAAAACCAAAATTAGCGATACTGTATACGGCACTATTGCTTTGTTTAAAGCGTTGGAAATTAAAGGAGTTGCCTCTATGAGTACGACTGCTGGTGATGATTTTGCCAATTTTATTGGCATGAAAAGCCAGTGGGAAGGGGTAAAACTACAACATGTATCCGATACGTCTATTACATTAGATTTGTATTTAGTGGCACGCTATGGGTATCGCATTCCTGATGTAGCTTTACGCGTTCAAGAACATGTAAAAACAGGTATTGAAACTCTTACTGGCACTACCGTAGAGGGTGTTAATATTTTTATTCAAGATATAGCGTTTGACAATACAGTAATAAGTACGACCAATGAAGAAAGGAGCGATACTTAGTGGAGACTAAGAATAAATCTGTTGATGTATCTGATGGTGTAATTTTACAAATTTCAAATCGTGCGTTAACCTCAATTCCTGGATATCATTCATTAAATAGTAATTTTTACTATGGCATGGTTGATGGTATTGCTCGTAATTTTGGTCAAAAACGTTTACCGGGTATTAATGTAAAACACCGCAAAGAAGGATTGGAAGTTAATATTTATATTAATGTCCTTTACGGTTATCCCTTGATGACTATGGCGGAACAAATTCGTCAAAAAATACGCAAGGAATTAAAAGAAAATTTAGACTTAGAGAATGTACGTATTGACGTACATTTTGAAAATATTATAGACCCTAATCAAAAATCAGAGGAGACCATTAATGAAACAAAATCGTAATCGTCGTCAAGCCCGTTTATACGCCTTTCAAAGTTTATATGCTAAAGAATTTCATAAAGCAGAAGACATTATTTCCGTACCTCGAGCTGAAGAAGTAAATCCGACTCAAGGAATGGATGTAGCTTATGCAGAAGCTATTATTCAAGGTGTAGAAGCTAATAAAATGACTATTGATGCTTTATTACAAAGTCATTCACCAAAACGAAAAATTTCTCAGTTGGGTGCTGTAGAGCGAAATGTATTACGGCTAGCCACTTGGGAATTAACTATTTCTGACGAAGCAATCGATCCACGAATTATTATTAACGAAGCCATTCAATTAACTAAAGATTACGGAGCTGAAAAGAGCTATAAATTTGTCAATGCTGTGCTTGATGCCATTGCTAAACAGAAAGTAAAAACTTCGGCTTTACCTGAAGATTAAGAGGCTGCTATGAAAGTATACTTAGGGTTAGATACCAGTTGTTATACTACTTCCTGCGCACTTGTTTCAGAATCTGGCGAATTAATAGGGGAAGCACGAAAATTACTTGATGTAAAACCAGGTGCACGAGGTTTGCAACAATCACAAATGGTATTTCAACATACTCGTGCATTACCAAGTTTAATTGAGCAGTTACCTCAGGACTATACCCTTGCTGGCATTGGTGTGAGTGCGTTTCCTAGACGGGAAGCTAATTCATATATGCCAGCTTTTCTTGTAGGTCATGGTTTAGCACGTAGTTTAAGCCACATACATCAAGTTCCCTTATATGAATTCTCTCATCAAGAAAATCATATTTTAGCCGCCTTGCGTGTCTTACAAACGGTGCCAGCAGAACCTTTTTACAGTCTTCATGTATCAGGGGGCACAACGGAATTATTATATTGTGAGCCAAACGAGGATCATTTTTTTACAGCAGAATTGGTTAATGGGGCCATTGATTTGCATGGTGGCCAATTTGTTGATCGTATTGGCGTTGCCTTAGGATTACCTTTTCCAGCAGGGCCAAAGTTAGAACAATTGGCAAAGGGTCTATGTAGAGATTCAGCTTCTTTATTACAAACAGTGAAACAGTTAGTAAAAGAGGAATCATTTATACCTTTACCAGTGGCCGTCAAACAAGGGGCCCTTAGTTTTGGAGGCCCTTGTAGTGAAGCTATGCGTCGCTTAGCCCGCCTAACAACGAAGAATGAGGAAGATTTAAAGAGTCACGATAAGGCTATGATAGATCCTATGGTAAGTCCTTATACGTTAGAAACGCAACAAACCATGGCATTAGCCGTATTTCATTGTATTTGTCAATCCCTCTGTAAAATGCTAACCTATGAATGGCAACAACGACCAGCCAATCGTTTAATTGCTGTAGGCGGTGTTATGGCTAATAGCTATTTACGAGAAGCATTGTTAGCTTTTGGAGAAAAACAGGGCGTAACTGTACAATTTGCACCACCAGAATATAGTTCAGATAATGCTACCGGAGTAGCTTATGGAGCTTCTTTATTAGGAAAGTAGAGGTTTGTATGGATGTATTTTCAGTTGCCCGTTTAAACACGTTAGTTAAACGAGTATTAGAACGTGAATATATATTAAAAAATTGCTATGTAGCAGGAACAATCTCCAATTTAAAACGTCATAGTACGGGCCATTACTATTTTTCCTTAAAGGATGAAGAAGCCTCTATTGATGTAGCCCTTTGGGCGGGTACCGCTCAAAAAAAAGGACTCGTCGGTGCGCTTGAGAATGGCTTATTTGTTACTATGCGTGCTACGATTAATTTCTATGAAAAAACAGGACGTTTAAGTTTAATATGTAATGATATGCAAATTGGACAAAAAAGCCCGTATCAATTAGCCTATGAAGCTCTAAAAAAGGAATTAACGGCACTGGGCTATTTTGATGAACTCCACAAACAACCATTACCCATCATGCCCACTTGCATAGGTCTTGTAACGTCTGAATCGGGCGCTGTTTTGCACGATATATTGCATGTAGCCGCCCAACGCAATCCATGGGTACGCTTTAAATTATTTGCCGTGCCCGTACAAGGCGATAAAGCCGGCCCTATCATTGCTAAAGGCATTGAACGAGCTGATAAGGATAAAGACATTGAACTTATTATTGTGGGCCGTGGTGGCGGTTCAATGGAAGATCTCTGGTGTTTTAATGACAGAGCTGTTGTAGAAGCAGTCTACCATTGTAAAACACCGATAGTGTCCGCTGTAGGTCATGAAACAGACTATACGTTATGTGATTTTGCAGCCGATGTACGGGGGGCTACACCCAGTCACGCCGCAGAATTAACAGTCTATCCAGTTAGCTTATTGTGGCAACAAATTAAAGACAAAGAACAATATTTACATCAATTTATGAAGCAAATGTTGGAATCAAAAAAACAAGATTTACAAGCTATTTTTAATCGTAAATTAGGGATTCCAGCACTGACCTTAATTCATAAGGAAAGTAGTAAATTAACAAGTTTACAACATCAATTAACAGCATCAATGACTAACCAGATTGGACAAAAACAAAATGATATAGCGCTCTTAGCACAACAATTAGAATTATTGAATCCGCTTCATCTGTTAGTCAAAGGTTATACTAAAATTGAACATAAAGGTCAGCCTATTCAATCATCCCACGATGTAACAGTAGGTGATTCTATTGATATAACTATGCAAGATGGTATATTAAAAGCTATGATTGAGGAGATTTCACACTAATGGCTAATACATTAAAAAATTATGAGAAAAAATATGCTGCTTTAGAAGAAATTGTACGAACACTTGATGCTAATGAATTATCAGTTAATGAATTGCTTACGCAATATAAAAAAGGACTAACCTTAGTTAAAGAGTGTTCTGATATGCTACAAAGTGTAGAAGGCGAAGTTCGGCAAATCATTGAAGAAGTGCGAATTGGCGATGAAATGCAGAAATAAACTATGTATAAATTAGACTAAATGATGTATAATAATAAGATAGAGACTGACTATATAGTTTCGGTGTATTAATAAAAAATATTTTATATTGGTCCATACATATAGGGTAGGAGGAACTATGTTAAAAGAATATTTAAAAGCGAGTAAAGCTTGGACTGAATCGTATTTGGCCTCCCTATTAGAGTCGCCTAATGCAGAATATGCTAAGCTGTATGAATCAATGCGTTATAGCTTATTGATGGGTGGCAAACGGATTCGACCTATTTTAACTAAAGCCGTTATGGAGTCATTAGGGGTTTCACCAGAACCGTATAAAGAAATTGTTTGCGCTATTGAATTAATTCATACCTATTCCTTAGTACATGATGATTTACCGGCTATGGATAATGATGATTATCGTCGTGGTAGTCTAACTAATCATAAGGTATATGGTGATGGCCTTGCCATTTTAGCAGGGGATGGTTTATTGACCTATGCCTTTCAATTAATGTGTCAAAATAAGGTAGCCACACCAAGTCAACAGTTGCAATGTGTATTAGCATTAGCCAAAGCAGCTGGCCCAGAAGGTATGGTTGGGGGACAAGCCTTTGATTTAGAGTCAGAAGGTCGGCATATACCACTTGAAGAATTACAAGTCTTACATCGCGGTAAAACGGGTGCTTTATTTTTAGCAGCAATTGAAATTGGTCTTATTTTAAGTAAAGCAACCCCAGAAGTACAAGCTAGTTATCGTACCTATGGTGATCAATTAGGCTTATTATTCCAAATTACTGATGATATTTTAGATGTAACAGGAACAATAGAAGATTTAGGTAAAATGCCTGGTAGTGATGAAAAACAAGATAAATCTACGTATGTATCTGAATTAGGGGAAAAAGGCGCTCGTACTAAAGCTAATGAAACAGCTAAGGCTGCTAAAGTTGCGTTAGCCAATGTTGATGGTGATACAACAATATTAGAAGCATTAGTAGACTATTTAGTACACCGTACAAATTAAAGGACGAATCTATTATGCAGTTTTTAAATCAATTATTTAGTAATTACATAGCCATTAGTGCTTTTTGGGGCTGGTTTTTAGCACAAGCATTAAAATTTGTTATCGTCCTATGGCAGATTCGTCGTTTACAATGGGAGCGACTAATTGGCTCTGGCGGATTTCCTAGCTCACACACGTCTTTAGTAGTGGCCTTATCTACAGCTACTGCGTATGAACATGGACCAACTTCAGATTTATTTGTTATTTGTTTGACCTTCTCTTTAATTGTTATGTATGATGCATCAGGTGTCCGACGAGAAGCTGGTCGCCAAGCGCAAATACTCAATCAGTTAATGGAACATTTTAAAAAACGTAACATTCCAGTTCATATTGAAGGCGGTCAAATGCTTAAAGAACTATTAGGTCATACGCCATTTGAAGTATTTGGTGGCGCTATCTTAGGATATGCCGTAGCCTCTATCATTTATTATAATTTTCTGTAATGTAGGGGAGTTTTATGAGTACAAAAGAACGTTTAGATGTATTACTGGTGAATCGAGGTATCTTTGAAAGCCGTGAAAAGGCAAAAACGGCTATTATGGCCGGTCAAATTTTTATGGGCACCGTATGCGTTGATAAAGCGGGCACTAAAATTCCCATTGATGCTGATTTATCCGTTAAAGGAAATACATTGCCCTATGTAAGTCGTGGTGGCTTAAAATTAGAAAAAGCTTTACAACTTTATCCTATAGATTTAACCAATGCGGTCATGGTAGATATTGGTGCCTCTACCGGTGGTTTTACAGATTGTGCGTTACAAAATGGTGCTGCCAAGGTATTTGCTATTGATGTCGGCTATAATCAATTGGCTTGGTCTTTACGGCAAGATTCCCGCGTTGTTAACATGGAAAAACAGAATATTCGCACTGTAACGCCTGAGCAATTAGGCGAGCTTTCTGATTTTATTTCCATTGATGTAGCCTTCATTTCACTGGATAAAGTATTGCCTGTAGCTGTGACTTTACTTAAAGATAATGGTTCTTTAGTAGCTCTAATTAAACCTCAGTTTGAAGCTGGTCGTGAAAAAGTTGGTAAAGGTGGTATTGTCCGTGAAGCAAGCACTCATGAAGAAGTGCTACTTCGTATTTTGCAAGTAGCTGAAAGCTGTGGACTATATCCACATGGAGTTACTTATTCACCCATTAAGGGGACTGAAGGGAATATAGAATTTTTAGGATTTTTTAAGAAAACAGCAGAAGGGGCTTTGCCCATTACTGAGGAATTAGTTCACTCTGTAGTGGCAGCCGCTCATGAAATGTAGGTGATGATATGCGAGTAGGTTTTATCCCTAATATGGGCAAAGAAAATATAATTTCTGTGCTACAAGAGGCTAAACGAATTTGCGACAAGTGCGGTATTGAAGTTTGGCTTCCTGAGGATCTTAACGAATTTAATTTGCCTAAACTACTTAATGTACCAGATGAACATGTATTACCAAGACCAGAAATCTTCAAACGATTGGACATTGCTTTTAGTTTTGGTGGTGATGGTACACTAATTCATCTAGCACGTCAAATCTATATGCATGATGTACCTATTTGCGGTATTAATCTTGGTGAATTAGGCTTTTTAAATCAAATCGAATTAGCCGATATGGAGGATCGTATTACGAAGATTGCTAATGGTGATTATCGTGTAGAAAATCGAATTCACTTAGCTGCTGAAATTCGCACCGCTGAAGGCGCTAAGAAATTAACGCCTATTATCAATGAAGTTGTCATCACTCATGAAAAACCAGGACGGATGGCTCGCATTAATTTAGCTATTAATGAAGGGTATACGCAAATGTATCCGGCAGATGGGTTAATCGTTGCCTGTTCTACAGGCTCTACGGGCTATAATTTATCGGCCGGTGGTCCTATTATGGCCCCAGATAATCATTCGATAATTGTAACGCCAATAGCACCACATTTATTACAAAGTGTATCGCTAGTCTTAAAAGAAAGTGCTCGTATCGATTTAACGATGCCAAAACGTCAAGAAAAGTTACACATTTGTATTGATGGTACTTTTGATTATGAATTTACGAGTGACGATACCTTACATATAGAAGCTAGTGCACTTTATAGCCGCTACGTACGCTTCTACGAACAAAAATTCTTTGCCACTTTATTCCGCAAATTGTCAGCTAGACGAGATGAACTCTTATGATTAATTTCAATCACGCCGTACAATTTCAACGCACTTTATGGCTTGATCAGTTGAATCAGGCACAAACCATTGTGGACGCAACGGTAGGTAATGGCCATGATTTTCTTTATTTAGCCAATCACTGTCAGACAGGTACCACATTATGGGGATTAGATCGACAAGCTATTGCAATTCAAGCAACTCAGGCAAAATTAGCGCAAGAATGTACTCGCACAGACTTAGACTATCATTTAATCGAAGGTCATCATGAGCTTTTATTAGGAACAAATGATTGGCTATCCGCACCAATTGATCTACTTATTTTTAACTTAGGCTATTTACCCGGAAGTTCTCATAAACTAATGACTCAACCTGAGAGCACACTAGAAGCTCTAGAAAAAGGGATCTCCCAATTAGCCCCTCAAGGATTGATTACTATAGTTGCTTATCCAGGAACACCAACGGGCGAAGCAGAAGCACAAGCAGTACATACATTTTTAACAACGTTACCACAAAAAACATACGACGTGGCAACGTGGAAGCCAGTTAATCAAATTAACAAGCCTCCCATTTTATATATTATTAAAGGACGGTGACCTATGAAACGCTACAGATATAATAAAATTAAAGAGATTGTACAATCCCGCTCTATTGAAACACAGGAAGAACTCGCAGCCGCTTTAGCTGATGAGGGGATTGAAGTAACGCAAGCTACCGTATCTCGTGATATTAAAGAATTGATGCTTATTAAAATTCCAACTGGTGATGGACACTATCGCTATGCTTTATCACCAGAAGAAAATGTACTACTGATTGGTAATCGTATTAGTCGTTTATTCCAAGACTCTATTACGCGTGTAGATTACAGTTTAAATCAGGTTGTACTCCACACTTTGCCCGGTTCAGCTCAATCGGTCGCCTTTGCTATCGATCATGCAAAATGGGGTGAATTAATTGGCACCTTAGCAGGGGATGATACTATATTATTGATTGCTCGTTCAGTCGAAGACGTACAACCTATTTTGAAACGTATTTCTGATTTAATGAAAGATTAAGGCCACTTTACTATGCTTACACATATGGGGATTCGCAATTTTGCTTTAATTGAACAGATGAACTTACAATTTTCTGATGGTATTACTATTTTTACTGGTGAAACAGGGGCTGGTAAATCCATATTAATGGATGCTTTCAGCATTTTACTGGGTGAACGTGCTAGTAATGAATTTATTCGTCACGGCAAAGATGCTTTTATCATTGAAGGCGTTTTTGATGTAACAGGAGATACCGCCTTATTGTCTTTGTTGGCGAGTAAAAACATCCTGGTAGAAGAAAATCAGCTTATTTTATCACGTTCTTTTAATCGGCAAGGTAAATCTACTATTTTAGCAAATGATCAGGCAATCCCCTTAAAAGCATTACGTGAAATTGGGCTTTATTTAGCAGATATTCATGGCCAATATAGTAATCAATTGCTACTGAATCCAGAGGTACATCATCGATATTTAGATGAATATACCAAAGAGGGCCAACAAGCCTTTGAAAATTATGTAGCCGCTTATAAAGTTTATAAGACTGCCAAGCAACAACTTGATGGTTTGGAGGCTATGGCTGCCGAACGAGCTCGCGAATTAGATATGTTACGGTTTCAAATTGATGAAATTGAAGAGGCCCAATTAAAAATAGGAGAAGACGAAGCTTTAACTACTGAATTAAAACGATTAGATAGTTTTGAGCACTTAGACAAAGTGCTGGGTGCTTGTTATACTGCATTTTACAGTGATCGGCATGCTATATTAGAAGCTGTTAATAGTATAAAAGCAGAAGTTCAAGATTTAGTACGTTACGATGAAGAGTTAAAGGATCTTTCAGAATTAGTCAATTCTGCTTATTTTCAGTTAGAAGAAGCGGCTCAAGGTTTAGATCGATATCGTGACACTATTTCTTATGACGAAGAACGTTATGCATATTGCCAAGAACGAGATTCTTTAATTTATGGTTTAAAACGTAAATATGGAGACTCCATTCAAGCAATTCTAGATTTCGAAACAAAAGCACAAGCTCGCTTAGAAGAATTAGAAGCGCAGAGCTATGCTAAAGAAGATTTAGAAAAAGCCGTTAGTGAAGCGGAAGCTAAAGCCAAAGAGGCATTACTACAACTTACAACGATTCGTCAAACCAATAGTGCAACCATTGCCGCGCATTTAAAGGAGCAATTAACGGATTTAGGGATGGCCAAAGCAGAGTTACAATTTACCTTAGATTTAAGCGAAGAATTAACCCCTTTAGGGGCGAAACATATTGAACTTCTTTTTAGTGCGAATGCAGGGGAAGGGCTATTACCACTCCATAAAGTAGCATCTGGTGGTGAAATTTCACGAATTGCCTTAGCGTTTAAATCTGTATTCAATACGAAAACCTATAAAACACTTGTATTTGATGAAATTGATGTAGGGATTAGCGGTGATATTGCACTACAAGTAGCCGCTAAAATTCAACAACTTAGTAACAGTACGCAAGTATTCTGTATCACACATCTACCGCAAACTGCCAGTATTGCTAAACATCACTATCATCTAAGCAAACACGAGGAAGAAGGACGCACTGTGTCTACTCTTACAGAATTATCTGAAGAAGAACATGTACAGCAAATTGCTCGCATGATGAGTGGGCAAAACTTCTCACATACAGCGTTAGCTACAGCTAAAGAAATGATTTTACATTTTAAACAAAAACAGTCATAAACGCATTACTTGATTATGTATACATAATATCATTTGACGATATGAAAAAATAAATGTATACTAATGGTAATCAGTTTTTAAATTGAATAACTGGAGATAGAGGCGCGAAGGTTAAGAGTATTCATATGGAGTGGGGCACACGTTGAACTATGAGGAAAGGAGACTTCGCCGAAGCCTGTTTGAGCCAACAAACAGCGCTGGTTATGCATCGAATAGGTGTATGACTGTCATCATTAGATGGAGTGCTAGCTCATTGTTCTGACTATCGTAGTCTTGGTGTATACCAAGAAAGATGGTTCGTTCAGGTAATCATACCAAGATCAGTGGCAGCTATGCGCTGGTCTTTTTTTTAGGAGGAATGAACATGATTACAGTAATGGTTTGTGGAGCTACCGGTAAAATGGGGCGAGAAGTAGTAAAAGCGGTTCATAATGATCCAGAACTTACCTTTATTGGTGGCATTGATCCAAAACAAGCAGGTGACGATGCTGGTAAGGATGCAGGGATTGAAGAATTAGGATTACCTTTATATAAAGATATTAGTTCCGCTTTAGCAGATAAAAAGCCTGATGTAGTCGTTGATTTTACAAATCCTGCTATTATTTTTGAAAATGCTAAAACTGTGTTAAACGCTGGGGTACACCTTGTAATCGGTACAACGGGTCTTACAGCTGATCAACGTGATGAATTAGCGGCTATTGGAAAAGACCATAAGGCAAATTGTTTAGTAGCCCCTAATTTCTCGTTAGGTGCTGTGATGATGATGAAAACGGCGGCTAATTTAGCCCCCTATTTCCCAAATGTGGAAATTATTGAATTACATCATAATCATAAATATGATGCACCGTCTGGAACAGCCGTATTAACAGCCAAACTCATTAATGAAGCAAAGCAAGCAGCTGGTGCCAAAGGTGCAGAAGATCTCACTAAGGAAAGTTTGCCTGGTGCGCGTGGAGCCAAAGTAGATGAGGTAACAATTCACAGTGTACGACTTCCTGGATATGTAGCCCATCAAGAGGTTTTATTTGGGGGTTATGATGAAACCTTAACGATTCGCCATGATTCACTTAGTCGTTTATCCTTTATGCCAGGTGTCGTGTTAGCTTGTAAAAAGATTGGTGAAAAACCTGGTCTTACGTATGGTTTAGAACATTATTTATAATTTTTTATTGGGAGAGATACACATGAGAAAACCAAATGTTGCAATTTTAGGTGCCACTGGTGCCGTAGGTCAAGAGTTTATTACTTTATTCGAAGAACGTCAATTTCCATTTGCTGAATTAAAATTACTAGCCTCAGCTCGCTCTGCTGGTACAGAACTTTCAGTATGTGGTAAAACATATATAGTAGAAGAAGCTAAGCCAGAATCATTTGAGGGGATTGATATTGCCTTATTTGCTGGCGGTTCTATTTCTAAAACATTAGCACCAGAAGCTGTCAAACGGGGGGCTATCGTCATTGATAATTCCAGCACATTCCGTATGGATCCAAACGTGCCACTAGTAGTCCCTGAAGTTAATCCAGAAGATATTGACACACACAAAGGTATCATTGCTAATCCAAACTGTTCGACTATTATTATGGCCCTAGGACTAAAACCATTACATGATTTATCACCCATCAAACGTATTGTTGTAAGTACATATCAAGCTGTATCTGGTGCCGGTAAAGAAGGAATTGATGAATTAAATAACCAAACCAAAGCACATATGGCAGAGCAAGAGATGGAAGCTAATATTTTACCAAGTGCCTCTTTACCAAAACATTATCCTATTGCGTTTAATGTAATTCCACAAATCGATATATTCATGGACAATGATTATACTAAAGAAGAAATGAAAATGGTGTTAGAAACTCAGAAAATTCTTCATGATGATGCAATTCAAGTTGTACCAACAACAATCCGAATTCCTGTATTTCGCTCCCATTCCGAATCCGTTTTAGTAGAAACAGAATCCCCTGTAAGTGTAGCAGATTTTAAAGCTGCTTGTGACGCTTTTCCTGGGCTTATTGTCAAAGATAATCCTAAAGAACAAGAATATCCTATGCCATTATATACATCAGGTAAAGATGATTGTGAAATCGGCCGCATTCGTAAAGATTTATATAATGACAAGGGTATGAACTTCTGGATTGTAGGGGATCAAATCCGCAAAGGGGCTGCTCTAAATGCCTTGCAAATTGCGGAATATCTTGTTGAAAAACAATCTTTTTAATAATATGTATTAGAGGAGGTTCTTATGAAAACCTTAGGTCGCGTTTTAACTGCTATGATTACGCCATTCCAAGCAGATGGTTCAGTAGATTTTGAAGGCGCTGTCGTATTAGCTAAGCATTTATTAGCTAATGGTTCCGATGGTCTTATTGTATGTGGTACAACAGGCGAAAGCCCGACTATCAGTAATGAGGACAAGTTGAAGCTATTTACAATCATTGCTAAAGAATGTGGTCATATTGGTTCAATCGTGGCTAATACAGGTTCAAATGATACATCTAAAACTGTTGCTCTCACCAAAGAAGCTAGTAAAACTGGTGTTCATGCAGTTATGGGGGTTGTTCCTTACTATAATAAACCAAATCAACAAGGCGTTTTTCTTCACTTTAAAGCCATGGCGGAAGCAACCTCATTGCCAGTTATCGTGTACAATGTACCGGGTCGTACTGGTGGCAAAATTTTGCCAGCAACACTGGCTAGATTGCGTGAAACTTGCGCGAATATAGCAGCTGTAAAAGAAGCTAGTGGTGATATTAATGTTGCCTCTGAAATATATCATTTATTACCAGAAGATTTTATGATATACAGTGGTGATGATGGTCTAACTTTACCTATGTTAGCCGTAGGCGGTTGTGGCGTTATTTCTGTAGCCGCACATATAGTGGGTAAAGAAATGAATGCTATGATTCAAGCTTATGAAGCAGGGGAGGTAGCTAAAGCTAAATCGTTACATAAAGAATTATATACCGTGTTTAAAGCTATGTTTGTTACAACAAATCCAATTCCTGTAAAATATGCAGTTCGCAAATTAGGCTTACCAGCAGGACCTTTCCATCTACCAATGTGTGAACCATCTGAAGAAGAAGCTGCTATAGTCAATGCGGCTATTAAACCATATATTAAATAAAACTAACATACTAATAAAAAACGAACACCTGTTTAGTTAGCCCATAAAAAGGCAATCAAACAGGTGTTCGTTTTTTATTACTCGTTTTAAATTATTAATTAAATATGATCACGAATAAGACCAATGACTTTACCTTCAATAACACAAGATTCTGTGTAAATAGGCTCAAAATCACTATTCTCAGGTTGTAAACGAATACGATTACTTTCACGATAAAAACGCTTTACGGTAGCTTCATCCTCAATGCGAGCAACTACAATATCTCCATTATTAGCAGTTGATTGATTACGAACAATAAGTAAATCGCCTTCATACATACCAATATCACGCATAGACTCACCACGAACGCGAAGCAAGAAACATTCAGAATTACCAATCAATGTTAATGGCAAGGGAATTTCAGCTTCTTGATTTTGTATGGCTGTAACTGGCATGCCAGCTTGTACAGTACCAATTAATGGTACATTACGCAATTTTACAGACATAAAATCAAAAGGTTCTGATGAGGTAACTTGACCGTCTTCAGATTTAGTTACTTCAGGCATTACTTTAGGTTGCATACCAACAACAGAAATTGAGCGATTTTTATTAACATCTCGTTTTATATAGCCAAAACGTTCTAATGTATTTAAATGACTCTGCACAGTTGAGGTAGAACTTAAGCCCATATAATTACAAATTTCACGAACGCTAGGGCAGCGATATTCATTTTGTAAGGATTCAGTAATAAAATCTAAAATCTTTTTTTGTTTAGAGTTAATATCGGTAGCGGGACGTCTCACAGTTAAAACCTCTCATTCTATATTAAAAAAATATATAAAATATAATATAATGTCGCAAAAATATAAACTATTTCATTGTTATTATAGAACGTAAGGACAAGTA
This sequence comes from Veillonella criceti, assembly GCF_900460315.1. NCBI lineage: Bacteria > Bacillati > Bacillota > Negativicutes > Veillonellales > Veillonellaceae > Veillonella > Veillonella criceti. The sequence goes on along the minus strand of NZ_UHIO01000001.1, from coordinate 420,804 downwards.
TTGTCAAATAATTGTTCGATTTTCTATTGACCGAACATTTATTCGTGTGGTATACTAAATCTGTAAACAAACATACATACCGTTGTAATGTTCGTAGAAATTAATTTTAAAATAATATGACTATGTGTGGTTAGGGACTTGTGATTAGTTTGTTAATGAGGTGATAGTATGAAACGTGATTTTTTAATCGTTTTCAGTATGTTTTTAACACTAACTATTGGTTATTTTGTCAATACACCAACGATTGAGTTAGATACACATAATGTACGTACGGTTACCGTCAAAGCTGGAGATACTGTTTGGGGGCTTGCTACTAAGCACAGTAATAGTAATATAGATGTTCGTGAAATGGTACATGCTGTAAAAGCCTTGAATCAATTAGATGAAACAGCCAACTTAGAACCTGGTAGCACGATTAAAATACCGACAATTAAGACACCGAATCATAAAATATCTGTTGATTATTTAGCTCAAAACGAATAAAGAATAAAACTTATGATAGATCCACTAAGAGTCTTATACTCTAGGGTTTATATAGACAATTAAATATAAATAAAAACGGTGATACTTAGGCGGCTAGGTATCACCGTTTTTCATCGTTTTTTACTACTAAATATAGTACTAATTGGATTGTCAACGAATTTATTAGCTTCATTGATATAGCGACGTACCATATTTACACTATGATGTCGCGTTTGACGCATAATATTCCGTTCCTCAACACCGTAGGAGGCTGCCGTAGTGGCAAATCCATGGCGTAAGCTATGAGCACCATACATTGCTGGATCTAAACCAATAAGTGATGTATATTTTTTTACAATGTCTGCAATACTTTTATCACTCAAAGCATTTTTACGAATATCCATTTTTTTCGTAAAACCTCTAAAAATTGGGCCACTTTGAATACCAGTATACCGGAGCCAGGCCTTAATGGCCCTTACAGCGCAAAATTCAGCGTTTTCAATATAAGGGATGGCAACAACAGCACCTTGACCTTCTTGGTCAGCTTTAGAAGACCGTACAAAGATTTCTAATCCTTGCGGTGAAAACGTTAAATCTTCTACTGTTAAAGCGCTAATTTCACTACGCCTAAAAGCACCCATAAAACCTATTAAGAGAATGGCTTTATCACGAAGCTTCTGAATATCAGGTAGCCCAAGGGATTCCATTTCCTGAAAAATATCTTCTAAATCTTCTAATAGGATAGGGGTTTTACCTTGCTGATAAGTTCCTTTTTTACGGCGTATACCACGTAAAGCTTGACTTACCAAAGACGTCTTACAAGGATTCTCAGGCAAACCTGAAGCATTAAAATTTTCAGAAATAGCGCTAATCCGTCTAGAAATAGTATTAGCTTTAGCATGATCTGCTAAATCATTAATATAGTTAACAATTGTTTCTGGTGAAGCTGGAAAATAAGACACATGACGAGATTCACACCAATATACAAAATCATCCCAGTCAGATTCATAAGCATCAACCGTATTTTCAGACTTAGATAATAAAATGCTCTCTTTAGCTTTTTGAGAGAGCTTGCTACTTGCCATAAGAGCTTCATTATCACGCAAATAGAAATGCTTATTAGAACTCATAAAAGAAACTCCTTATAAAAATGTAGATATAAAAACTTCAAATTGTAAACATAGAGGTAAAATAAGATATAAGCTAGATTTCCTCTAAAAACAACTAAATAATTACTTCCGATAATATATCGTTATCGGAAGTAATTATATCATAAAGCCCTAAAGAGTTCAATCGTCATTAGTCATAAAAAGTCCCCGACATACATCGAGGACTTTTTTTAGTAAGCTGTTAAGATTATTTTCTTGTAGAACAACGGTCCAATAAGTACGCAATACTTACAAATGGAATACCGCCATTTTCACCAAGACCAATTTCACAAGTCGAACTGGAGCTTACACCTAAAGTACAGCCATAACTTTTAATTTCATCAGCTAAGTCTTTAGTAGCGCATTTATTAAGTTCTGGTGTAAAGAAACCTTTTTGACCAGCAAATCCATCACAGGCAAAGGATTTAATATTGAATACTTTATCAGTACATGCACGTGCTAAGTTTTCAATATAATCACCTTTGTGTAAAGTTTTTACCTTACATTGTTTATGAACAATAACGGATTCATTGCATTTCGTTACATTTAAATCAGGTAAAATTGTATACAAGAATTCTGAAATATCAAGAATTTTTAAACCTTTAATATGTTTGAAGGCATGATTGAAACAAGCTGAATGGTCAATAACTACTGGATAAACACCACCTTCACTAGCTTTCATTAAAGCCTCTGTTAAATCAGCTAACGCTTGTTTATCAATTTCTTCATAGTTTTCGAAACTCAAGCCACAGCAAAGATTTTCGATATGTGGTGGATAGATTACATTATACCCTGCTTTATCGCATAAACTTTCAAATACTTGTTGCAAGCTACGAGTATCGTCATACCCTTGGTTTTGACGGAATGCACGGTTAGCACAAGTACTGAAATATACTACATTCTTTTGGAATAAAGGATTTCGTTTATTACTTAATTTATACGTATTAGCTTTAGGCATTGTCTTTGGCAAATATGGTGTTAAACCAGTTAACTGATGAGCATCTTCAGAGATTTTTGCCAATAATGTTTTAGTAGCAACCTTACCAGCTACACCACCTAAGGTTACCCCTACCTTAGCGGCTTTTAACGTTGTGCTAAAGTTATTGTAAATCGCTTGTGCTAAGCCACGGCCTTTTGGATCAATTTTACGCATAGAAATAGCAATTTGTGCTGTATCAATGCCTAATGGGCAAAGTTGTGAACACATGGAACAAGCAGCACACGTATCAACACCATAGTATTCATACCCTTTTTTAAGTTCTGCTGCCATAGCTGTATTGCCTTCCTTAAGCAAGCGTTGTTCTTCACGAAGTAATGAAATACGTTGACGTGGTGTTAAGGTTAAGTTGCGACTTGGACAATTCTTTTCACAGAAGCCACATTCCATACACATATTGTATAATGGATCAATATCATTCATGGCTTTGAGGTTTTTCTTGTAAACGTCTGGATCATCAGTAATCATAACATCTGGATTAAGGAGTCGTTGAGGGTCAAAAATTTCTTTAATGCGACGGTTTACAGCATATGCTTTTTTACCCCATTCTAATTCTACAAATGGCGCTACCATACGACCTGTACCATGTTCAGCTTTAATAGAGCCTTCTACCCCAGCTACCCGTTCTGCCATTTCTTTTACAAGAGCAGCAAAATTATCCATTTCTTTTTGTTCATTAAAATCTGGAGTGATAATAAAATGAACATTACCACTTAAGGCATGACCAAAAATGATACCACTATCTACAAAGTCGTATTTGTGGAATAGTTCAGTAATCATTTCAATACCATCAGTAAAGTCTTCAATTTTGAAGCAAACGTCTTCAGTAATAACTGTAGTACCAGGACGACGAAGACCAGCAGCAATTGGTAATAAGCCTTTACGAATCATCCACCAGGAATTATATTCCGAAGCCTCTTTAGAATATAGACTTGGAATTACCGTTGGGATATCTTTTAAATGTTCTTTAATATATTCTAAGTTTTGGTCTAAAGTAGCTTCATCATTACTTTCCGATTGGAATAAGATACAGCTTGTTCCCTCTGGCACGCCACGTACAAAAGATGGTACTTCTGGTAATTGTTGTACACTCTTAAGACTTAAATAGTCCATCATTTCAGCAGCCACTACCTTTTCACGTGACATATTAGCTAAGGCAACAACGGCACGCGAAGCATCATTTAATTTTTCAAAGAATAAAAGACCGCAACCTTTAAATTTAGCATCATCAACACAGTTATAGGTAACTTCACTTACAAACCCCAAAGTCCCTTCACTACCGATAAATAAATGATTTAAAATATCTACAATGTTTTCAAAATCAACTAAGGAGTTAATCCCATAGCCTGTTGTATTTTTAATTTTGTATTTACGGTTAATTAAATCAACTAATTCATTATCTGCCATGATATCGCTTCGTAAATTAAGGATATCTTCTACCATTTTGCCATGGGTACGCATGAAGTCATTCACGCTTTGATCATCACCTGTATCTAGTACAGTGCCATCAGCTAAGACAACGCGCATAGAACGAACTGTTTTATACGAGTTCTGAGCGGTACCACAACACATACCACTAGAGTTATTGTTAAAAATACCGCCTACTAAAGCAGTAGTAATTGTTGCTGGGTCAGGACCAATTTTTTTACCAAATGGCGCCAAAGCCTCATTGGCATCAGCACCAATAACGCCACAAGCCAAACGAATGGCATTACCATTTTCTAAGACTTGTGCAAATTTAAAACCATCATTAGCGACAATAAGTACATCTTCAGAAGAACATTGTCCTGATAAAGAACTACCAGCTGCTCGGAAGGTAACTGGTGTACCACAGCGATTTGCTAATAACACCAATTGAATGACTTCAGCTTCTGTATTTGCTTTAACAACAACTTTTGGTAAATAGCTATAGCAAGAGGCATCTACCCCATATGCATAGCGCAATAAATAATCAGTAAATACTCGATTGGGTGAAATCTTTTTGGCTTCTGATACAAAAGTATCAAAATCACGTTTCAATTGTATGCTCATTTGTTAGGACCTCCTACCTATTGTTGCGCCACTCAGCACGACAGTACGGTTTAATATAAACTTAGAATAGCATACTGAAGTAATCATGTAAATTGAGGAAAAGTCTATGACCTATAGTCATATGTATTCTATATGCTCTAAATCCCTAAGAAAATAATAAAATGATAATTATGTTCTCATAAATTATTACACGAATTGAATAAATTTTATATTTTGAGCTTCATTAATTCGTTAAACTCATTATTTATCTAATTAATAAATTTTCTCAACAAAACTTATAAACCCTTATAAACACTACATATTTATCAATTATATTTTGAAGAGTCATTAAGTAAAATAAAAACTATATATTTAAAATATTAGTAGTTTTAAATTAAAAAATATATTTGATGTTTTACAATTATGACAGTTCACGGTATAATAATATGATATATAAATACTTAAAACTCATATCTTATATGTTGTTTATAAATCACTATTGATTTTCATCAAAGGATTACTATTTATCTAGTAGATTCTATCTTTCTATGTAAAAGTAATCCCCTATTAATTGATATTATATAAGGAAGGTGTCATTGTGGCTAATTCAGTTGGAACCCATTTACTTATTGATTTATATACTTGTTTGGAAGATGTTATGGACTCACCGCTTATTATTCAAGAAAGCGTAACTAATGCCTTAGAGGCTGCACAACAGCCAATTGATGAAATTAGTTGCCAAGTCTTAGATGATGAAGTTGTGTTATTCGCTGTGTCTCCTCATTGTCATATTGCCGTCCATGCGTATCCTGATATGGGCTATGTAGCTGTCGATATTTATACCTTTAATAATCCACTACAAGCAACCTTAATTATGCGTGTTTTAAAACAATCGTTTGGAGCTGAACGAGTAAAAGCAACCAGTATTAATCGTGGTGATTTTGGATCCATTCGCGATATGAAACCACGTAAAAAAACATCCTTATCCGCTTTAGCTCGTGTAACACGCACGCGCATGCGTTTACAACAAACTGGTACCAAATTAAAATCTACAGGCGCTAAAGTATTTAAAGTGATTTCTAAGAAAAACCGTCATCAACAACCGCTTGATTAATCTCAGTGCAAAATCCCTAATAATCAGTATTGGTGTAAAACCTGTAATCTTAAGCCCCCATTTAACTATGTAATTTATAAAAGACTATCCTTCTAAGTCATATACCTAGAAGGATAGTCTTTTATTATAACAAAGTATCTACAGCAATATTTAAAATTACATCAGATGGTGTATGACAAATATAATCAGCGCCTGCAGCCTCTAACTCTTCTTGGGTACCGTAGCCGTAGGTAACCGCTACAGCACGACAACCTAATTTTTTAGCAGCTTCCATATCATATTTACGATCCCCTACCATGTACCAACCAGTAATTTCTTTTTTCGTACGATTTGATGAAATCTCTTTCATATCGTTTAAAGCTTCTTTTAAAATATCCTCTTTATGCACCATTCCCCGTGCAGTATCAGCGCCTTTGATAATTTCAAAATACTTAGTTAAACCAAAATGTTCTAGCACCTCTTTCGCTAAAGGTTCTGGTTTAGCCGTTGCAACGGCTACATACGTATTTGTTTGTCGCAATGTTACTAACATGCTCTCCACATCTTTATAAACTTTATTTTCAAATTTACCAATTGTATGATAACGTTCCTTAAAATAGCCATATGTTTCTTCAGCTTCAGCCTCTGTCATGCCACAATGCTCACGCAAGGAGTCTACAATAGGGGGCCCTATAAATAAAGTAAGAATATCATCAGCAGGTACGGGTACTCCTTTTTTCTCTAGTGCATATACTACAGATTTTTTAATACCTTCTGCAGAGTCAGTTAACGTGCCATCTAAATCAAATAAAACACAAATCATAAGTTAATCCTTTCTTAACTATACATAGAATGATAAATCTATGGTACAATATATTATATTAATAGCTATACTAAGTAGTATAGGGAGGTAATAGTATGGATTTCGAAGAACAAAAAGTACCAGACAGTATCTTAGATAAATATACTAAAGTCTGCACTTGTCGTAGCATTTCTCGCAAAACGATTAAGGAAGCTATCAATGATGGTTGTGATACAATTCCTAAAATTCGAGAACGTACAGGCGCTGGCACAGGATCTTGCGGTGGCAAGAATTGTGGTGTCCGCATAGTAAAACTACTACAAGATATGGGCAAATTACCAAAGCCTGGTGCCAAAAAAGAAGATTAATTCATTCTCTATAGGCTTTGTAAAAAAGGAGTTAACTCATAGCAACTTGGTTGTTATTGGTTAACTCCTTTTATTATACATGATTCAATTTAAATCAACTAGGTATTAAGCATTTTCTTTTTTGAGTGCTTCTTTCAATGTATGCCATGCTAATACGGCACATTTTACACGAGCTGGCATATTAGAAATGTTCTGGAGTGCAATCGCATCTTCTAACTCTTCTAATTCAGCTTCATCAGTCACTTCTTTTTTTATCATACCTAAGAAGATATCAACTAAACGAAACGCTTCTTCTACAGATTTACCTTTTACAATATCTATCATCATAGAGGCCGATGCTTGACTAATGGCACAACCAGAACCTGTATAAGCAGCATCTTTTACTACCCCATTCTCTACATCTAATTGTAACGTTAAATCATCGCCACAACTTGGATTATGACCATGTTCAGAAACTGTAAACACATCTAATAAGCGTTTATTTCGTTTATCTTGATTATGTTCTAAAATTAACTCAGTATATAACTGATCCATTTCCATAAGTAAGAACTCCTTTTTACTAGCTATTTCCCCTTAGTTAATACTTAGGGATATGGTGTATTTAGTCTTTAAATCCCATAGTTGGGCGGACTTGCTTTACTGCCTCTAAGAAAATATCTAAATCTTCTTTACGAGTGTAAATATACATGCTTAAACGACTCGATGCTGGCACATTGTAATATGCCCCTAATGGTTGCGCACAGTGATGTCCCGAACGAATACAAACGCCATAACTATCTAAAATAGTAGCTACGTCATGAGGATGAACATCGTCAATCATAAAAGCAATTACGCCATGTTTTTCACTTGAATCTTCAGAACCTAATACGTGAACATGAGGAATAGCCAACAATTTTGGCAATACATAAGATACTAATTCTTTTTCATAAGCATTAATAGCATCCATACCATATTGTTCTAAGTATTCGATAGCCGCTTTAAGTGTAACAGCTCCATGAGCATTTGGTGTACCAGCTTCAAATTTATAAGGGACTTCATTGTAGGTAGTGCTTTGTTCCTGTACATATTCAATCATGTCACCGCCTAATAAGAATGGTGGCATATCTTCTAATAGATGGCGTTTACCATACATAACACCAATACCTTGAGAGGCACACATTTTATGACCGGAGAATACAAAGAAATCGCAATCTAGCGCTTGTACATCAATTTTTTTATGTGGTGCTGATTGCGCACCATCTAAAATAGCAATCGCTCCTACAGCATGAGCTCGTTTAATTAACTCTTCTACGGGAAACTCCATGCCTAATACATTACTTACATGAGCAAAGGATACAATTTTAGTCTGACTATCAATTTTATCCATTTCGCCATCTTTTAAATGACCTGACTCATCTAAATACATATATTCTAATGTAGCACCCGTAGTTTGAGCAACACGTTGCCAAGTGACTAAATTGGCATGATGTTCGGCAATAGTAATGACAATTTTATCGCCTTTTTTTAGGTTATGTAAGCCGTAGCTAAAGGCAATTAAATTTAAACTTTCCGTCGTATTACGAGTTAACACAATTTCTTCACGTGTTTTAGCATTAATAAAACGCTGTACAGCATCACGAGCTGTCTCATAGGCTTCAGAAGCTTCTACAGCCAATATATGAGCGCCTCGATGAGGGTTACCATTATGCTGTTTTAGATGGGTTTCAAGCGCATTAATCACATCATTTGGAATTTGTGTAGTAGCCCCACTATCTAAATATACTAAGCGGTGACCTTTATGCTCTCTTTGTAATATGGGAAAATCTTTATATGCTTCTGCAACTGACTTCATAATACACCTTCTCTATTCAATCTCATCGTATGTACAAATTAAATTTTTGCACGTACAGTGGCTAATACAATGTCTTCTAACTCAGCATTGTCAAGTCGATCAATCACTGGGCGTAACATAGATTCTACAATAATGTGTTTTGCTTCATCTTCACTAAAACCACGGCTCATTAAATAGAACAATTTTGTTTTATCTAATTGACCAGCACTGGCTGCATGATTCCCTACTACATTATCTTCTTTACACAATAATAATGGTAACGATACAGATTTTACAGTAGGATCAAGCAATACACAAGTATCTTCTTCGGCCCCTTCAGCAGCTATACTGCCACGGATAAAGTCTAAAGTACCACGGAAAGATTTTTTAGAATTATCAGCTAAAGCCCCTAATACATGAATATCACTAACCGACTTTGGAGCCACATGAGACATAAGCATAGAAATATCGAAGCGTTGTTCATTATCACCTAAGTACGCTAAATCATGTTCAATATGCGCTTCTTTACCGACTAAATCTTGCGTGTAATGTAAGAAGTTTTCACCGCCACCTAGCTCAACATTTAGAAATTCTACATGACTATTAGCCGCTAATTTCGTGTAACGATGCTCAATTTGTTGCACACCGTCACTTAATAGCTGGACTTTTTTGAAAACTACATTAGCATTCTCTTCTGCATTAACTTCAGTTAATAAATTTAAGCCCCCTTCGGTAGCCTCTCCTTTAACTACATATAATACGTCTAAAGAAGCATCTTTTGCTACATCGATAGCTAGACGAGTTTTATCACCTACACTAGCTCCTTCAGCATTAATAGTAATAACTACTTTTTCAGTAGCACCAGCTGGAACATTAATTGCCAACCCTTTTGTATACTCATTAGTAACAAGGGCTAGTGACGTTGTTTCAGCACCTTCAAAATCTGCTTTTAATAAAGCTTTATTCGTTAACTCTGTAACTACCCCATCATTAGCTTCTACTGTTACCACTGCTGGTGTATTGCCAGTAGCCACTACACCTTCCGTATGATTTACCTTTAACCACCGGAAAGTAGGTCTAGGGAGTTCATTAAATAATACGTTACTCATCAGTACCTCCTAACCGATAGAGCCTTCAAGCTCTAAGGAAATCAAGTTATTCATTTCAACAGCATATTCCAATGGTAATTCTTTAGAAATTGGTTCTACGAAGCCGCGGACTAACATGGCACGTGCTTCTTCTTCACTAATACCACGAGTCATTAAGTAGAAAATAGCTTCATCTGAAATACGACCGATTTTAGCTTCATGACCTAAATCTACGTTGTCGTTTTCAATAGAAATGGAAGGAATCGTATCTGATTGAGAAATTTCATCTAACATCAAAGATTCACAAGATACTGTAGCTTTTGCATGTTCTGCTTTTTTACCGATATTTAAAACACCACGATAAATAGCAGCGCCACCACTCTTAGAAATAGATTTAGAATTAATATTAGATGTTGTATGTGGTGCTACATGGACTACTTTAGCCCCCGTATCTAAGAACTGACCTTCACCAGCAAATGTAACACCGGTAAATTCACAATGTGCGCCTTCACCAGCTAAAATACTCATTGGATATAAGCAAGATACTTTGGAGCCAAAGGAACCACTTACCCATTCAATCGTGCCGTTTTTGCCGACTGTACAACGTTTAGTATTTAAGTTGTACATATTCTTCGACCAGTTTTCAATCGTAGAATAACGAAGTGTCGCATTATCTTTAACAAATAATTCAACACAACCAGCATGAAGGTTTGCCACATTATATTTTGGCGCTGAACAACCTTCAATAAAGTGAGCTTTAGCGCCTTCTTCAATAATAATCAAGGTGTGTTCAAACTGACCAGCCCCTGGCGCATTTAAGCGGAAATAGGACTGTAACGGAATGTCAACTTGCACTCCTTTTGGCACATATACGAAGGAACCACCAGACCAAACAGCACCATGTAAAGCAGCAAATTTATGATCTGTTGGCGGTACTAAGGTCATAAAATACTGACGAACAATATCTTCATATTCATGAAGAGCTGTTTCAATATCGGTATATACAACCCCTTGTTTTACTAAATCTTCTTGAATACTGTGATACACAACTTCAGAGTCATATTGTGCCCCTACACCAGCTAAGGATGTTTTTTCAGCTTCAGGAATCCCTAAGCGATCAAAAGTACTCTTAATATCCTCTGGTACTTCATTCCAGTCACCCTTCATGTCAACTTTTGGTTTAACATAGGTAACGATATTGCCCATATCAAGGCCACTAATATCAGGAATCCAAGTTGGAATATCTAATTCATTGTAAATTTTTAACGATTTTAAACGGAAGTCCAGCATCCATTCCGGTTCATTTTTATTAGACCAAATTTCGCGGATAATATCTTCCGTAAGGCCTGCATCAGATTTAAAAGAATATTCAAAGTCATTCTTTATATCATAGACGCCACGGTCCATATCCTCCACATAGGTTTTCTTTCTAGTTTCCATGAGTGCCTCCTAAACTAACGCCTTATAAGCATCGTAGCCTTTACTTTCAATATCTGCTACTAAGGATGCGTCCCCAGTTTTTACAATTTTGCCATTGATTAAAACGTGAACAAAATCAGGTTTTAATTTTTGTAAAATAGAATTGTGATGTGTAATAATAAGTACTGCATTATCTTTAGTATGGAAACGATCTACACCATCAGATACGATACGTACAGCATCAACGTCAAGACCAGAGTCTGTTTCATCAAGCATAGCCAATTTAGGATTTAAAATAGACATTTGAAGAATTTCATTTTTCTTACGTTCCCCACCGCTGAAACCTTCGTTTACATAGCGTTGTGCATAGGATGCATCAAAAGATAATTCATCCATCTTTTCTTTTAATTCTTTTTTAAAAGCTAAGGCGCGAACATTTTCGCCAGTTACAGTTGCTTTAGAGGTACGAATGAAGTTTTCTACTGTAATGCCAGGAATGGCAATTGGGTTTTGGAAGGACATGAAAATCCCTGCTTTAGCACGGTCATTAACAGCTTCTTCCGTAATGTCTTCTCCATCAAATGTGATAGAGCCCTCTGTCACTTCATATACAGGATTCCCCATAATAGCATTAGCTAATGTGGATTTACCAGCCCCATTAGTCCCCATAACTACATGGATTTCACCTTTATTAATCGTTAAATCAATACCTTTTAAGATTTCTTTGCCCTCAACGGACACGTGTAGATTCTCTACGCGAAGTAATTCTGACACAGTACAGTCACTCCTTTTATAATTAATTATGTCTTTAAGTCATATATAGTGTATTTGTTAGATTTTATAAGAAAAGCGGTATCCCACCAAAGTGAAACACCGCTTATAACAGCAAAAATATTCTACCACTTCGGTAAACAGCCAATCTTACAACATCTATTCCTAATAAACATTATACAATCTAACTGTATCCAGTGCAAGTTAATTTCTACTATTTTACTATGAATTTGTTTATATCATCGAATTTTTTGAAAATTATCAAAAAATATGGTATTTATTGACTTCTTACTATCTTCTATACAATAGTAAATTATAGGATTACTTTTTAAGTATACCACATTATCGACTATATTAATAGGTTTTTCCTTATAAATCGCTAAAATCCAATGTTGCAAATAAATCATCTAAGGTTTCAGCACGACGAATTTGTGTAATAGAACCATCTTCATTTAGCAATAATTCAGCCGAACGCAATTTACCGTTATAATTAAAGCCCATAGAATGCCCATGGGCCCCGGTATCATGAATTACTATGCGATCACCTATATCAATCTTAGGTAATTGACGATCAATAGCAAATTTATCATTATTTTCACAAAGTGAACCGGTTACATCATATACATGGTCTAATGGAGCTGTTTCTTTACCCACAACAGTAATATGATGATAAGAGCCATAGAGCGCAGGTCGCATTAAGTTGGCCATACAAGCATCTAAACCAATATAGTGTTTGTAAATATCTTTACGATGAATAGCAGTTGCTATTAAATACCCATAAGGCCCCGTTACCATACGGCCACATTCAAACGCCAAAGAAATAGAACTATGGCCATTACCTTCTATTAAACGTTCATAAGCGGCTTTAATACCAGCACTTAAGGCTTCAAAGTCAACGGCTGATTCTTCAGGACGATATGGAACGCCAATGCCACCACCAAAATCAATAAAATCAACTTCAATACCTGTTGCCTCTTTCACTCGTAAAGCTAAATTAAACATTAATTCAGCAGTGCCAATTAATCCTTGAATATCTAATTCATTAGATACCACCATCGTGTGTAAGCCAAAACGTTCCACACCTCGAGTTTTACAATAATTAATAGCCTCTATGATCTGATCCCCTGTCATACCATACTTAGCTTCTTCGGGCAAACCGATAATAGTATTACCGCCATGTTTTAAAGAGCCTGGATTATAACGAAAGGCTAGCCGATTAGGTAATGTACCATGAGCTTCTAAGTAGGCCACATGTGTAATATCATCAAGATTAATAATGGCGCCTAGTTCCATCGCTTTAGCATATTCTTCATAAGGTGTATCATTGGATGAAAAAATAATATTATCCCCTGTAATACCAACTTTTTCACACAATACTAACTCTGCTAATGATGAACAATCAGCACCTACCCCTTCACGTTGCAATAAACGCATAATGTAAGGATTAGGTGTTGCTTTGACAGCAAAATATTCTTTGAAATTCTTAGCCCAGCTAAAGGCTTTAATAAATTTACGAATATTAGTAACAATACCTTGCGCATCATATAAATGAAATGGCGTCGGATATTCAGCAATAATTTCTTCTAAACGGGCCGCCGTAATCGGTAGTTTTTTCTCATTCATCAATCTTTCTCCTCACTCAATGACCTTGCAATTAGTAATAATTGTCAGCCCTTGTATAAATATATAATTTCAAATTTAAGTATATGTTTGATTATACTTAATTTAATCACCGTTCGTCAATTCTATAGAAAAATAAAAATGCTCGCATCACAACGGATACGAGCATTTTTAGGTTATATATGAACCAATTACTAACTAATTAGTCATAAGACTTAGCGAGTTATGTAAATATTAAATTACATCATACCGCCCATGCCACCCATTGGAGGCATAGCAGGTGCTGCTGGTGCATTTTCTTCTACTTTATCAGCAACAATACTTTCAGTAGTTAATACTAAAGAAGCGATAGACGCTGCATTTTGAAGAGCAGAACGAGTTACTTTAGCAGGGTCAACAATACCAGCTTTAACCATGTCTACATATTCTTCAGTTAGAGCATTGAAACCTACGCCAGATTCTGTATTTTTAACGCGTTCTACAACAACAGAACCTTCTAAACCAGCATTATAAGCGATTTGACGAAGTGGTTCTTCTACAGCACGTTTAACAAGGTTAATACCAGTCTGTACATCCCCTTCTTCTTTCAAAGTTTCAAGAGCAGGCAAGATATCGATTAAAGTAGTACCACCACCAGCTACGATACCTTCTTCAACAGCGGCACGAGTTGCATTTAATGCATCTTCAATACGAAGTTTTTTGTCTTTTAATTCAACTTCGGTAGCAGCACCAACTTCAATAACAGCTACACCACCAGACAATTTAGCTAAACGTTCTTGTAGTTTTTCTTTATCAAATTCAGAAGTAGTTTCATCAATTTGACCTTTAATCTGGCCAACACGTTGTTTAATAGCATCGTTGTCGCCAGCGCCATCGATGATAACTGTTTCATCTTTAGTTACACGTACTTGACGAGCTGTACCAAGATCTTCGAGTTCTACACTATCCAATTTGCGGCCCATATCTTCAGTGATAACAGTACCGCCAGTTAAAATCGCAATATCTTCAAGCATAGCTTTACGACGGTCACCAAAACCAGGAGCTTTAACAGCTACGGCTTTGAAGGTACCACGCAATTTGTTTACTACCAAAGTAGCCAATGCTTCACCATCAAGGTCTTCCGCAATAATCAACAATTCTTTACCTTGTTTTACTACTTTTTCAAGTGTTGGTAACATATCAGCAATAGCACTGATTTTACGGTCGGTAATCAAAATGTATGGTTCGTTCATAACAGCTTCCATTTTGTCTGGATCCGTTACCATGTAAGGGGAAATGTAACCACGGTCAAATTGCATACCTTCTACAACAGAAAGGTCAGTCTGTAAACCTTTAGATTCTTCTACCGTAATTACGCCATCATTACCTACTTTTTCCATAGCTTCAGCAATAAGACCACCAATTTCAGTGTCACCAGCAGATACAGAAGCTACTTGAGCAATATCAGCTTTACCATTGACTTTAATAGATTTTTTCTTAATTTCTTCTACTAAAGTTTTAACAGCTAATTCAATACCTTTTTTCAAAATCATTGGGTTAGCACCAGCTGCTACATTGCGCATACCTTCTTGAATCATAGCTTGAGCTAATACAGTAGCTGTTGTAGTACCATCGCCAGCTACATCGTTTGTTTTAGTGGCTACTTCTTTAACAAGTTGTGCACCCATATTTTCAAATGGATCAGAAAGTTCGATGTCACGAGCAATGGTAACACCATCATTAGTGATAGTAGGTGCACCGAATTTTTTGTCTAATACTACGTTACGACCTTTTGGTCCTAATGTAACTTTTACTGCATTTGCTAATGCATCTACGCCACGGCCTAATGCACGACGAGCGTCTTCATTGAAAAGAATTTCTTTTGCCATAATCTATTACCTCCTAAGGTTATCTAAATAACCTCAATATATAAATTAGTGAATATATCTTAGATATTTAGTGCTATTGTGAATTATAAAATAGCTAAAATATCACGTTCGCTAATTACAAGATGGTCTACACCATCAATTTTAACTTCTGTACCGGCATATTTGGAGAACATTACTTTATCACCAACTGCTACTTCAGGAGCAACACGTTGACCATTGTCATATACCTTACCAGCACCTACGGCAACTACTTCACCTTCGGAAGGTTTTTCTTTTGCTGTATCTGGTAAAAAGATGCCACTTTTTGTTTTTTCTTCTTTTTCAAGGACACGAATTATAACACGGTCGCCTAAAGGTTTCATCATTGTCAATCTCTCCTTTGTACTAATGGATTGTAAATTTTTATTTTGTTAGCACTCACTAACCTTGAGTGCTAACTACAAGTATTATTATATCCGAATTGAAAATAATTGCAAGTATTATTTTTGATTTTTTGACTTTTTATTTATAAAAAAACGCAATGTTTATACACTGCGTTTTTTACTAGCACTAATAATTTTATGACAAGTTTCAACAAGCGTAATGTGTTTATCCATGCTAAAAGAACGTAATCGCTTGTAAGCTTCATCTTCCGTTATCTGATACAAACTTTGTAAAATTCCAGTCGCTTTTGCAATCAATTTACGTTCTTCCAGCGTATTTTCTAAGTTTTCAATATTGAATTTTAGTGCTAACTCTTCTGCATAACGGTGATAGGCCATTTCTAATGTCGGTACCAATTGATCTTCTCTAACAGGTTTAATTAAATAGCCATAAACCCCTGACTGCCCCGCTTTTTTTACTAAATCTTGTTGACTATATGCGGTTAATAACACAACGGGGCCCCACTGATTGTGTCGTATTTGTCTGGCCGCTTCAATGCCATCTAACTCGGGCATTTTGACATCCATCAAAATTACATCTGGTTTTAATTTTTTAGCTAACTTAAGGGCTTCTACACCATTTCGCCCTTCCCCAATAACCTCATAATCAGCAGCTTCCAATTGATCTCGTAAATCCATACGAATTAAGGATTCATCATCTACAATTAAAACTTTCATTGCCATCTCCTCAAACTCTTTATTCTCTTTTCTATTTACCATGCCCTGTCTTTATTCGCTACCTTCGGCAAATTGGATTGTTACTACAGTTCCGCCTGTTTCACCATTTTTAATTTGAAACGTGCCACCTAATTCATTCGTTACTAAATTCTTTATAATTTGTAATCCCAAACGTTTTGAAGTATTACAATCAAAATTCTCAGGCAAACCATAGCCATTATCAGCCACTGTCAGAGTAATTTGACCAGCTGAAAGTTTTGCTGTTATACAAAGAGTCGGTACCTGCTCATCATTCCAATGACATGACTTAGTATTTGGTACGGCCCCTGTAATATGACCACCTTTACCAAAACCATGTTCAAAACTATTAGAAATCAATTCATTTAAAATCAGAGACACATAACCTGCCCGCTGTGATGACAATAAAATGGAGTCCCCTACGTATTCGCAGACAACAACATCATCAATATGTAATAAAGCTCGTTTCAAAAGTCGAATTAATTCTTCAGCAATAGTGCGTAACTCTATATAATCTTCTTCATAATGAGAAATGACTTCGTGAACTAAAGCCATACTCTCAATACGGCTAACCCCTTCTTGTAATGCTTTTTTTACCGCTTCAGAATCAGAACGGCGAGCTTCCATGCGCAATAAACCAGCTACTGTTTGTAAATTATTTTTAACACGGTGATGAATCTCTTTAATAACAGAGTTTTTCACTAATAATTCTTGCTCTTTACGACGCAAGGCTGTTTTATCTTTTAAAAATAGAAAGCTTCGTTTAGCGCGACTGCCTCCCGTTACCGGTAAAATCGTTTGTTCAACAATAATATCACCGTAGATTTCTTCTGCAATAGCCCCTCGATGTTCACGAATGGCTTGTTTGACCCAGCTCATTTTTAAAGAACCACCATAAATAGAAGTTCCTAATAACCGACGATCAAAGCCGAGTAAGTCAACTAAATGGGCAGCCGCTTCATTTGCATATAAAATACTGCCAGCTTCATCAAAGATAATAATACCATCTTGATATGACAAGGGTTTATACAGTTCATTTTGGTTCTGCTGAGGGACAATCATAGCCATATACGTTGTTTCAGCTAGCACATCAGAAGCTTCTAATAACAAGGCATCTGTATTGGGTTCTAAGCCATTATGAATAATAGCTAAGCCACCAATACATTTACCCCCATTGTCTATAATTGGAAATGCTAATAATCTAGCCAAGTGCCCATATTGAAGTTCCATAAATCCTTTAACAGCTTGTCCTGACTGTAAAAGTTCTTGCCAAAGACTGACTTCATAACGGTTCAATAAGATACTCTGTGTATCTATATGTTGTTCAGGCCAGTCTTTAATAGCCCCAAAGACCAAAATTTGATTGTCACAGGTAGCTGTGAAAATACACACATCCTGTTGTGGCAATGAAGCACCAAAAGGAAGTAATTGAGCTACTTGAAGCAATAAACGTTGCTGTGACTCAGATAACTCAGTATATTGCTGTAAATGGTCCCTAAACATACAGTCGCCACCTTATGATTGACCTAATGGAATAGACGGTTTTGCATTTAAATGTAAATCAGTAAATTTGTTTGCTTTAGACATATAATATGCACGACAGCCAATCATAGCGGCATTATCAGTGGCCAAGATAGAGCTAGGTCGATAAAAAGTAAAGCCTTCTTGTTCACACATAGCAGCGAGCGCCTCTTGAAGATGCTTATTCGCAGATACTCCACCAGCTAATGTAATTTTTGTTTGGCCCGTTTCATGAGCCGCCTCACAAGTTTTATGCACCAGTACATCAATAATTGCTTGTTGAAAAGAGGCCGCCACATCAGCTTCATTAATCGGTGTCCCTTTTTGTTTAGCACTATTTAAATAATTAAGCACGGCTGATTTTAAGCCACTAAAGCTAAATTCAAAATTGCCTTTTTCTTGTAATGCTTTTGGAAAATCAATGGCCTTTGGATTACCCGTAGCACCTACTTTTTCAATTTGTGGGCCCCCTGGATATGGATACCCCATAACACGCGCTATTTTATCAAAAGCCTCTCCAGCTGCGTCATCGCGCGTCTGTCCAAGGACTTCATAAGTTTCATAATCTTTAACAACCACAAGCATTGTATGACCACCTGAAACAACAAGACTCAAGAAAGGCGGTTCTAATTCAGGATGCGCTAAAAAATTAGCGAAAATATGACCTTCCATGTGATGGACACCGATTAATGGGATTCCCGTAGCAAAAGACAGCCCTTTAGCTGCTGCCACACCAACTAATAAAGAACCGACTAAACCTGGTCCATAAGTTACGCCAATATGATCAATATCAGTTAGATTCACCTTAGCATCGAGTAAGGCTTGATCAACTACAGGAATCACTTGTTCAATATGATGACGTGATGCAATTTCTGGAACAACACCACCAAATTTTTGATGAATTGGTACTTGACTCGAAATAACATTAGATAATACTTGGCGACCATTGACTAATACGGCCGCCGATGTTTCATCACAGCTACTTTCAATGGCTAGTGTATAAATATCTTTCACACCAGGGCCTCCTCTCTAATAATTGACATAATATACGCATCCTCTACGGGCGCTGTATAATAATTTTTCCGTAATCCTTTTACGGTTAATCCTAAACGGCGATACATAGTAAGGGCTGCTACATTAGAAATGCGTACTTCTAAAAATATTTCATTCATCCCCCGCTTAAATAATTCTCGAATTAATTTACGGGTCAGCATAACACCATATCCTTCACGACGAAAGTCTGGATGAATAGCAATATTAGTAATTTGTCCCTCATCTAATACGAGCCAGGCACCAGCATAACCAATAATTTGGCCCTCGGCTTCAACTACTAAGTATAATCGTTGTTCTGTTTCTGATAGTTCCGTAGTGATTGAATCTAAAGACCACGGTATGGAAAAACAAGCTTTTTCTATTTCAAAAATAGCATCCTTGTCATCTAAGGTTGCCACTCGTAAATTAAGCATGAGGCACCTCGTCGCTTAAATCAGACGCTGCTTCAGTGACTACGACGGTAGGCTCTTGGCCTTGCATTTTGGCAGCCAATTCTGGATGTTTAGCAGCCCAAACAACTTCCGCTTCAGACTGGCGAATATAATAAGGCGCTATTGTCGAAGCTTCATCAGGCTCATTGCGTAAAAATCGCGGTAACGCAGCTAGTAATAAACTACTAGCTTTTGGAATCCGCAATGAAGCGGGCCCCACTTGAAGTTGAGAGCCATATTCACTCACTGAAGAAGCCACTTTTACAATGCCATCACCTATTATGGTAACAGCTTCTTCTTGTTCGCCTAATCTGGTTAAGGCTTCAGTTCGTACTTTTACGGTTGGTGGTTGAATACATTCTATATGCCCATCAAGCCAGCGATATACACCTTCGTAGACATTCTTCTTTTGCGCATCAATCATAACGGCTAGTAAGCCTTCAAATTGCCAAAAATTATGAGCTAATACATCCATTGTCATGACACCTAGAAGAGGTACTTTCCAAGCATACGCCAAGGCTTTAGCCGTACCTAGCCCGATGCGTAGTCCCGTAAAAGAACCAGGACCTATGCTAACAGCTATTCCTCGAATATCTGTTTTATTAACACCCGTTTGTTCCATTAATAATTCAATATGTGGCACCAATTGTTCTGAGTGAGTAAGTCCTGCTTGCACAGTCAGTTCTCCCACCAATTTAGCTTCATTCATCAAGGCAATACTTGATACGGCGCTACTCGTTTCAATCCCTAAGTACATACTGTCCTCCTATTTGTAAGAGCTCCGCTTCTGTAAGCTCTGAAGTTTGCCATACACTGAGGCGACTTCCGTCAGCTTGTGCCGTTAATGTTATCCATAACACTTCCAAAGGCAGTGCATCAGGAAATTTATCAGCCCATTCTACTAAACTTAATGTATCTTCTGTAAATTCACTAAAACCAATATTTTCTAGTTCATATACATCATCTAGTCGGTACACATCAAAATGGTACAATGTACCAGCTTCTGTATCATATGTATTCATAAGAGCAAATGTAGGACTTGTTACTTCATCAGTAACACCAAAACCACGAGCTACACCTTGGGAAAAATGGGTTTTACCCGTACCCAAATCCCCCACTAAAGCCATGCAAAGTGGTTTTGAAAAAGTTTTTAAAAACTTACCTAATTGATATCCTAATTGTTCTGTATCTGTGACAGTAGCTGTACAACAATGTAAGCATTGCGTCATCGTATTATTATCTATCATAAATGTAATGTCTCCTTTATGATTATTTATTTAAAATGATCATATCCTTTAGCCTCTAAAGGATATGTTTCACCGTCTGCCGTTCTTAATATAACCTGTCCAGCACCAGATACTACGCGACCAATACAATGAATAGATTCTTCCTTAGCTATCACAGAATGGAGCGCAGCTGGCATTGTACCTACCAATTGAAAATCTTCACCACCATATAAAGCCCATTCCAAAGGATTAACGCCTAACTGTTGAGCTACTTGTACTGCAGATTTATGAATTGGGATAGCGGTACTATCAATTTCTATATTCACCTTTGAAGCCTTAGCTATTTCATTAAGTTCACTACTTAAACCATCACTAATATCATTTAACGAAGTCGCTCCTTGTTGTCGCAACCATTGACCTAAGATGACTTGTGGTTCAGGCCGTTGATGCGCTTTTTTACAAACGGCAAATTGTTCATCGGTTATGCCCGCCAACAACAACGCTAAGCCAGCCGCACTACTACCTATATGATGAGTGACTATCACTATATCTCCTACTTGGGCACCACTGCGTAAAAGGGCCTGACCAGCGGGAACTTCACCAATAAGCGTTACCGTTAGTGTTAATGGCCCTGTTGTTGTAACTGTATCTCCACCTATAAGATTCACTGCATAAGTACGGCATATAGCTTTTAGCCCGTCAAAAACAGATGTTATATAACTAACCTCTGTATCTTTAGGCATTGCAACGGCTACTACAGCCTGTCGCGGGATTCCGCCCATGGCCGCAATATCACTAATATTGGCAGCCCCTAATCGATACCCCACATCAAAAGGTGTTGTCGTTTGAGAGGAAAAATGAATACCTGCGACCATCATATCCGTGGTTATTAATTGGTCGTAACCAATGGCCGCCCGATATATGGCACAATCATCACCAATTCCTTTTACTACGGTAGACTCATCAAAGAGCGTATTTGTTTTAATAGCATCAATAAAACCAAATTCACCGGTGTCTGAAACCTTCATAGTCCTCTCCTATTATTAGTATACAAGTTATGAATCGTTATTATTATAGCATACTTTAACGAATGGTTCAGTGTTCTTTCCATCTCAAATTGTGTCTCATTATATAGAGCAAATAGTAAAAGGACACACCAACAAGTGGTATGTCCTTTACGTTATCAAGTTAAACTGCGACTTTTTAAACAATGTATTTTATTTAACAATCTGCTGTTCCATGCGGCTCATCGGTTCACTTACATCATAGCCACCATAAGTCTCAAGTGTTTTCCCATCAACTAAGAGTAACACGTTCTTTACGGAATCAAAACTAGTCGCCGTATTCACAATCGAGGCTAACCGAAGTTGAGCACTTAAGCCATCAACTTGACCGCCTTCTAAAAATTCTTTAGACAAGTTAATGCGAGCGATACCGTCTTTAATACTTACCTCTTTAACGGTCACTTGTTTTGGAAAGACAGGATAACTTTGACGGCTATCTTCGTCAAAGAGGAACGAAATAGCATATTTTAACGTCTTTTTATCACTATCTACGGTAATTGTCTGAGGTCGTACACCTTTACCATCATCACGTGGTACATAGACCACCATTTTAGCCATTTTATCATTAGCTTCATTTGTACTCTTATCTTGTGAACTACTTGTCGATGTGACAGCTGATTTTGTCCCCTCTGATGATTCAGTAGCAACTGAACTACAACCGGTAACTACCAATAACATCACCGCTAAGAGGGTAGTAGACAATAATTTTACATTACGTAACATAGTTATTACCCCCTAAAATAGTTTTCAATACCATCAGCAATTTCGTCAGCAAATGCCTGTTGCACTTTATCTGTTTTTAGTAAGGCTTCTTCTCTTGGATTAGAAATAAACCCTAATTCAACAAGTACTGCTGGCATTAAGGAACGACGAAGGACATATAAGTTGCCAGGCTGAATACCACGATCACCACCAAAGCCGGATTCATCCGCTATTTTAGCCTGAATTCGTGAAGCTAATCGCGTATCATATTGTGTCTTATCATAGTAATATGTCGAAATCCCACCTACATTTGGATTGCTGAATGAATTAATATGAACACTAATGAAAAGATCTGATTCATTAGCCGTGCCCACATCTACACGAGCTTGTAATTCATCTGGACCAGATGCATTAGGCCCATATACGTCTACATCAGTCGTACGGGTCATATTAACTTTAGCCCCTTTAGCTTCCAAGGCTTTTTTCAATTTCATAGAAATTGGCAATGTTACATTTTTTTCCATTAAACCAGTAGGCCCAATAGCACCGGGATCACTACCACCATGACCAGGGTCAATAGTAATGACTTTACCAGCAATGCCACCTGTTGTTTTATAATCAACGGTAACTGCTTTAGGCTGACTCGCTGTAGCTACCACAGTTGGCGGTTTTACTGGCTGAGTCGTAGTTGTATTTTTTTTATTTGGTTTTTTATTGGTGTTAACTGTGCTTGTAGTTGTTGTTTTAGGAGTCGTTACTTTTGGTGTACTACCATAATAGACACTGCGTGGAGCTACTCCTTTTTGTTGAATATCAATAACCATACGATCTGGTTTATTATTAACTTTATCTTTTTTCAAAGAAAATACTTTAATATCGCCCACATCTATAGATGTTGGAGTATTCAAAACAACATTTACATGTTTGCCAGTTTGTTTTAACTGTGCTTTAGATGCAATTTTAGGATCCATATTAATGGATGTGTCTTTTGTTTTTAATTTTACATTTTTTAACTGTACTGTTGTTGTAGTCCCCGCTTTATCAATCGAAGCTGATGCTTCTACAGGAGCTGTTAAACTTAATACAACTCGTACAAAAGGAATAGGTGCATCATTTCGTGTCACCCAATTAACATCTGTTACATCTGCTGCACGTACAGACATAGCCCATAATGGAAATGCTATAACTGTAAACAACAGAGCTAACCATAGTTTTCGCAACAATCTCACTCCTATCACTAACCTATGACCTAATGAAGTCTCGTATTTAATTTTAAAGTAATTTATCTACATAACACAGATTATAACAAGTCCGTATACTTTCCTAATTTAATTTAGTAAACCATATGGACATGTTTAGTTTATTATAACATAAGATTTCTTAGAATCTTGAAAAGCTCAATATTTTCATAGACTGTTCACAAAGCAAACATACGCTCCCATAGTAGGAAAGTCTTTATATAACAGGACTTTCCAATCCCTATAGGAGCGTATGTTTTAATTAAAGGACTTTTACTTTTTACTTGACAAGATTTATCGTTCCGTAGTTACACTCCACGTGTTCCCATCTGTGTGAATACGAATTGTGCCTTGTGTATCAGTACGATAGACTAATACTTTTTCTTCAGCAAGTCGTTTAAGTGCTTGCGAAGTAGGATGACCATAATCATTATGTAAACCTACAGAAATTACCGCTAATTCAGGGCGTACTGAACGAATAAAATCTTTTTGTGAAGAACTAGCACTCCCATGATGGCCAACTTTAAGAACACGGCTTGCTAATTTTGTATTTTCTTCTTTAATAAGTCGATTCTCTTCAGCCCGAGACGCATCACCAGTAAACAGCATAGAAAATTTACCAAATGTTAATTTGCCTACAATGCTATTGTCATTAGGGTCTGGCCTACCTTTATTATCTAAGAGATACTTTCCTTCCTCTGGTGCATAAACGGTAAACGTAGCACCATGACCTAAATCCACGACTGCCCCTTTATATAGCGCACTATGAGGAATCTGTTTCTTATTAATATTCTTTAAATAGGTCTTATATACTGAAGTAGATCCTTCCATACCATTATCATACACATGTCCAATAGGAATCCCCGCTTTTATCAATGCATAAAAACCGCCCATATGATCCGCATGAGGATGTGTAATAATAACATTCTTTAAAGAAGAGACATTATATTGCTTTAATAAAGCGATTAATCGATCACGATGATCCACATCACCTGTATCAATTAAAGTATAGTCATCACCCACTTTAATTAAGTGAGAATCCCCTTGACCAATATCTAACGTATATACGTCAAGTGTGCCAGATAGGGAATCATTACTTTGTGTCGCCGTTGTATGGTTAGCTGCGCCCATATTAGGAATAGAAGCTTCTAAATTACAACCACTTAAAGATAAAGAGCCTACTACTAACACTATAACTAGCGTAATATATGTTAACCAACGTTTAATATAATATTGCATACATCACCTTAAACACTTTATATTAAATTTTAAAACTATAAAATAGTTTCATGTCACCTAAAAAGAGGATAACTTAAATTATTCACTGCCTACTACTTCCGTCATTATATAAGGTACTTGACGGGCTACTTCCGATGGCATAAAACCTACATGGCGCGTTTCATATAAAAAATCAGCGGCTGCTCCATGAAGAAACACACCGGCCATAGCGGCTTCGACTTCTTCCAAGCCTTGCCCTAATAAACTAGCTATAATCCCTGTTAAGGTATCCCCCATACCACCAGTGCCCATACCTTCATTACCACTGCTATTAACGGCCACCAACCCATCTGGTGATGCTACTACCGTAGGAGCCCCTTTCAAAACTAATACAACCTGATACTTAATAGCAAATTGACGAGCTACTTCAATACGATTTGCCTCAATAGAGTCAATGGTAAGGCCTGTAAGACGAGCGAATTCTCCAAGGTGCGGTGTCATAATCACCGGTCGTTCTCGTTTGCTAAATTCGTGGCCTACAATATCCATATGACCTAATGCCCAAAGAGCATCAGCATCAATAACTAAAGGAACTTCTGTTGTAGTCATAAAGTTCTTCACTAACGTGGTTGTTTCTTCATTGCGTCCTAACCCAGGTCCAATAGCAACGGCTTGTTTTTCTGAACTATGCATACGTAGATGAAGTAAATTTCCGAATGAACCTGTCATAACTTCTGGCATAATTTTTGTTTGTAACATACGTAAGCAATCGGAAGGTACTACAGTCGTTACTTTACCAGCCCCTGCATAAACAGCCGCTTCTGCTGCCAATAAAGGCGCGCCTATCATGCCATCAGATCCACCAATAATAAGTGTGTGACCGTTAGACCCTTTATGATAAGTCGGTTCTCGTTCTGGTAATAAAGCATCAATTAACTCAGCCGTAATTAATTCTGTAGGAAAATGTTCATTACTTTCATCCAATAAAGCTGTCTCCCAAGCAAAGCCTAACCCCTTTACAATAATTTCACCACAATATGATTTACCAGGATATAAACACATGCCTTGTTTAGGGGCTCCAAAGGTAACCGTTAAATCCATACCCAATGTGCCCTCAGCTACAGCCCCAGTATTTGCATTGAGACCTGATGGTACATCAATCGCAACTAACAGGGTATCAGGATATGTATCTACATGGGCTTCCATGCGATCTAAAAGTTCTAAAATTGGTCCTTGTAATTCACCTTGTAATCCTGTACCTAAAAGTCCATCTACAATTACATCTGCAGCTTCAAAAACATCGCCATCAGCTAAAGTTAATACAGGAATTTCTAAGGCCTCAATGGCGGCTAATTGTTGTTGAAATAATGGTGAGCCACTTTTATCATCACAAGGAATCACAACACGTACTTCATGCCCCCATTCTTCTAGTTGCCGAGCAGCAACTAAACCATCAGCCCCATTATTACCTTTACCAGCCACAATTACTACATCTAAAGACCGATTCTCTTCCTCAGTAGCGGTTACAATAGCTTCTGCTACACCTCGGCCTGCATTTTCCATCAATAGAGCTAGCGGTAAGTGACCTTTAGTAGGGGCCCATTGATCAATAAATTTTGCTTCTTCTTTTGTTAAAATACGCATATAAACTCCTTTCCTTTATAGATTAAGACAGTGATAATACTATTGCAATAATACTGTTGCTACGGCATATGTTCGGCAGTGGCTAATCGTTACTTCTAATTGAGTGAAACCACGGCTCGTATACAAATCTTTAAATACCCCCTGTAACACCATATAAGGGGCCCCTAATTTATCACGACACACTTCTAAATCTTGCCAAGATCCATCTCGAAACCCTGTGCCTAATGCTTTTACAAAGGCTTCTTTAGCCGCATACATCCCCGCTAATGAAGCATCACGTTGTTTACCACGACTCGTAGCATAGGCAAGTTCTTGAGAGGTATACACACGCGTTGCAAAATGAGATTTAGTGACAGCTTTAGCAATACGTTCAATTTCAATAATGTCAGTACCAATTTTCATGAATATTCCTTACTTCCTGCTTACCGTTACTACTATACGGTCACAATTAATTTAAAATAAAAGCCCCTGAAGGTCAGGAGCTTTTAGTATTAACCACGCAAAGAGCGAATCATCTCAGCCCGATCAGGTGCACCAAATACAGCCGACCCAGCTACGAGAATATCAGCCCCAGCTTCACGAACTAATGGCGCCGTTTCAAGATTAACACCGCCATCTACTTCAACAACGCCATTACTATTTTCATAATAATCAAATAATGCCTTAGCCTTTTTGATTTTTCGTACAGCGTGAGGAATAAATGATTGACCACCAAAGCCAGGATTAACGCTCATAATTAAAATCATATCTAAATCAGCGGCTATATCTTCTAACATAGCCACAGGTGTTGACGGATTCAATGATACCCCTGCTTTCATACCATATGATTTGATTTCTTGCACTAACCGATGCATATGTGGTGTCGCTTCTGCATGAAATGTAAAATATTCTGTTCCAATATCAGCAAAGGCTTTTACATAATCAGCTGGATTTGTTACCATCAAATGCACATCAAAAGGTAAAGCTGTGTGTTTACGCAATGACTTTATCACCGGAGCACCAAAGGTAAGATTGGGTACAAAATGCCCGTCCATGATATCAATGTGCAATAAATCAGCCCCACTTAATTCAATGTTTTTAATTTCTTCTTGTAAGCGCGCAAAATCAGCGGATAACATAGAAGGTGCAATTTTTACCATAGTCTCACCATTTCCTTTGACTGCGAATTTCTTCGCGAATGACTAAATAGGATTCATAGCGACCCGTACTGATTTGACCAGCCGCTAAGGCCTCTTTCACTCCGCATATCGGTTCATGTTCATGGTAACAAGGATTAAACTTGCAATTTTCTTCCACAGCTAAAAACTCAGGATATAAGGAAGTTAAACGTTCTTCTGAAATATCACTAAAATCAATAGCACTGAAACCAGGCGTATCCATAATAAAGGAATCACCATCTAAACTGTACAATGAAGCATGCCGAGTCGTATGACGACCTCTTTTTATTTTATCACTCACTGCCCCAGTTTGAAAAGCAAATGTAGGTTCAATGGCATTGAGTAAACTACTTTTGCCTACCCCCGATGGTCCAGCAAAAGCACTTACTTTATGGTGTAATTGTGTTTTTAAAACATCCAAACCTTCACCAGTCCGTGTAGAGGTTAAAATAACAGTATAACCAATTTGACGATATAGAGCTTCTAAAGCAGCCGTATTGTCATCTTGTAAATCACATTTATTAATACACAGCACTAAGGGAATATCAGCATGCTCAATCATAACAATTAATTTATTGAGTAATAACTCATTAATATCTGGTTCGTGAGCTGCAACAACTAATATGACTTGATCTAAATTAGCCACATGAGGACGCTTTAATTCATTATGGCGAGGTAGTATTTTCTCAATTGTTCCCGCCGGATCAAAGGTTACGCGATCACCTACTAACAAAGAATAACGACCTTGTTTCAAGCGACCACGCACCTTACACTCATGCATGTTGCCTACTTCATCCTGAACATAGAAATACCCATTCATATTTTTAATGACAATGCCTGTATTCATATTCCTCCTACAATGTTTGATCCTGTACTAAGGCACCATTTAAATATACCTGAATTTGAACCTTACCTGTTCCTGAAACATCTTTAACAATTCGTTCGCCTGGCTGCGCAGTGCCATCAAAGACAGTATGTGAACCTGCATCATCAGCCACTACAATGCGTACAGATTGATTAGCTTTACCAGAAGGAACCGTAATATCAACGGTACCCTTAGTGACTGTGTTATTTGTGGCCGTTGGAGCTGGTACTTCTTTCTTAACCTCACCAGTTAAAGAAACAGCTGTATTAGCATCTAAAGAACTTCCTGGTTCTGGACTTTGCGCTGTAACTAGCGCCGCCTCATCACTACTACCACCAATAGGGCCTACCGATAACCCTAAAGAACTCAAGGCTTCTTTTGCCTCTTTAATGGTCATACCAACTAAATTAGGTAATTCCACTTTCTGGCTCTTCACGCGATTGACTGTAATATCTACGGTCGTTCCTTTTGTTACTTTAGAGTCACCTGGAGGTGATTGCATAAGAATAACGCCATCTTCTTTCCCCTCTTCTGAAGCGGTTGTAATCTTACCAACTACAAGACCTAAACCTTTCAAGCGGCTTTTAGCTTGATCTAAGGTCATACCTGTTAAATCAGGCATTGTAATATCACCTACACCCTTACTTACTACCAGATGAACTGTTCGTTGCTCTTTCACCTGTTCGCCAGCTTCAGGGCTCTGTGAAATAACTTGTCCTGCTGGTACATCAGGATTAGAAACTTCACTAGTCGATACGCGCAAATGGTTATCTTCTAAAATATGTTTAGCCACTGATACCTGTTTACCTACTACATTAGGTACATCAACGGTAGCATTGCTCCAGAAATTGCCAAAACTCAAGAAAGCCCAGGCAAAAGCCAATAAGAATACAAAAAAGGCACCTAATAAAATATATTTTTGTGGCAAACGTGAAAGTTTAGCTAACCAGCCCTCTTTAATCGGTTCACCACCATAATAAGTATCCTCATCGTCTACATCGCCATAAGGTGATTCAGTAACTGGCACCATAACCTGAGTTCCGAAATCATGAGGCACCCGACGTCCGCTATTACTATTTACAAATCCTTGGGACATGCGAAGAGCCGCAATCATATCAGTAATATTACTAAAACGTTCTTCTGGACGTTTTGCTAAGGCTTTAATGACAGCCGACTCCAATAAGGTAGGAATACTCGGATTAAAACGGGTCGGCGGAATTAACTTTTCACGCACATGTTTCAAAGCTACACTAATAGGCGTTTCACCTTCATAAGGAACGCGCCCTGTTAGCATTTCATAAAGAACAGCCCCTAATGAATATATATCAGTACTTCCATTAACAGGTTTACCGCTCGCCTGCTCTGGCGATAAATAATGTGCCGAACCCATAATAGAATTAGTATACATCATTGTTGTGCCTGCATTCATAGCACGGGCAATACCAAAGTCAGTTACCTTAATACGACCTTGCTTGGTAATTAAGACATTATGAGGCTTTATATCACAATGTACAATCCCCATAGCATGAGCATGTTCTAGTCCTTCTGCAATGGCAATGGTAAATTTAACAGCATTATCAATAGATAACCGTTCATGTCGAGTAATATACTCTTTTAAGGTTTCCCCTTCAATATATTCCATAACGATGTAATGATAGCCTTGATCAAAGCCTACATCGTACATACTGACAATATTAGGATGACTTAATTTACCAGCTGCTTGTGCCTCTCGTTTAAACCGAGCTACAAAGTCATCATCACCAGCAAAATTTTGGTGCAATACTTTAATGGCCACGGGCCGGCCTAGCAATAAATCTTCCCCTTTAAACACATCGGCCATACCGCCAACGCCAATTTTAGAAATAATTTTATAGCGATTATCAAGGATTAAACCTTGTAATTTTGTTGCTGTTTCTTTCATGTTCTCACCTCACTCCTAGTCAATGGTGCCAATCACTATTGTTACATTATCACGAGCGCCATGATCATAGACTAAGGTCATCAAATCTTCCACAAGTCGATCATCCTTAGCTTCCTTGCGAAAAGCCTCTTCAATCACCGCTTCTTCAATATAACCAGTGAGTCCATCAGAACACAACAAAATTCTATCGCCTGATGCTAATTCTTTAGCACCACCATCAATATCAACAACAGGCCCAACACCAACCGCACGAGTTAATACATTGCGCTGTGGATGTTGCAACATATCATCAGCTGCTAATTCCCCCGCATCATACAAGGCTTGTACCATAGAATGATCAGTACTAATTTGTGTCAGTTGCCCCTCATGAAATACATAGAGTCGGCTATCGCCTACGTTGGCCCAATATAAGGTTGTTCCTTCCACATAGGCAACTACGGCGGTAGTCCCCATACCTTCTAATGCTGGAGTCGCCTGAACGCGTTCAAAAACGGCAGTATTAGCTTTGGCTACGGCTTGACGCAATGCGTCTACCGATACAGTTTGCCAATTTTGCATATCCGCCGCAATGGTGTCGACTACCATAGTACTAGCAATTTCGCCTCCTTTATAGCCACCCATACCATCAGTGACTATGCAAAAGGAATCTCCAATATAAAATCGATCTTCGTTGCGTTGACGCACTAAACCAATTTTACTCATGCCTATACTTTTCATAGGTCCTCCTTCACACATGCCTCAATTATTCTGACTGTTTTTGTGCATGTTGTACTTTTAATTGACCACAGGCCGCTTGAATCGCATCGCCCATTTCCTTACGCACCGTAACAGCCACACCATAAGAGGCCACAATATTTTTAAAGGCCTCCATTTGGCGTCGAGACGGTTTAAAAAGCTGAATATGTTCATTTCCATTCACAGGAATTAAGTTAACATTACAATTGGGGAAATCCTTTACTAATGTGCCTAGTTCATGAGCATTTTCAATAGATGAATTAATACCATCAATTAAAATATATTCAAAAGTAACTCGGCGATCTGTCTTTTCATAATACGTCTTTACTGCCGCTAAGACATTCTCTAAATTATAGTGAGCTCCAATCGGCATAATTTCACGTCGAATGGCATCATTCGGTGCATGTAAACTAAGGGCTAATGTAATAGGAATTCCTTCATCAGCTAATAAATAAATATTTTCAACAACCCCACAAGTTGATAAGGTCATACGACGATACCCTATATCAAACGCTTCTTTTTCGTGAAGCAAACGAAGCGCATTAATTGTGTTCGTATAATTTTGAAGTGGTTCGCCAGCCCCCATAACAACAATAGAGTGAATACGCTCTTTTAGGAGTGATCCAAATAATAATACTTGAGCCACTATTTCGTGAGTGTCCAGGTTACGATACAACCCACCTGTCGTTGAAGCACAGAATACACACCCCATGGCACAACCAACCTGCGAGGAAACACAAACTGAATTGCCATAATGTTGCTTCATCAAGACTGTTTCAACTTGATTACCATCAGATAATTTCAATAACAGTTTTTTGGTTAATCCATCGGGTGCCGTCTTTTCCGTTACAATTTCAGGAATCGAAATCGCACAATGAGTTGTTAACCAATCTCGCATATTGCCTGGCAACTGTTGCATAGCTTGAAAATCAAAAATATAGCGCTTATATATATAATCCATAATTTGCTTAGCTCTAAATTTTGGAAACCCTGCTTCCACAATTATAGCTTGCAATTCAGTGAGGTTCTTACCTAATAATTCTATCATAATTATATCCTTACGTAATCAATTTTATAAGATTACCCTTGTTTTCTAAGACGAGCTATAAAAAAACCATCCATTTCATCTCGTTGTGGCCACAAGGTAATCATAGGTCCCGTTACTTCAAATGGCAAAAATGGAGCCGCATCCTCTAAGGAAAATTCTTGATGACTAGCTAAAAATGTAGTAACAACATCTTCATTTTCAGCTTCATTTATCGTACACGTAGAATATACTAAAACGCCACCAGGTTTAACTGCCTTAGCTGCTTGTTCTAAGATTTGGAGTTGTAAAATAGGCAGCGTAGTCAACGATTCAGCAGATTTATGCCAACGCATATCGAGTTTTCGCTGTAAAATACCAAGACCAGAACAAGGCGCATCAACTAATACCTTATCAAAGGAACCGCCCCATTCACTCGGTAAACGTGTCGCATCTTGTAATTGAAATGCTACATTAGTAACACCTAAACGTTTAGCATTCATTTCCATAAGGCCTAATTTATGTTCATGAATATCATCAGCTACAATATGACCTTTATTATTCATTCGTGCTGCCATATGCATCGTTTTACCACCGGGAGCGGCACAACAATCAAGAACGCGTTCGCCCTCTTTTGGATCCACTACATAGGCCACTGCCATAGACGCTTCATCTGAAAATGTTAATAGACCCTCTTTTACTAATGGGGATGATTCTAAAGAGCCTCGATGTTTAGTAATGTAGATAGCCTCTGGTACCTTACCCGTCGGTACAGCATGCCAGCCCTCTTTTTCAATAGCAACCATTGTATCAGAAATTGAATTTTTTAAAGTATTGATGCGGGCTGTTAAACGAGGTCGTTCATTAAACCAAACACATAAACCAATTGTTTTTTCTTCCCCATAAATAGCTAGCCAATGTTCTAATAGCCAAATAGGTTGATTATAAATAAAGGCGAGTCGTTCTACGTCACTCTTAGCTAACTCATCAATGCTAAATGCCTCTCGATTTCTCAAAAAATTACGTAATACGCCATTGACGAAGCCATCAAGACCACGGGCCATTTTCTTTGCTAATTTTACACTTTCATTAACGGCTGCACTATCTGGTACTTTGTCCATATAAATCAATTGATAGAAACCTAATCGTAATATCTCTACCACAATAGACGATAATTTACGTAATGGTCGCTTAGCCAATGCTTCAATAATAGCATCCAAATAATTACGTCGTCGAACAACACCGTATACAAGCTCTGTAAAAAAGCGTCGATCCACATCACTTAATTGATGCTCAGCTAATACCTGCTGTAATACAATATTGGCATAAGCACCATCACGATTAATGGTTAATAAGGCCTGTACAGCCAAACGTCGAATATTAACTTGTCCTTGTTGAATTCTCCCTGATTTTTGTACCTTATCCATTAATTAGTTTCTCCACGACTTCCTTAATCCTATCTGTATCTACCCGTGTATTGCAACAAGGCCCACAAGGTCTTTCATTTAATACACCAATAACAGGTATAGGAAATACATCATTCATACCACTTACCAAATCTCGTTCACAAGCAATCGCTACAATGGCTTTAGGGCGAATGTTTTTAATCATTAATCTAGCAAGCGTACCACCTGTAACAACAACAAATTTACAACCATAGGTGTCAGCAATATCAAGCAAAGTGCCTACTTGACAACGGCCACAACGTTTACAATTATGTACATCAGTTGTCACTTTATGTACACAGTCACTCTGTTGTAAACAATGCGGTGTTAATAATAACACTCGTTCAGCTGGTACCTTATATAAATTAAGTTCCACTAAATGATTGATTAAATCAATGAGGGCTTGGCTTGCTTTATCTTTTGTGATTCCCACCACTTTACCGATTAGTAAGACTAATGGAAAAAAGGCATAAAGCCATCGATTGCTAATCCGAAGCCAAATCGGATGTATTCGCAAATGATTGGTTGAAGCCAACGCCATGCTTCCCCACATTACCCAACATAGCAAGGGAAAGACTGCTAACATAACTTCTGCTGTAATAGCTACGCCTTCCCCCCAACGATGTAGGCCAGGCCATAGTAGATACCCTAATACGCCCCATAATAAGGTAAGAATAACAAATACTGCAAAAGTTAATTTAAAATACAAAGGATATTGTCCTAAGCTTTGTTGTTGATTACGCATTCAGAATTAGTCCTGCCTTTACTTGATGACCACGACAAAAATCGCCAGCATTCATGCGTTTCTTGTTATCTGGCTGTACTTCAAAAACTTCTAATACACCATTACCAGTCGCTACAAGGAAACTTTTCTCTTTTACCCCTATAATAGTCCCTACAGTAGCTGTTTTGGCTGTTTCAATTAACGACAAATCTAAAGTTTCAATCGTTACTTCACTTGCTTGCCAAACTTTAATTCGTTTTCCCTCATCAAAAAAAGTAAAACAACCTGGTGCTGGACTAAGGCCACGAATCTGATTGGCTATTTCAAAGGCACTACGGTGCCAATCTATAGCGCCCATCTCCTTAGTAATTTTATTCGCATAAGTAGCCAGCTCATCTTCTTGAACTACAGGCTGCAAAGTACCTGCCATAGCTTTAGCAAGCACTTCATTAATGACCTGTCCCCCTATCGGTGCTAGGCGATCAAATAATTCTCCTGTTGTTTCACCAGCTTTAATCGATACAGGAATAATGTCTAACATATCACCGGTATCTAGGCCATCATTCATTTGCATAATAGTAACACCGGTTTCTGTATCACCATTTAAAATAGCCCAATGAATCGGCGCGGCTCCACGATATTTAGGCAATAAAGAAGCATGTACATTAATACAGCCATATTGGGGCAATCGAATTAACCATGGTGGTAAAATTTTGCCATACGCTACGACAACAACTACATCCGGAGCTAATGTACGAAGTAATGTTTCCGAATCTTCATCGCGTAACGTAATAGGTTGATAGACTGGCAATTCGGCCGCTAACGCACATTCCTTGACAGGTGGCATTTGTACTTTTTTACCACGTCCTTTTTGTTTATCGGGCTGACAAAAAACACCTACCACTTCATGAGGCCCCTCAATGAGTGCCTGTAAGGTAGGCACTGCAAAGTCCGGTGTTCCCATAAAAACAACGCGTAATGAATCCATGAATGCCTCCTATGCCTGTGCTGGTTCTTTTACAATTTCAGCTTCTGCCATAGCCACTGCATTTTCATCTTTCAATTTATAAGCAGTTTCTACTTTTTCAATAAATAAAATACCATTTAAATGATCAATCTCATGTTGAATAATACGGGCTAGAAAGCCTTCAGCCTTTAATTTTTTCTTTTTATTATGTCGATCTATATAATGAACTTCAATATCTTGATAACGCTTTACATCACCAAAATAGCCAGGTACACTAAGACAACCTTCGACCCCGACTTGTTCACCATCAGCCTTAACAATTTCAGGATTGATAAATTCTTGTAAACCTGTACCATCGTCAACAACAATAATACGTTGAGACACATTCACCTGTGGAGCGGCTAAGCCACAACCATCAGCCACACGCATAGTCTCTGCCATATCATCTAATAACTGGCGTAATTTTTTATTCACAAAGTCAACTGGCTCTGCCACTTTCTTTAATACGGGATGTCCCGCTTTTACAATATCTAAAACTGCCATATATCCTCCTATCAAACAGGATCTACATCAATATGTAATCCTTCTTGTGTAAAAATCCACGAATTATATATAAAGTCTTTAATTGACTTCAAATCATTACCTCGTACCATAATAGCCACACGATACAAATCACGTACTTTCTTGATACCTTCTTCGTAAGGTCCCATAATATCAAGTTCACCAGGAACAAGAAACACCTCTAAAGCGTTTACAATTTTCTCAGCTATAGCCATGGCCTTAGCTTTATCTTTATGTTGAATTCGAAAATGTATCATCGCACCTAACGGTGGATATCCTAACATTTCACGCGCTTGTATTTCTTCTTTATAAAAGCCAATATAATCATGAGCCTTACTCTTTATTATAGCATAATGTAAAGGGTTATAGGTTTGAATTACTACTTGCCCCTTTCCATTACTGCGTCCAGCTCGTCCTGCCACTTGCGTCAACAAGTCAAATGTTCGCTCTGACGCACTATATAAGGGAATATTTAGTACCGAATCTGCTGTCAATACACCTACGGCTGTAACACCTTTAAAATCATGACCTTTTGCTACCATTTGGGTACCCAGTAGAATATCATACTGTCCCGCACCAAAATCAGCAAGAATTTGTTCACCCTGCCCCTTCTTAGTTGTCACATCTTGATCGAGCCGAGCAATACGTGCCTTTGGGAAATTACGCTGTAGTTCCTCTTCTACTTTTTGCGTGCCCGATCCAAAGAATTTAATCTTCTGACTCCCGCAATGAGGACATACTCTTGGCACTGGTTCATGATATTCACAATAATGACAACGCAGTGCCTCACCACTTTGATGATACACCATCGCCACATCACAATGAGGACATTTAATGGGCTCGCCACATTCACGACACATGACAAACGTACTATAACCACGACGATTTAATAAGATAATCATCTGTTCCTTATTACCTAAAGTCTGACGAATTAAATGACTCATAGCGCCTGAAAAGACAGAGTAATTGCCATACATCATTTCTTCTTTCATATCAATAATCTGTACCTTAGGCAACGGTTGATGAAAAATTCGATGTTTCAATTCTAATAAACGATATATTCCCTGCATAGCTAAATAATAGGACTCAATCGACGGTGTAGCTGAGCCTAATATTAAAGGACAATGATTCGCTTCAGAACGCCATTTAGCAACCTTGCGTGCGTGGTAACGGATCATGTCTTCTTGTTTATACGAAGTATCGTGTTCTTCGTCCACAATAATGAGCCCTATATCGTCGGTAGGCGCGAATATAGCTGATCGAGCGCCAATAATAATATGACTATCTTTGCGGCGTAATCGTTCCCAATTATTATAACGTTCACTAATCGTTAACTTACTATGAAATACAACAACTTCATCACCAAAAGCCTCTACAAATCGAGTCACAATTTGATTCGTTAGCATGATTTCAGGGACCAACACAATAGCAATGCGATCGTTAGCAAGACACTCACTAGCTGCCTTCATATAAATTTGTGTTTTACCACTCCCCGTAACACCATGTAATAAAAACGTATCCGCTGTACAAGTTGTTACAGCCCTTTTGATTGGTTCATAACACTGTTGCTGCTCCTCAGTAAGTGGTAGTTCCTTTACCACACAAGCATTGAACTTCGTCTTAGTCTGTGTATACCGTTCCTCTACTATAATACCTTCATAAGTCATGACTTGTTTAATAACAGGCAAGGTAAAACCGTCTTTTTGTAAACTATGAACAGAAGCTGTACCTAACTCTTGTAAATAAAATCCCAATTCACGTTGCCGTTTCCGTTTCATAGGAATATGTTCTGGTTGAAACCACGGTTGCACTACTAGCCACTGTTCTTTAGGGCGTTCATAACTTTTCAATTGTTTTTTATCAATCGTAAATAAACTCAGCGCTTCTGATAAAGCACATAAATAATATTTACTTAATTTTTTGGCCGTACTTAACATTTCAGAAGTAAACCAAGGGTCTTTATCTAACACTGCTTGAATCGGCTTAATTTCATAGGTAGGAGCTTCTGCTAAGTCACGATAGCCAATGAGAATCCCTTCCTCTTTTGTTCGCCCCAAAGGGACAGCCACCCGTGTACCAGGAGCAATCTCACCTAAATGTGGTGGTACAGCATAGCTGAATGGACTATTCATTTTCTTTGCTGGACGATTGATAATAACCTCCGCTACACGCATACTATCCCTCCTTTGCAGTATTTTTTATTATACCATTTTTTTCGATATTTTTAAATAAAGGGCCGACTGTAAAGACATAAAAAAATCGTCATACAAATAACAAAACGACAAGGTTCACTAAAGTGCCGAATAAGTATTTGTATGACGATATTTTAATTATAAACCAGCTTCTTTGCGAAGAACATCCGCTTTATCAGTATGTTCCCAAGGAAGGTCAACATCTGTACGACCAAAATGACCATAGGCTGCTGTCTGATGGTAAATTGGACGAAGCAAGTCAAGCATTTCAATAATACCTGCTGGACGAAGGTCAAAATGCTTCTTAACAAGTTCAGCAATTTTTTCTTCCGCCACCTTAGCTGTGCCAAAAGTTTCTACCATAATAGATACAGGTTTTGCTACACCAATGGCATACGCAATCTGAATTTCACATTTATCAGCAAGACCAGCCGCTACAATGTTTTTAGCAACGTAACGAGCGGCATACGCTGCACTGCGGTCTACTTTTGTAGGATCTTTACCGGAGAAAGCTCCGCCCCCATGACGAGCCATGCCACCATAAGTATCTACAATAATTTTACGACCAGTTAAACCAGCATCCCCTTGAGGGCCACCAATTACGAAACGGCCTGTTGGATTGATAAAGAATTTCGTATTTTCATCAACGAAACCTTCTGGCAATACAGGTTTGATAACTAACTCTTTAAGATCAGCTTCAATTTGTTCACGAGAAACTTCAGGACCATGTTGTGTAGAAATTACGATGGTTTCAATACGTTTAGGAACGCCATCTACATATTCAACAGTTACCTGAGTTTTACCATCGGGACGAAGATAAGGTAATACACCTTCTTTACGCACTTTAGTTAATTGGCGGGATAAACGGTGAGCTAATGCGATTGGCATAGGCATGAATTCTTCAGTTTCATTTGTTGCATAACCAAACATCATCCCTTGGTCGCCAGCCCCAATTTTATCAAATTTATCGCTACCACCTTCGCGTGTTTCAAGCGCATCATCAACACCCATAGCAATATCGACAGACTGTTCATCAATTGCTACATTAACACCGCAAGTGTCGCAGTCAAAACCATATTTAGCACGCGTATAACCAATTTCACGAATCGTCTCACGGACAATATGATTAATATCTACATAACATTTAGTGGAAATTTCCCCCACTACATGAACCTGACCTGTTGTTACCAATGTTTCACAAGCAACATGAGCCGTTGGATCTTGTGCAAGGATTGCATCAAGCACAGCATCCGAAATTTGGTCAGCAATTTTATCAGGATGACCTTCTGTTACGGATTCTGATGTGAAAAAAACATGTTTTTCAGCCATTTACCCATTACCTCCATAAAAAAATTCCTCATCAGCCAAGCGATGAGGAATCAAACCCCATCTTTCGGCATATTACCGTCGGACTTAGCACCTTTTCAAAATGAATGGTTGCTGTAGCTTCACAGGGCCTTTCCCTCCACTACTCTTGATGAGACAAAAGTTACTATTAAATTAATTGTGATAGTTCATATCACTGATTCATTATACAATAGAATCACAATTCTGCCAAGGCTGAAATAATTCGCTTAGCTACATCAATTTTTGTCATAAGTGGTAAGGGCCGAACTTGACCACCTGGATAAATTAAAGTTACTTCATTAGTATCAACATTAAAGCCTGCATTTTGTTTACTTACATCATTAGCAACTAACATATCAAGATTTTTGTTGAGCACCTTCGATTTGCCATACTCAATAACATTTTGTGTTTCAGCCGCAAAACCTATCAATTTTTGATGAGTTTTATTCGCACCTAACCCTTTTAATATATCTGGATTTTTTACTAATTTAAGTTCTAATGTATCCATCTTCTTAATTTTAGTATCCGCCATATTTTCGACTCTAAAATCAGCTACAGCCGCGGCCATAATAACAGCATCACACGCTTCATAACGACTATTAACCGCTTCTTCCATAGCTCTAGCAGATTCAACAGATACTAATTCTACCCCAAAAGGAACTGGTAAATTGGTAGGCGCTGAAATTAAAATGGTGCGAGCACCCGCCAATGCTGCTTGCTCTGCAATCGCATAGCCCATCTTACCACTAGAACGATTGCCAATAAACCGAACTGGATCAATGGCTTCTTGCGTACCACCAGCTGTTACGATTACTGTTTTATTAGCTAGTAAATCTGTTTTCATCATATGGAAGGATAACCATTCCACAATTCGCGCTGGTTCAGGCAAACGACCTTTACCAGTCACACCACAAGCTAAATGGCCACTATCAGCCTCTAAAATATGCATACCTAATTCACGTAAGGTATTCATATTCCGTTGTGTAACAGGATTTTCATACATGTTAGTATTCATTGCTGGACATAAGAAAATAGGCGCTTTTGTTGCCATAAGTTGTGTAGTTAGCATATCATCAGCAATCCCAGAAGCTAATTTACCAATCACATTGGCAGTAGCCGGTGCTACAATATAGGCATCGGCCCAAGTAGCTAATGCAATATGTTCTACATTCCAATCATGCACATCTTCAAACATTTTAACAGCTACTGGATACCCACTAATTTCTCCAAATGTCATGGGCGATACAAATTTAGTCGCATTTTCAGTCATAACGACTTTAACGTCCGCCCCTAATTTTCGAAGCCGACTAACCACTTCCACTGCCTTATAAGCAGCGATACCACCAGATACACCTACAATTACGTGTTTATTTTTCATCCTCAACACCTATTATAATTCTCTGTTTCTTACAGGTTTATTTAATACCATCTTTAGTACGAGCAAAACCAATCTTATCTTCAGCAATTTCATGAAGAGCTACTGACACTGGCTTATCAGTATCAAGCCCCGTTACCATTGCTTCATCACCATCGGTTAATTCACGAGCTCGTTTAGCTGCCAATGTAACTAAGGTATATTTACTGTCTACATGTTTTTCCAAATCCTTTAATAAAGGTTTTACCATCATAACGCATTACTCCTTATTTTGCATATTGTTTATAAATATATTGTATTTTTTCTTTATTTCGTTTAATTTTACAAGCTTCAGCTCGTAAAATAGAAGCTACTTTTTCAACAGCATCTGGCAACACATCATTCACAACAATATAATCATAACGATGTGCCAACGCTAATTCAGAACTAGCTTTAGATAAACGTTTATCAATAACTTCCGCTGCATCCGTTCCACGATCTCTTAAGCGATTAGATAAAATATCTAATGATGGTGGCACAATATAAATAAATACAGCTTCACTAAAGCGCTCTTTAACTTGCATTGCTCCTTGAATGTCTATTTCTAATATGACACTTTTGCCTTCACTTAATAAATCCATAACATGCTGTTTTGGTGTACCATAATAATTATCATATACCTGTGCATATTCTAAGAATGCATCTTCTTCAATAAGACGTTTAAACTCTTCTTTGTCTCGAAAAAAATAACTAACGCCTTCTTCTTCACCTACTCGGGGTGCTCGAGTAGTCATTGATACAGAATATACAAGATTTGGCATTTGCTGACGCAAGGCTGCGCAAATAGTTCCTTTACCTGCCCCTGAAGGACCAGATAAAACAATCAAAATCCCTCTATCCGTCATAATAGCACCTACGCTTCCGTAGATTCAGCTGGTGTAGCTTGAACAATACGATGTGCTACTGTTTCTGGTTGAATTGCTGACAACACAATTTGGCCACTATCCATCACTAAGACAGCTCGCGTTTTACGACCATAGGTAGCATCAACTAATACGCTCTTTTCACGTGCATCTTGAATCATTCGCTTAATTGGCGCAGACTCTGGACTGATAATAGCAATTAGACGATTTGCCGAAACCATGTTACCAAATCCAATGTTTAAAAGCTTTGTACTCATACTTAGTGACTCCTTACTCTTGCAACCTACTCTATATTTTGAATTTGCTCTCTAATTTTCTCTAACTCACATTTCAATACTACAACACGGTCTGTTATGGCTAAATCGGATCCTTTTGATCCCATTGTATTTACTTCTCGATTCATCTCTTGTAATAAGAAATCTAACTTACGCCCAATCGGTTGATTCTCTTTTAGTGTGTTTCTTAATTGTACCACATGAGAGCCAAAACGTACAATTTCTTCTGTAATATCTGTTTTATCACTCATAGTGGCTACTTCTTGCAAAAAACGGTCCATGTTAACCGTTATATCCGTTTTTTCTAACACGTTCGAAATTCGTTGTAATAATCGTTCTTCATACTTTTTGACTGCACTATCTTTATTATCTGCTACCTCTTGT
Source organism: Veillonella criceti (assembly GCF_900460315.1). NCBI lineage: Bacteria > Bacillati > Bacillota > Negativicutes > Veillonellales > Veillonellaceae > Veillonella > Veillonella criceti. The sequence goes on along the minus strand of NZ_UHIO01000001.1, from coordinate 378,259 downwards.
AATACCGTTTCTAAGGTCGCAATGCGCCCCTCGATTTCACGTTCTAAATTAACCCCTTCTAACGCACGCATTTCACATAAACCAGTTACTGCTGTCTGCAATGCAAGTAATACAGCCGACTCCAATTTAGCTTCTTCAAAAGGCACATCTTCCAAAAGTAACCAATCCTTAGATATACTCATCATATCTTTTAACGAAGCTTGTTCCTTTGTCTGTGAAAAGCCTTCGGCCACTAAAAACTCACGGATCTGATTTGCTAAAGAATGATTAACAGTAAACACTTTCTCCTGATCACTCGTATTCTTTAAAGATACATTAACCTCCACTTTACCTCGTTGTAAATGCTCTTTAATATAACGACGTATTGCATTTTCTAAGAAATATAAAGCCGTTGGCATATTAAGATGAAGGTCCAAAAATCTCGAGTTTACACTTTTTATTTCAATGGTAATCTGTAAACTTTCATCGGTACTAATTCCACGACCAAAGCCAGTCATACTATTCATGATATATGATATCCTTTCTATTCTGCTTTCATGAACTTATTGAGTTACACTTCATGTTATATATCATTTTCTTTCATTTTATCATGTTACTTACGTAGGGTAAAGGAATCTAACCCCTTATATATGTGATAAATGTGATATACTTATTATATTAAATATATTAAAGGAGTGAACTATGAATTTAGATGGTTTAACCTTAGCCGTATTAACTAACGAGTTAGCCCAACATCTTGTAACTGGGCAAATTCAACGGCTATTGCAAATAGATAAAACTACGATTGTTCTAAAGATAAATACAAGTAAGGGCAATCAAGATTTAGTAATTACGGCTGGCAATATGCCCGCCTGTTATTTAAGTCAGGGTATAACTGACTTACCCAAGGAACCTTCAGCCCTTTGTATGTTTTTACGCAAACATATAGAAGGTTCACGTATTACGGCTATTGAACAACTTAATGGAGACCGTATATTGCGTATTAGTGCTGATAAATTAGCACTCGACGGTTCCTTAATTTCCAATCGCATATATATTGAGTTAATGGGTAAATATTCCAATTGTATTTTTGTACAAGATAACATCATTTTAGAAGCTTTAATTCACGTAACACCATTGATGAATCGCGAACGGTCTATTTCCCCTAAATTACCTTATGAATTACCACCTAATAGTGAACGTGGCAGTTTATTTGAATTTAATAATGAAGAGATTAAGGACTTATTAAAAAACTTCAATCAAGGAACAGTGGCAGAAACAGTGCGCCGTATTTTTAATGGTTTTGGCCCTGCCTTATTAAAAGAAGTCTGCTATAAAGCTAAACTCACAGAAAAAACAAATATTTCATCAAGTAATGAAAGGGAGCTTACTGCATTAGGCAACGCCTTAATTGATATAAAAGAATCAATTTCTAAAGCAACCCAACTATTAGAATACGAAAATGACAAAGGTAAAAAAATATATAGTCCCATTCCCCTAACTTACTTAGAAGATCAAGGCATACAGTTACGTACTATCTATTCGTCCCTTTCAGAGCCTCTTGAAATAGCTGTTGCCACACAGGGTGGCATTAACACAACGACCCATGAATTGGAACGAGTTTTACAGCAAGCCATAAAAAAAGAAGAATTACGTCACACTAAGATTCAAGCTGAACTTGATGCTAGCGACAAAGCGGATGAATATAAATCCTATGGTGATTTACTAATGATTAACGCCTATTTAGATACACAATATGAACCCAGTATTACATTAGACAATATTTTAGTAGATCCCGTAAAACCTATTACGATTCCTTTACTACCAGAATTAACTATTGTTGAAAATGCACAACACTATTATAAGCAATATACTAAATTAAAAAATCGCATGCAAAGTGGCTTATATCAACTAAATCAAAGCACTCAACGCATCAACTATCTCCAATCAGTCTTATATAGTCTTACCATTGCTGACAGCAAGGAATTGGTGCAAGAGATTTATACAGAATGTGAACAAGCCGGACTTCTTAAAAAGTCTAAAAAACCGGTTAGTTATAAATCGCCAAAGCACAACTTCATGCACTACCTCATTGATGGTGGTGAAATTTTCATTGGCCGTAATAATCAACAAAATGAGTATTTAACGCATCGCTTTGCCAAACCCACAGATATATGGCTTCATACCTTACAAGTACAAGGCAGTCATGTTATCTTACGCCCCACTGAAAGCACTACAGCAACTGATGAGATGATTACCCTAGCAGCCCAATATGCAGCTTATTTTAGCCGCGCAAGAGAGTCCTCTAAAGTCGCAGTTGATTATACGCCTATTAAATATATAAAAAAACCACCCGCTTCTCCCTTGGGCTTCGTTATTTATACCAATCAAAAAACAGCTGTTATCGACCCCAAAGCACCTGTTTTCAATAACAATACTAAACTTTATGAATAAATTACAACATATATTAAATCTAGATACAGGGTTAGGTTATAACTCTAACCCTGCATTTAGCTATCTTTACTATCTTTAACACAGACATGTACTTAAAAAGGCTCTCAGGAAATTCCTTATATACTAAGGATACTTCCTGAGAGCCTCTTTCTTAACTTATTCGCGATTCGATTGTTTTAAACTTTCTCGATTTTGACGCAAGCTTTCTAATGTTTTTTCTAAATTATTTTCAACATAACGCAATACATCACTCGCATATTGAATAGAGCTATCTTTCAATTCTTGAGAAGACTGATTGGCTAGCATAATAATTTGATTTGCCTGTGTCTGCGCCTGTTTTACTAATTCACTTTCTTCAGTGAGTTTAGCAATATAATCTTTAGCTTGTGCAATTAATGTATCGGCTTGACGTTGTGCATCAGCTAAGATTTTATCTTTTTCAGTCATAATACGACGAGACTCTTCAAGCTCTAACGGCAAGGATTCATTAATAGCGTCTAAAACACGCATAATTTCTTCTTCTTCAATGACCCGTTTGGTGGTCATAGGAATGCGACCACTGGTTTCGATTAAATTTTCCAAATCTTCTAAAAGTTTTTCTGTTTTCATTCTCGCCACTCCTATTAGTACTATTTACTACGATTTGCAAACTTTGCTTCCAAAGCCTCTTTTACCGTTTCAGGAACTAGACCCTCTAAGGTGCCATTAAATTTAGCTAATTCTCGAATTCCTGTTGAGCTAACAAAAGAGTACTTATTATTCGTCATAATAAACACAGTCTCAATATCATCATCTAAAAATTTTGAAAATAAAGCCCGTTGAAACTCATATTCAAAATCACTAAGCGCGCGCAAGCCTCGAATAATCATATAACTATTCTTGGACTTCGCATAATCAATTAATAATCCCGATGCACAATCAACCTCAACATTTGGTATATGGGCTACGGAGGCTTTAATTAATTCAACACGCTCTTGTTGCGTGAATAAACTATGTTTATTAGGATTATCTAAAACCGCCACAATCAATGTATCTACAAGCTTACTCGCTCGTTCGAAAATATCGACATGCCCATTTGTAACAGGGTCAAAACTCCCTGGACAAATGCCTATACGCACTTTACTAGCTCCTTTCAAGCTCATAGGGTACACAATACGTAACCTTCGTATAGCCAAATTGCTGTTCTCGCACTACACACCAGCCCTCTGGCAACACAAGTGGTTCCTTTTCATGATGCTCCACAATAAGCATTCCATTTTCTTTTAGTAATTGTTGATTGACTACTACAGCTAACGTAGCCGCCACAAAGCCTTGTTCATACGGCGGATCTGAAAAAATATAATCAAACTGTCGTCCCGCTAATTGTTTAGCCGCTACATCAATCGTAACTGGCAACACTTCAACATTTGATTCAAAATGACAATGCGTTACATTTTCTTTAATTATACGAGCTGTCCGTTTATCAACACAAACGGCTAGTGAGGCACCACGACTGACCGCTTCTAACCCAAAAGCGCCTGTACCAGAGAATAAATCTAGAACTGTCGCTTCTACTAAGCCATAATTTGTTAGCACGTTAAAAATGCTCTCACGCACCCTATCTTGAGTTGGACGCGTATTCATCCCTTTTGGCGCTTTTAAATTATGCCCTTTGGCTCGACCTGCAATAATTCTCATACTTCCCTCTTTATGCCTACACTTGTCTCTTAATTATAGTATATTATGTTACAAAATAAAAGTACATGTCCTGTGAAAAATTATTTATAGGAACATTTCATCTTTTAAGTGGCGTCCCATTAAATCCATTAAAGCGTCCTTAGGGGCTTTTTGATGATACAACACCTCATATAAAGCACTGGTAATAGGCATATCTAGTTGTTTCGCCTTAGCCACTTCATACACTGTTTTAACAGCAAAAAATCCTTCAACAACCATGTTGGAATGATTCATAATGTAATCCATAGTTTCCCCGTCAGCCAGTTTTTGACCCGCTGCACGGTTACGACTATGAGGACTCATACAAGTGGCAATTAAATCACCCATACCGGCTAGTCCCGCATAAGTTTCACGTCGGGCTCCTAAAGCGACACCAAATTTTGTCATTTCATGAAGACCTCTGGTCAGTAAAGCCGATTTACAATTATCACCTAACGCCATACCGTCAACAATGCCAGCAGCTAAGGCAATGATATTTTTAGTTGTACCAGCTAGCTCTACACCAATCATATCTTCATTCACATAGACTCTAAAATTATAGGTGCTCAATGCTTTTTGTATAAACTCAGCTGTTTCCTTAGTGGTAGCAGCTACTACAGTAGTAGCCGGCAAATCACGACCAATTTCTTCAGCATGATTAGGACCTGACAAAATAGCTAACCGCGAAGTAACAGTTCCTAACTCCTCATTAGCTACTTCTGATAATCGCTTACCAGTCTCCCGTTCAATTCCTTTAGAGCAAATTACAACAGTTGTATGAGCACTCACTAATGATCGTAATTGCTGTAACATAGAACGAACATAAATAGAAGGCGTAACAATTAATAAAATATTACAATCTTGAACAACCTGCTTTAAATTAGAACTTGTTGTAAGCGTATCTGGTAAGATCACACCTTTTAGATACTCTTTATTTTCTTTTGTTGTTTGCAACGCTATCGCTTGTTCTTCACGGCGACAATAAAGCCACGACTCATTACCGGCTTGCGCCGCTTTACAAGCCAATGCAGTCCCCCAACTCCCAGAACCAATAATACCAATTTTCATTAGGAATCATCACGCTCCGTTCGCTCAACTTTAAGTTCTTTGCCTCGTAAAAGTCGTAAAATATTTTCACGATGCCGTAAAATAACAAACAAAGCAGCTACTGTACCAAATATAATGTACCAAAACGGTTCACCAAATACTATCATAAGAATAGGCACTAAGGCCGCACCTATAATAGATCCTAGTGATACATATTTCGTAAAATAAACGATAACAGCCCAAGTGGCAAAGCAAATCGCAGAAATGACTGGCACTAAATAAATAAGTACCCCTAGTCCTGTGGCAACACCACGGCCACCCTTAAAGCCTAGAAAAACGGACCAATTATGACCTACCATTGCTAAAATGCCACCTAAGAGCATTAAATTAGGTTCTGGTGAAAAAATAGCAACTCCAGCCATTCCTTTAGCCGCGTCACACAGAAATACAGGTAAGGCCGCTTTCATCCCTAACACGCGATAGGTATTAGTAGCACCAATGTTTTTACTACCATATTGACGCACATCTGTGTTAAAAAACAGCTTACCAATAATTAAGCCACTAGGAATTGAACCCAGTAGATAGGCTAATAAAGCAAATAAAAACGTAGACAGTGTAAACATTAGTCGTCATCATTTCCCTTCTTGCCACGTAAAATTAAACGAATAGGCGTGCCTTCAAACCCAAATGATTCGCGCAGACGATTTTCCAAGAAACGCATATACGAGAAATGAATTAACTCAGGTTCATTAACAAAGAGAATAAAAGTTGGTGGTTTAACAGACGCTTGTGTCATGTAATAAATCTTAGGTAAACGACCACTTCTAGATGGTACCGGATTTACATTTTGTGCATCAGATAATACTTGGTTCAACACACTTGTGGAAATACGCATATGTTGTTGTTCGGATACAAATTTAATTAAATCCGCTAATCGATGAATACGTTGTTTGGTTAACGCAGATGCAAACAGAATAGGTGCATAACGCAAAAATCCCATTTCATCATAAATATCTTCGGTATAACGAAGTGTCGTTTTATCGTCTTTTTCCACTAAATCCCATTTATTGACTACAATAATGATACCTTTACCAGCTTCATGAGCATAGCCAGCAATTTTTTTATCTTGTTCGGTCACACCATCTACACCATCAAGAACCAGAACTACAATATCAGCACGGTCAACAGAGCGGAGGGATCTAACAATACTGTACCGTTCCACAGGAGCATCTATTTTTGCCTTACGCCGCATCCCTGCTGTATCAATAAGAACAAACTTTTGATCATCATGTGTCCAATGTGTATCAATAGAGTCACGAGTCGTTCCAGCCACATCACTAACGATAACTCGATCTTGCCCTAACAATGCATTGGTTAAGGAAGACTTACCTACATTTGGCCGGCCAATCAAAGCAACATGAATTGTATCTTCTTCATCCTCCGTTGTAGCTCCATCAGGAAAATGTTTAACTACATCATCTAATAAATCTCCTAAATTCATTAGATTTTTGGCAGAAATGCCAATAGGATCACCGATACCTAGATTATAAAATTCATAAATGTTAGCTTCTTGATTTACACTATCTATTTTATTAACGACTAAAATTACAGGTTTACCGCTAGCACGTAAAATATTAGCGACTTCTTCGTCCGCCGGTACTACACCTTGTTTTCCATCCACTACGAATAAAATTACATCAGCTTCTTCAATAGCCAATTGTGCTTGTAAACGCATCATTTTAGGAATCACATGACTATCAGCGGTAATAAACTCAATCCCCCCTGTGTCAATCATAGTAAATTCTCTATTTAGCCACTCTGCATCAAAATAAATTCTATCCCGAGTTACGCCAGGAATATCTTCCACAATAGAAATACGTTTATTTACTATGGCGTTAAACAATGTAGATTTTCCCACATTAGGACGCCCTACTACTGCTACTAATGGTTTTGCCATACTGTCACCTCAATCAAACATAAAATATCATTCTATATTGTAACATATTCAACGTAATCCATAAAGAACTTCACTGGTTATGACAATCTAAAAATGCTCAAAATCTTATTTTTCTAACGACTATCTTCCATCATAAAATAGACAAAAAGAGCTGTAAAGCGGATATTCCGCTTTACAGCTCTTTATATGAGCGCATTGCGCTAATTGCTAAAATTATTCAGCATCAGAATCAGCAGATTCTACTGGTTCCATTAATTCAGTTAAAGCTAAACCCAATTTCTTTTCGTCTTTGTTAAGAGAAATTACTTTAACTTCTACTTCACGACCACGAGTTAAGTAGTCTTCCACTTTAGCATTACGTTGTTTCGTAATTTGGGAAATATGAAGTAAACCTTGGATATCATCGTTAACAGCTACGAATGCACCGTAAGCTACCAAACGAACAACTTTACCAGTTAAAACGTCGCCTACTTTAATAGTTTCTTCAGCTACGTCCCAAGGGCTCTTAGTCAATGCTTTCAAGGACAAGGAAAGTTTGTTGCTTTCTGCGTCAAAAGATTGCAATTTAACTTCGATTTCTTGACCTACTGTCAACACGTCTTCAACGCGTTTGATTTTGTGCCAAGAAATATCGGAGATATGAAGTAAACCTTCAATGCCACCGATATCAACGAACGCACCATAAGGCATGATTTTACGAACAATACCTTTATAGTTGTCGCCAACATTAATATTTTTCAAGGCTTCTTCCAATTTAGCCTGGCGAGCTACTTCTAATACAGCACGACGGGAAAGAACTAAACGATTTTTCTTTTCATCGATTTCTAATACCTTAGCTTCGAATTCAGTACCTACTAAGCTATCAAGAGATTTAACGAAGTGTACATCCCCTTGAGAAAGTGGAATAAAACCACGAAGGGATTTTACAGTTACAACAAGACCAGCTGGAATTGCGTCCACACCTTTACAGATGATTGGTTCGTCTTTTTCCTGAGCTTCCTGTACATACTGCCAATCTTCGTCTTTAGCCAAACGTGTGATGGACAAGTAGATAGGATTATCTTCCTTGATATGGTTCATAATTACGGCTTTAATATGATCGCCATTTTTTAGCACGTCTTTAGCAGAGGCAGGTGCTGGATAAGCGATTTCAGTACGGTTCAAAGTTGCTTCCGTTTTATAACCGAAAGAAACGTACGCTTTATCGTCGTCAACTTCTACTACAGTACCTTCTACTACAGTGCCTTTCTTAAAGTCTTCTGCCCAGTCAGCTTCTTTGGCTAACAATTCTTCAAATTCATTCATTGTGTCAATGACCTCCTTAATTATCCAGTCGGGTGTCGATGCACCGGCTGTAACCCCTACCGTGTTGACTTGGTTAAACCAAGCCAGTTCTAATTCAGCAGCGGTCTCTATATGATAAGTAGTACATCCAACGTCACGACAGACCTCTGCTAATCTGTTAGTGTTACCGCTGTTTTTACCACCTACCACAATCATAAGGTCCACCGTTTTTGCTAAGTCTACGGCCGAATTTTGACGTTCTTGAGTAGCTGTGCAAATCGTTTTGAAAACCTTTAGATTTTGAGTTTTTTTCTCTAATATATCTATTATACTTTGAAATTTAAATTGTGAAAAGGTAGTTTGTACAACTACACCCCTATTTTCCACGAAAGGCAGAATTTTAGCTTCTTCTTCCGATTCAATGACTATACCTTTGTTTTGCGCCCACAAATTTATGCTAATCACCTCAGGATGTTTTTTTTCGCCCAAAATCACAAGTGACATTCCTGAGTCAATAACCGACTTCGCATCTTGCTGTGCTTTTTTTACATGCGGGCAAGTAGCGTCTACTACATGAAGTCCTTTATCGGTAGCTTCTTCATAAATAGCAGGTCCTACACCGTGAGAACGAATAATAACAGTTCCTTTAGGAATTTCATCCAATGAATCAACTGCATACACACCATGATTCTCCAAGTTAGCTACAACTTGTGGATTATGAATAATTGGACCTAATGTATAACTATGGTCCAAATGATTTGATGTATCTTGTGCCATGTTAACGGCTCGTTTCACACCATAACAAAAGCCACAATTTTCTGCAATACGTATTTCCACGTTTGCCTCCTTTTATTTTATATTAGCGTTTAAACTCAGGATGACTGGCTCTATAATCAGCCATCAAAGTTTCTAACGCAATTTTTACCTGTTCATTTAAAGCCGCAATCGCTTCCGCTGTTGGCTTCGCCTTGGCAACAGGAATGGGTTTACCAATAATAGTAGCTACTTGACCTCGTTTCATTTTATAAGAGCCCATAATAGCAACCGGTACTACAGGTACGCCAGTACGAAGCGCCATAGACGCAACCCCATCATGAAAACGCCCTAATGTATTATCTCTTTTCTGGCGTGTGCCTTCAGGAAAAATACCCAAAACTAATTGATCTTTTAAAATCCCCATAGCATGGCGAATAGCAATTTTATCGACCCCACCGCGCTTTAAAGGGAATGCACCTAACCAACGGCAAAAGAAATTAGAAATAGGATTTTTAAATAATTCCTCTTTGGCCATAAAACTTACATGTCGTGGCAACGCAAGACCTACAATACATGGATCATTATTACTTTTATGATTTGGTGCCACAATCACAGGCCCAGTCTTAGGAAAATTTTCACGTCCTATAACATCGGCCTTATAAAGCCAGCCATATACAATTTGGAAGGCTGAACGCCATAAACACTCTGAAAACTTATCCATAAAGCGATACTCCTTTATTTTTCAGCTGCTGCAATTAATTGTATCATACGATCAACCGTTTCATCAAAGCTTAAATTGTCAGAGTTAACCACAATCGCTTCTGGTACGCATACTAATGGCGATTCTTTACGATTCATGTCCATTTCATCGCGCGCCATAACACTCTTTTTAATGGTCTCTAATGAAATAGATTCCTTATCCTTAGTTTCTAACCAACGCCGTTTAGCACGCGCTTCTACAGACGCGGTTAAATAAATCTTTAATTCTGCATTTGGCAATACCACAGAGCCAATATCCCGGCCATCTAAAATAACGCCGCCAGCGGCTGCCATAGCTTGTTGCTGTGCTACTAAAAACTCACGAACTGCTTTAATAGAAGCAATCTGTGAAACCGCTTGATTTACAGATTGGCTACGAATATCCTCTGTAATATCTTGACCATTTACAAATACAATAAAGGCTTCCTCTGTTGGTTCTAAGCGTAAAGTTAAAGTTCCTAGTAAAGCCGTTACAGCCGATTCATCAGTAGGATCTAAACCATTTTGCAATACGGCCCATGTAACAGCACGATACATAGCCCCTGTATCAATATATAAATAGCCTAATTTTTTGGCTACTACTTTTGAGATACTACTTTTACCGGCCCCAGCTGGTCCATCAACTGCTACTGCAATTCGTTGATTACTCATATCGACAAACTCCTCGCCATGACATGAATTCATGGACTTAAAATACAACTATTATTTTTTATCTCCATACACGGCATGTTGGGCCGCCACGTAAGCTGTCGCAAAAGCAGCTTGTAAATTATAACCACCTGTAAACGCATCCACATCTAACACTTCACCAGTAGCATAAAGGCCTTTAACCAATTTTGACTCCATCGTTTTTGGGACAAATTCTTTAACTGATATACCACCAGCTGTAACAATAGCTTCTGCAATAGGACGCATTTGTTTAAATGTTAATGGCATATGTTGCAATATATAAACTAACTGCATACGCTCTTCACGACTAATTTGGTTAATAAATTTGTCAGGTGCCAAACCAGCTAATTCAATAATAACAGGAATCAAACGCTGTGGTAGTAAATCTTTTAATCCATTAACCAGTTGTTTTTTAGAATAGGTGATAAAATCACGTTGGACGCGTTGATCTAATTGTTCGACAGTTAAGGCTGGTTTTAAATTAATCAACAGTTGAATCGAACCCATATTCTTTTTCTTTAACAACTTTCCTACGGTATGACTTAGCGATAATACAATAGGGCCTGTAATCCCGAAATGAGTAAACATCATTTCACCAAATTGCTTAGCTTGCACTTTCTCCTTAGCCACTACCGATAGTTCTACATTGCGCAAGCTTAAGCCCATTAGGTCTTTGACCCAAGGTTCTTTTGTTTCTATAGGCACTAAAGAAGGACGTAAATCGGTAATGGTATGACCAATATCTTTAGCCATTTTATACCCATCGCCGGTAGATCCCGTTAAAGGGTACGATAAACCGCCTGTCGCTAAAATAACGGCATCACCATAATAAGTCTCTTGGTCTGTAATAACACCTTTCACAATCCCATCGCGAACAATAATTTGCTTAACTGCTTCATTCAAATGTAAAATGCCACCATAGCCTTTAAAAACACGCATGAACATATTGCGCACATCTAACGCTGAATCTGATGCAGGAAATACACGACCACCTCGTTCTACCTTAGTCTCTAATTTCCAACTATGCAATAGTTCTAACAAATCACGATTATCAAACTGTTGATACGCGCTCATCAAGAACTTACCATTACCAGGTGTTTTAGCGATAAAATCAGCAATGGGGGCATCGTTGGTAATATTACAGCGACCTTTACCAGTAATCCCCATCTTCTTACCCACCATATTCATCTTCTCAAGAAGCGTCACTTTTGCCCCTTCACGAGCCGCTATAGTAGCGGCCATAAGACCAGCTGCCCCCGCTCCTACTACAATGATATGTTTCATTAACGGCCTCCTTTTGGACGACGTTGATTATTTCTGTTACTACTACGGGTAGCACCACTACGGCCAAACTGTTTTTTATTATCTCTCGGTACCACCCGTTTATGGTCTTCAACATTATCATGTTTACTAAACGGTAGTTTACAAAGCGCCTTCAATTGACGGAGTTCTTCGCCTTGTAATTTACGATAGGCCCCTCGCTTTAATCCAGCAAGTGTTAAGCCACCATACGCAATTCGTTTCAAGTTATATACACTGTACTTAAAATGTTCAAACATGCGACGAACTTGACGATTACGCCCTTCATGAATAGTAATTTCTACAGTCGTCGTATTTGTTTTACTGTCAAACCCATAATCAACTATTTCAGCAGGCGAAGTCACGCCATCTTCTAGTTCTATACCTTGACTCAGGGCTTCTAAATGTTCATCAAGTACACGCCCTTTTAATTTAACTTCATAGGTCTTAGTTACTCCTTTAGACGGATGCATTAAAGCCTGCGCTAAAGCCCCATCGTTAGTAAAAAGTAACAAGCCTTCCGTATTATAATCTAAACGCCCTACTGGATATACGCGTGTCTTAATATCTTTTAAATAATCCATAACGGTTGCTCGCCCCTGAGGGTCACCTACAGAGGTAATACTTCCTTTTGGTTTATTAAAAATATAATATTCTAATGTTTCTGGTTCAATCCGTTGACCATCAATTTTAACCCGATCAATGGCTGGATTGATTTTTACACCTAATTCGGTAATAAAACGACCATTCACCTGTACCTTACCAGCTACAATTAATTCTTCTGCTTTTCGTCGTGATACATAACCACAACGACTAATATATTTCTGTAAACGTTCTGTTTCCATATACGATTACGCCTCCTTACTCACGGGTAACTCCTCTTTGGTAGCTACTTCTTGTTTTAACGTTTCTACCGATTCAATGCCAACACTCCGTAAAAACGTATCGGTAGTGCCATATAATACAGGCCGACCAATACTTTCCTTACGTCCTAATTCTATAATTAAATCACGTGAACTCAACTGCTTTAATACTTTTTCACAGTTAACACCACGAATTTCTTCAATTTCACTTTTAGTTACTGGCTGTTTAAAAGCTATCACAGCTAGTGTTTCCATAGCAGCTGGCGATAAACGGTCCTCCCGTTGCCGGATTTGACTTACATAAACACTACTTTCAGGGGCACTTACTAATTCAGCCCCAACACCACTAAGTTTCAAACGAAGTCCTCGCTGATTAACTACCAACTGCTCGCTGTAATGCTGTAATAACTGTTCTAACCCCTCCTCTGAGAGGGTAAATAACTCGCATAATAGTGCCAGTGGTACCGGTTTAGCCGCTGAAAATAAAACAGCTTCTAAATGGGCCAATATCATAGCATCTGTAGGCTGATTCACATCTGTCATAAGCTATTTCTTACCTTTCTTACTTGTTTTCTTAGTTTACTTTTACACATTATATAATTTCACTAATTAACGTTACATCCTGTAAAGAACCATCATTTCCTTCAACTATAGGCGCCGTAATACTAAAAGTTTGACGTTTCAACAATTCTAATACAGCAATAAACATAGTTACTTTAGCCGCCTTTACAGTCACTTCATTTAATAAAGCAACAAAGCTAAACCGTCGTTTTTGTTTAGCTCTTAGTAATAAGGAGTCAATCATTTCCTCCAAACTATAGGCTTCTTTTTCTACTTTAACTTTAGGTGGCTCTGGAACAATCTCCTGAGAGCGCTCATAACATGTTTTAAAAATGGAATATAGTTGTGCAATATCAAATCGAAACACTGATTCTTGCCCCCATTGACTTAGCGCATCAGGGCGACTAAAACTTTGACTACTCATTTCAGTCTTTGCGGTTAACGCATCTGTTAATTCCTTGATTTGTTTATATTCCAATAAATTAGCAACTAGTTCATCCCGTGGGTCTTCAGCTTCTTCTGGATTTAACGGAGCTGTCCGCGGTAACAACATACGAGATTTAATCTGTAATAATGTAGCAGCCATGACCAAAAACTCACTACTATACTGAATATCGAAGGTTTGCCACAATTCAAGTTGCGCCATATATTGCGACGTAATCTCTACAATAGGAATATCATATATATCTATTTTATGCTTTTCAATTAAATGGAGTAATAAATCCAATGGCCCTTCAAATACGGCCAACTTATATTCGTAGGATTGCATCCTGTCTCCTCATCTTACTATTCAAACAAATAAGAGGGGTTATACGCCCCTCTTTATTGCTGTCACGAAGTCTCGATAACCTTTTTTTCATTGTATCACAGAAATTTACCATTTAACAACCTAATAAACCCGTAAAATCCCATTATCTCCTTGTAATTTTACAGTAATTCTGCTATCGTATTGATGATATTATATTACAAAGGACTTGACTATGAAACCATTAACTTTTTGGTGGCGTAACGCCATCTTGCAGGCAGCCTTGTGGTGTATCCTCATCTTTGCCGTCTTTTATTACATTTATGAACCTATTACACTGGGGTTTGACTGGGAAGATTTAACCTTATTAGCGATTCCTTCCATTTTAGGGTTAGCCCTATTTCAACAACTAATCCGTAGTACCTTATGGCATCGTGTATTTTTAGGCCATGGCGTGTTAGGACTAAGTTGGGCCCTTACCTATCCATTATTATATCACTGGTCCTATACAAAGCCTTTTTACTTCTATGAATTCTTTCCTGATTTTTTATTTGGAGCACTCCTCTTTATGGGGCTTAGTCTGATTCACTACTTCATTGTTTATCACTTGCCCTATCGTCGAAGAGTCAGTGTAATTATGGCCCTTGTACAATGGCTCCTTTCTATCATACCCTTGATACAAATTGGCTATTATATCAATACTTGGCATTGTCTAACCCCGGCTACCCTTATGGCTTTATATCAAACTAATCCAGAAGAAGCTTTCGGCTTTTTAAAAAGCGCTGGTGGTGTTTGGGGGCTTATTGCCATGACGGCAGGCGCCATTCTCCTTTTTATCTTTTATTACTGGTCAAATGAAGGTATGAGCAAATTAGCTCGTCGTCAAGTAATGACCAAATTCCGTTTAGGTGGTTTAAGTCTTATTTGCTTAGCTTGTGCTATTTACTTACCATTTGGTTTCTATCAAACTGATATTGTAAGAAACTGGTGTGATGTGGCCACCTATATGAAAGAACTCCAACAGTATAGTGAAAAACATCAAACTATTTACACTGATTTGCAATTAGCAACTAAAGAAACAGCAGCTCAAAAAGTGCCAGGTACTGTCATCTTAGTCATTGGTGAATCATCCTCCAAAAACTATATGAAAGTGTACAACCCTAATTTTGAATACGATGACACACCATGGCAAAGTGACATGGCTACTAACAATCCTAATTTTATCTTTTTCCGCAATGCTTACTCTTCCTATGTACAAACAGTACCAACGTTAGAGCGAGCTTTAACAGAACGTAATCAATACGATGATAAACCATTCTTAGAGTCAGCTAGTATTTTAGACGTAGCCAAAAAAGCGGGCTATTTTACCAGTTGGTTCAGCAATCAAGGCGTATATGGTGAATATGATACAGCGATTTCCTTAATTGCTAAAACAGCTGATCGTCCGCTATGGGCGCATGAAGCATATATGTTCTCTGACAAATATGATGGCGTTTTATTACCATTATTAGATCAAATCGAACCTTATAAAAATAACTTCATCGTTATTCACATTATGGGAAGTCACATTTACTATAATGATCGCTATCCACATGAATTCAGTAAATGGAAAATTGGCGAAGTACCGCAAGGTAAAGAAGCCTATGCTAATAGCCAGCTATATACAGATTGGTTGTTACAGCAAATTTATACCTATGCCAAGGATAAGTTAAACTTACAAGCTATGATTTACTTCTCCGACCACGGTGAAAGTTTGCATCATTCCCATAATCCTGATATTTTCGATTTCGATATGACACGCATTCCTCTCTGGGTCTATGTCTCACCAGAATATGAAGCTGCTTTTCCTGAAACAACCTCTATTCTCCGTGATCATGAGCATAAATATTTCACAAATGATTTACTTTATGACTTAGTATCCGGCATCTTACAAGCGCCTTCTAATCGTTATGACCGAAGTCGTGACTTCTCTAATCCAAATTATCGTTTCGATAAATACAATTTAACAACCTTATTAGGCCAAGAGCCATTATCGAATGATCCTGAAGCGGTAGACCCGTAAGGACATGATAATAAGATGCCTATAAAGAAAAAGAAGCGAAGTAAAGCTAAAACGCCTTACTTCGCTTTTTATATATGTCTATTTCTAGTGTGTACGCCTATTTCTAATTTCTAGGCTACTTAATTCTTTAAGCTAATGGTAACGATAAATGAACAACTGTACGCACTGGTTTCTTTACATTTCTATCAGTGCTCTTAAATCCTAACGCTTTATATAATTCTTTAGCGCTTTCCATACTTGGCAAACTATCTAATAATAAAGTCTTGTAGCCCTTTTCTTTGGCTTCTTCCACTATAATATGGGCAATATTCATACCAAGGCCTGTACGGCGAAATTCTGGGCGTACATAAAGACGTTTCATCTCAGCCGTTTCATAATTAACATGACGCAAAGCCACACAACCTGCTGGTATACCGTCAACGAAGGCAATATATAAAGCTTCTCTATCCCCTTTATATTTCTCTTCTAATCCTTCAAATTCTTTTATATCAGCGGCTACTCCTAGCGACCGAACATAATCAACAAATAGTTTTTTTACTTCATCAATATACTTGTGACCATCCCGAAGTTCAAAGTTCATACAAAATCCTCCTTTTGCTAAGCATCATAATCATTAGCTTAAAAGCCTATAGATAGCACTATCTTAGCATTTAACTTTACAACTTACAGACTATAAACTACCTGCTAAAAGAATCATATAACTGCTACGATTCATTCTGTATTGTATTAATTCGCTACGGAGAATAAAAATTCCTGCTTTTGAAATAAAACTTCTTAAAATAAAAATAGACTGAACACGAATGTTCAGTCTAAATGGTGCCGAGGACCGGAATCGAACCGGTACGGTTGTCTCCAACCGACGGATTTTAAGTCCGTTGCGTCTGCCTGTTCCGCCACCCCGGCATGGGTGGAATATATATGGAGGCGGCACCCAGAATCGAACTGGGGAATAAAGGTTTTGCAGACCTCTGCCTTACCGCTTGGCTATGCCGCCAAATAGTGGAGCGGAAAACGAGATTCGAACTCGCGACCCCCGCCTTGGCAAGGCGGTGCTCTACCACTGAGCTATTTCCGCACACATGGTGCCCCAGGACAGAATCGAACTGTCGACACAAGGATTTTCAGTCCTTTGCTCTACCGACTGAGCTACCGGGGCAAACGTGGCGACCCCGATCAGATTTGAACTGACGATCTTCGCCGTGACAGGGCGACATGTTAACCGCTACACCACGGGGCCGTTTACGTTACTACGTTATTATAGGTGTTTCAGAAGTAATTGTCAAGCAACTTTTTTAAAAGATTTTTAAGCTTGTTTTTGTTTACTGCCGTTACCCTTAACAACGAAAATTATTCTACCATGTTTTAATATACTTTGTCTAGTCTAAATTTAAAATTTTATTTCAAAGTTTAAAAATCCCTTTTATAGACCGGTAAAAAGACATTAGCTTACCACTTAAAAGGCTCGTATAAGTCCCTATTTTGCAACAATACCTATAAATCAAACTTTTAAGTACGGATTGTGTATTAATTCAGTTTCTAACGTTGTATCATCTGCATGACCAGGATGAATAATCAAGCTAGGATCCCAGCTCATAATCCGTTGTAAAGACTTAGCTAATACATCAGCATCGCCATTGTAATTATTCGTAGCGCCTATAGAGTTTTTAAATAAGGTATCTCCAGTAAAAATATGTTGCTTCCATTGTATCACCACACTGCCCTTACTATGTCCTGGTGTTTCAAATATGTAAAGATCAAAAGACCCTATTTTCAAGGCTCCCTCCTGAAGCGGTATATAAGGTGACTGACATAAGCCTTTATAGGCAGATGGCATTCGTCGTTTAGTATGCAATAATTCATCATCACCAGGATGCATATATACAGGTACTGATGTCACTTGACGCACTCCATCCACAGCACAAATATGATCACAATGGCCATGTGTCAATACAATAGCCAACAATTCAGCATCCCCTACCATATCTAATACCTTGTGTGCGTGAAACCCTGGATCAATAATGATAGCTTGTTTAGCCTCTTTTAACACATAACAATTCGCCTTATATAAACCTAACGGTTGTTTTAAAATTTGTGTCATAAGAAGCTCCTTCCTCTCCTATGAAATGCCTTTTTTTATAAACGACGGTGAGTCCCTGTTGGTTGCCATACTTTATAACTACGTTTACGTCGTTTTAGAAAATAGCCTTGCCAAAAATCAGGATGTAATAAAACTAACAATGTAAATAATTCTAAACGACCTAATAGCATATCTACAATGCAAATAACTTTAGCTATAGGATGTAAAATTGAAAATGACCCTTCTGGACCTAACGCCCCAAAAGCAAGGCCTACATTCCCTAAAATCCCTGCTACACACTGTAATGATTCACCAAAGCTAAGCCCCGTAGCTGAAATGCCTAAAGCAGAAATAGCAAATACTGTCATATACAAGAAGAAAAACTCTTGTGTCATCTGTACCCATTTCTGAGGCATTCGTTTCCCATTAATCGTAATCGATTGCACAATATCTGGGTGAATAGCTTTACGTAAATAAATAATCACACTTTTAATTAAAATGATAATACGAATAATTTTAATACCACCAGTAGTAGAACCACTACAACCACCAAAGAAAGTGGCTGAAAAAAGCATCATCTGTGCCAATGGCGGCCATATGTCATAATTCCCTAGCACAAGACCAGAACCTGTTTGCATAGACACTAACATAAAAGTAGCATGGTTCAAAGCATTGCTAATCGTTTCACCAGCACCAAAAAATAAGGATAGGGCTACAATAAAAATACCAATGCCTAAAATAAGTAAGTACATACGATATTCAAAATCCTGCCATACGGCCTGTAAGCCACGTTGAAATACGGCATAATAAACTGTAAAATTACCACCAGCTAAAATCATAAAGAAGATTAATATACCACGAATAATACCATTTTCAGAATAAATATCAGTCACACCCGTATTTGGCGTATAACCACCGGTAGCAATTGTTGTAAACGTCATATTTACCGCATCAAAATATCCCATACCAGCCAGACAAAGCGCAGTAAAACAAACAGCCGTAAACAGCAAGTAAATCGTCCATAATTTAAAGGCCATCGATCGAATACGAGGCAATACAACCCCAGGTCTTGGTACTGAAGCTTCTGCGTTAAAAAGATGTGCTGAATCAGCCCCTAAATTCTTTAGAAAGGCCAAAACTAAGACTACAATCCCCATGCCTCCTAGCCAATGTGTTAAGCTTCGCCATAGTACATAACTTTGTGGTAACGCATCAATATCTGGTACAACGGAAGCACCAGTAGCCGTAATGCCTGATACGGATTCAAAAAGAGCATCAATAAAGCTAGGCAATACGCCACCAAAATAAAAGGGCAAGGCGGCAAAAAAGGAAACTAAAATCCATATAGAACTTACCGTTAAAAAACCATCACGCAAACTATAAGACGTGCTAGGTTCCCCATAATAGTAAAGTAAACCGCCTGTTATAGCTGCCACTAATGAGCTCAACAAAAAAGAGACGTATATCTCTTCAAATACTAAACCATAGCAGAATGGCACTAACATAATAGCAGCAACAATTAAAATTAATTGTCCCACCAAATGCATAACAATTTGTATACGCATACTCCACCTCTACTGAACTGGCTTTAAATAAGTCAATAATTTATTAACATGATTTGGCAATGTAAAAAATACCATATGATCATCTGCATGAAGTACGGTATTACCAGTTGGTACAATGGTAGAGCCATCACGCACGATAGCGCCAACTAAGGCTTTCCCTGGCAACTTAAGATCTTTTAATGCACAATTTACAATCGGTGATACAGGACTTAGAACAACTTCTACTGCTTCAGCCTTTGAACCTTCAAATGTAGAAATACTAACTACATTTTCACCTTTACGTACCATACGTAAAATTTCACCAGATGTTAATAGGCGTGGTGAAAATACAATGTCAATCCCCACTTGTTCCATCAAAACGATATATTCAGGGCGACCTACACGTACAATCGTTTTAGGTACACCCAAATGTTTTGCCAGTAAAGCAACTAATAGATTCAATTTATCATCATCAGTTAAGCAAATAATAGCATCACAATCAGAAATTTCCTCAGCTTCTAACAGCTCCATATTAGTCCCATCGCCATTAATAATCATAGCATTATCTACCATAGCTGCTAAGTGCTCACATCGGGCCATATCCTTTTCAATTACTTTGACAATATAGCCTGCTTTTTCTAATAACACTGTCAAATTACAACCAATCAAACCAGCTCCAACAAGAACAATACGTTTCGTCTCTTCCATCATCGCTTCTTCGTGAAATTCTTCAGCAATTTTTAAAATCGAATCACGAGAACCTAGAAAAAACACCTTATCCATAAGCATTAAACGACTTTCCCCATGAGGAATTATCATTTCCCCATTACGCAAAATGCCAACAATAATAACACTTTCAGGAAATTGAATATCACGCAAACGTTTTCCCACATATTGTACATCTTCATGCATTTTAAATTCCATAAGCCGTACAGCACCACTGGCAAAATCTTCTACATCTAATGCGGCTGGTGTTTGTAAAACCTGTACAATTTCCTGTGCTGAGACCATTTCTGGGTTAATAAATAAATCAACCCCTAATTGCTGTTGTAATTCACGATTTTCTTCTTTTAAATAATCATTATCACGAACACGAGCTATTGTACGCGGAATGCCACCAATTTTTGCTACTGAACAGGCTAGCATATTAACTTCATCAGAATCAGTAACAGCAATCAACATGCCTACATCATCCATGCCAATTTCTTTAAGGAGTTGCAAACTACTCCCATTCCCCTGTACTAAACTTACATCTAAGCTATTCTCTAAATTACGAATTCGCTCAGCCGACTTTTCAATGATATATACATCATGTTCATCTTGTACGAGACGCTGTGCTACTGAATAGCCTACTTTTCCAGCACCTACAACAATAATTTTCATATTAAAACCCTCATACACACTTACAAGGAAAGCAAAGAAAGGCGTAATAAAATTACGCCTCACTTGTTTTACTAATTGATTCACTCACTTGCGTAGACGCTTTCGGCGTATCTAAACCATCTGCGACTTCACTAATTGATTCAGCGGCTACACGGCCTGTTTCCGTCAATAAAGTCCACCCCTCTTCTTGGATAACTTTACCGGATTTCATTAAATGCCCTACAGCTCGCTTAAAAGCGGCCTTACTAAAGCCAAATTTATCTTTAATAATTTCAGCTGATGTTTTATCACTATAAGGCATACGTCCATTACGCTGTAATAAGTACTGTAATAAACGGTCCCCATCAATCGTTAACGCGGTTTCTTTCACAGGCCGCATAGATACGTTGATTCGTCCATCTTCCCGTTTATAGGTAACACGTGCTTTTATCAATTCGCCTACCTTAAGATGACGTGTCATTTCACTACGATGTAAAAAAGCAATCCAGCGCTCTGGGGTAATGAAAAAAGCTCCATCAGGAGTAAAATTATAAATAGCCCCTCGTACAATTTGCCCCACGGTTGCTTCTATAGCCGGCTTAGCCGCTCTTCGCATAGCATCATCCACATCCATAGATACAGCAAGACGACCTGATTTGTCCGTATATAAACGGACCCAAACTTTTTCACCCAATTGCGGACGACCGCGCATTTCAGCATGAGGCATAAAAATACCCCGTTCTGTACCTACCTCTACAAAGCAGCCAAATTGCGTTGTGTTAATCACTTCCACATACCCAATTTGACCTTCTTTAATAGCTGGTAAACGCATACTAGCCGTTAAACGCCCTTTAGGATCACGGTACAAAAAAACAGGTACTTCATCACCAATAGCAACAGCTGATGTTTGCTGTTCCTTATGTAATAAAATATCATCATTGGTGTTACCTGTGCCTCCATCTAAAAAGGCGCCTTGCTCACTTTCACGTAATACTTTTAAGGTAGCTAAAGTATTTTCTGATAATTGTGTTGCCATATTATGCCCCTACAAATTCTACGCGAGCTGCATCGCTCCAAAGTTGTTCTAAACCGTAAAAAGTACGTGTTTCTTTGCCACCAAAAACATGACAGATAATATCACCAAAATCTAATAAAATCCATTCACCTTCATGATAGCCTTCACGATGTAATACGGTTACACCTTCTTCAGCTCCTTTATCTTCAATTTCATCAGCAATGCTTTGTGCTTGTTTGACATTAGAGGCACTAACAAGGACAAAATAATCAGCTAAGCTAGATAGTCCTTCTAAATCCATAATTTCAATATCAGTTCCCTTTTTATCAAAACCTGCTTGTGCCAACGCTAATGTTATTTTTTTAATATCTTGTTTCTCTTTCATGAATACTCCTTTTTATAAAATATAACTATCCTTCTTTACCTTTACTAGCATTACTACCAGTAGACTCATTAGTACTACCATCATTACCCCCTTCAATAGGAGCGTTACCTAACGTAATTCCTAGTAACTGTTGTGCTTCTACCGGATCATAATTCCAATATATTTCACTATTAATTGTTTCTTTTGTACCTGGCAAAATGTAATATTGAATTTGAGTTGATGATAAACTACCTAAATTCATAACTAATTTAACAGCATCAGAAGTAGCTATATTAGTATCAAAATGACTCCAAAGTCGCCATATATGCCACATTCGTAAAATAGTAAATGTATCTTCTTGCGTGCTTAATACTTGTTTTAACAAACGTTCTTGTCGCTGTGTCCGACTAAAAGCATTATTATCATTATCTACATACCGCACATATTGTAAGGCTTTATCCGCATCTAAAGTCTGATAACCACGGGCTAAATTTACATCTGCATTCCCCGTATTACTATCGATGTGTACCATTTCTTTTTCCACATACATATCTTGAGAGCCAACCACGTCTAAAGTCTTTTTGAAAGCCGCCTCATCAACTACGATATAATATGGGATAGGAATATGGAATAAATCTTCCACAACAGCTTTAGTTAATTCTATATTTCCCGAACTATACATCGTATTTATCATCGACACTGATTTTTTATCGCGACTATCAATCTTTGTATTTGATGGAATGCCGATGATATCAACATTTTTCTGTTGTTCATTAACCGCCATCAAAAATAATGCATCTCCTTGTGCAGGATTAGAATTATCTTTACCTACAACTAGAATATACATAGGTTTATCTAAAGACTTTTGCTCCAAAGGTAC
The DNA here is from genome assembly GCF_900460315.1 of Veillonella criceti. Taxonomy (NCBI): domain Bacteria; kingdom Bacillati; phylum Bacillota; class Negativicutes; order Veillonellales; family Veillonellaceae; genus Veillonella; species Veillonella criceti. The sequence goes on along the minus strand of NZ_UHIO01000001.1, from coordinate 354,887 downwards.
TGTCGGTCCTTTAGGCACATTAGACGAAGAGGTCGCCTCTGTATTTGGAGTCGCAACCACCGTATCAGCATTACCGGTAAAGTATCCTTTCGCAGCCTCATAGCCTTTCATAAGGCCAAATCCTAAGCCACCTAATACTAAGATTACAATAAGCAAAGCTATTAATACGCGGCCCCATCGAACAGAGTTCTTTTTTCGTACACGCCTTTTAGGTCGTCTTTGTTCTTCTTGTTCCATAATGATTCATCCTATCGACTCTTAATACGACGTATAATATCATTGCGCCCTAAAATCGTTTTATAATAAATACTCAACCCCTGATCTAACAAATGATGAATAGTATTATCATAGCCGGCCAATACACCTTGGTCTAAGTCTTCAAAAGCTATTTTACGTAATACTTCAACGCCTGGAAAATCACGAGTTTCCTCAATGTAATCGGCCAGAAAGATAATTTTATCTAGCGTTGTCATGCCTACACGACCGGTTGTATGATAACGAATGGCATCTAAAATATAAGAACTCCTCACACCATATCGTGCATTAGCTAAAATAGCACCACTTACACCATGCAATAAGGCCCCATTTACATACATATCTACATCGATGGTCAAGCTACTATTATCTACCAATTCCTGCATTTGTGATAAAGGAATCTCTTTGGCACAATCATGTAATAAACCAGCCAAATACGCCTCTTCAGGATCTTCACCATATCTATCGGCTAATGCCACAGCTGCTCTCGCAACTCCCAGCGTATGGGCAAACCGTTTAGAACTCAAACGTCTCTGTAAATCATCAATTATTTCTTCATACATGAATAAACTCTTGCCTCACTTCTTATAAATATCATGTTTTGCTATATATTGTACAACAGCTTTAGGAATCATATAACGTACACTTCGTTTAGTTCGCAAACGCGCCCTTAAATCAGTAGCAGATAGTTGCATAAGCGGGACCTCTAATAAATGAATCCGCTCACGGCCTAACTCACCAAAAAACTGGATAATTGGCTCAATAGCCGCTGAACCATCAGGACGCACAGCTCCAATAAAGTGACAAAGTTGCAACAACTCATGAATATATTTCCAATTTGGTAAATCTTGAATCGTATCAGTACCAGCAATAAAATAATATTCTTTATCCTCACCATACAACTCTTTAAAATATTTAATTGTATCTACTGTATAAGAAGGACCCTCTCGCTTAAATTCGATGTCAGAGATAGTGAATTTAGGATTATCCATAACCGCTGCTGCTGTCATTTCATAGCGATAACGAGCCTCAATCACATCCTCATGTTTGTGAGGCGGATGATAAGCAGGCACAAAAATAACACGGTCTAAATTATATGTTTCTTGTGCCATTTCAGCTATCATTAAATGCCCCAAATGAATGGGGTTAAACGTTCCTCCGATAATACCAATCTTGCCAGTTTCTTTCATAAACTACCTATTATCCTCATTGCTAGTATCGATAATACAATCCACAACAAAATAGCCACACCATAAGAGCGCCACTCATAACGTCCCTTAGGGCTATTCATATACTGCCAATACGCCTGTATTTTATAGAACCACGGTTTACTCATGAACGAATTTGACCATCGCCTGTCACATAATATTTATAAGAAGTCAAGGCTAATAGCCCCATAGGTCCACGGGCATGTAATTTTTGTGTACTAATGCCAATTTCAGCACCTAAACCAAATTCAAAACCATCGGTAAAACGAGTTGATACATTCACATATACCGTTGAAGCATCTACTTGTTGTAAAAAAAGTTGCGCTGCTTCTTTATTTTCAGTAATTATACATTCAGAATGCTTAGTCCCATATTGATTAATATGATTAATGGCAGCCTCCACACTAGAAACTACTTTAACATTCATAATTAAATCATTGTATTCCGTAGCCCAAGCAGACGATTCCGCTAAGTGAATAGCTGGCACGATTTTTTGACTCGCTTCATCACCACGAAGCTCAACATGATTTTCAAATAAAGCCTTACTTATCACCGGTAGATAAGTGTTAGCTACCGCCTCATGGATAAGCAATGTTTCTGCTGAATTACATACAGAAGGTCGCTGTACTTTAGCATTAATTACAATAGGCACTATTTTGTTAGCATCACAGTCTTTATCAACATATACGTGAACTACACCACTACCAGTTTCAATAACTGGAATTCGACTTTCTTCTATAATTCGTTTAATAAGACCTGCTCCGCCTCGCGGAATAACTACATCAATATAATCACGCTGTCTCAATAAATCAGAAACCGCTGCTCTATCGGTTATCGTCACCAATTGCACCGCATCTGCCGGTAACTGTACCTTAATCAAGGCTTGTCTAATTAAGTCAACTAAACATTGATTAGAGTGAAACGCCTCTTTACCACCACGAAGAATCACTGCGTTACCCGTCTTAAGCGATAAGGCCGCCGCATCGACTGTTACATTTGGGCGAGCCTCATAGAACATAGCAATAACACCAAGTGGTACACGAACTTTAGTAATCTTCATTCCATTAGGACGTGTACTGGATTCCATAATTTCACCAATAGGATCCGCTAGTTCCACTAATTGTCGAACACCTAATGCCATCTGTTGAATCCGTTCTTCTGTAAGTCGTAAACGGTCTAACATAATAGCCGGCAAATTATAAGAATCAGCTTGTGCCATATCTTTTTTATTAGCTGCCAATATGACCTCTATATTCGTTTCTAAAATGTCTGCAATGCTTAATAATAAATTGTTTTTTACATCTGTTGAAGCCGCTTGTAAGTCATTAGCAGCCTGCCGGGCTCGTTGCCCCATGTCTTTAAATATAGTTGCATAATCTGTCATAAGAATCTCCTATCGCAAGATAACTAAATTATCACGATGAATTGCTTCTGCATGAGCTGTTTGCACATGTAGACGATCTGCGATTTCATGAGAGTTACAGCCCTTAATCAAATCAATATCTTTAGAGGCAAAATTAACCATTCCCCGTGCAATTTCTTCATTATTATAGAGGATACTAATTGTCTCCCCTTCGTGAAACTCACCTATAACTTCAGTAATCCCCACAGGTAATAAACTAGAACCATTTTTCAAAATAGCAGTCGCACAACCAGCATCTACAGAAACGGCTCCTTTAAGACGTGAACCAAACGCCATCCAACGTTTTCTCATATGAGGCTTTGTATCTCTAGCAACAAAATGCGTGCCTCGAAGTCCCCCTTGAGCGACAACTTGAATAGAGTCGCTATGTTCACCTGAAGCAATGACCATGTGAACCCCTGAATTAACGGCAATATTGGCAGCCTCTATTTTAGTGAACATACCACCCGTACCACGAGTGGTACCAGCACCACCTGAAATTTCATAAATATGTGGTGTAATCGTTTCTACAGTAGATATTAAAGTAGCACTTGGATCTATTTGCGGGTTGGCTGTATATAAACCTTCAATGTCAGATAAAATAATTAATAAATCAGCTTCTACAATACTGGCCACAGTGGCTGATAAGGTGTCATTGTCACCAATCTTAACTTCATCAATAGCCACTACATCATTTTCATTAATGATAGGAATGACACCTAAATCAATGAGAGAAAATAAAGTATTTCGTAAGTTAACATAACGTGAGCGATGTGTACTATCTTCTCGAGTCAATAAAATTTGTCCCACTGTATGACCATATTCGCGAAATAACTTTTCATACATATGAAGCAAAATTCCTTGCCCTACAGCGGCGGCTGCTTGTTTCATGGCAATATCTTTGGGCTTTTCTTTAAAACCCAAAGGAGCTAATCCAGCACCTACCGCGCCAGAACTAACCAAAATCATCTCTTTGCCTTGATTCGCTAAATCAGCTAATTGTTTTACTATTGCTTCAATACGGTTCAAATTTAAACGACCATTTGAATAAGTAAGCGTACTAGTGCCTACTTTCACAACAATACGCTGTGCCTTAGTTAGAGCCTCTCGCTCTTTAGAACAATGTTCTACTACTTGTACTTCCTCTCTCCCACTCATAGGCATCTCCTTGTACTTTTTATTGAGGTAAAATAATTTTAGGCTCTTTTTTGGCTTTATATAATACGCCATTATGGCCTATTACTTGCACTAATTCTGCACCTAACATATCTGCTAATTCTTCAAATGTATCTGTTGGGTCCACTGGTGCATTATTTAATACTTTGACTTTAATTAATTCCCGTGCCGTAATAGCAGCCCTTGCACTATCCACGACAGAGGCTTCTAAACCACCTTTGCCAATCATAACAACGGCTGGCATTGTGCTTGCTAAGGCTCGTAAAAATCGTTTTTGTTTCCCTGTCATACTATCTCCTACCTTATAAATCATGGAATGTAAAACGTTGGTCCCCAATGACAACTTCATCGCCATCTTTACAACCTCGTTCTTTCAAACGTCGGTCTAAATCCATATAAGACCATATTTTCTGGAAACGACGAAGCGCTTGCTCATCTTCTAAATTAGTCATAGCCACTAATTTTTCAATACGTGGACCACTAATAATAAAGGAAGCATCATCACCACGAGTAATTGTAAAATCAGTATCTGGCTTTGCTTCATATAAAACAGTATCATCAACTGCTTCTGGCTCTGGTACATAGTTTTCTACATAATACCAAGCACGTGCTACTAAATCAGGTAATCCCTCACCAGTAAGCGCATTAACAGGAAATACTTCATACCCTTTATCTTTAAAATATGCACTTACACGCGGTAATGTTTCCTCATCTTGTAGCATGTCTATTTTATTTAAAGCAATCAGTTGTGGTTTTTTGCTTAATTTTTCACTATATTTTGCCAATTCTGCATTAATCGTATGGAAATCTTCAATAGGGTCTCGTCCTTCCATACCTGATACATCTAAAACGTGAATCAAAATATTACTGCGCTCCACATGGCGTAAGAAGGAGTGACCAAGACCTACCCCTTCACTAGCCCCTTCAATGAGACCTGGAATATCGGCCATGACAAAACTTTGACCCTCACTTACAGAAACCACCCCTAAAACAGGTGTTAAGGTGGTAAAATGGTACGCCGCTACTTCAGGTTTAGCCGAAGATACTTTACGAATAATACTAGACTTACCTACGCTCGGATACCCTAATAAACCAACATCAGCTAATACTTTTAATTCTAATTGTAGCCATCGTTCTTCTCCAGGCTCCCCTTTTTCAGCAAAAGTAGGTGCTCGATTAGCACTGGTATGGAAATGAGCATTACCACGACCACCACGGCCACCTTTGGCTACAACATAAGTCTGACCGTCTTCTATAAGGTCAGCCATTAATTTACCACTTTCTTCGTCTTTGACAGTCGTTCCCAAGGGCACCGGAATGATCATATTTTCAGCGCCACGACCATATTTATTACTACTTTGTCCCCCTTCACCAGCAGGGCCTTTAAATTGACGTTTATATCTAAAATCAACAAGAGTATTGATATTTCTGTCTGCTTTTAAAATGATGTCTGCTCCTTTACCGCCATCGCCGCCGTTTGGGCCGCCATTAGGAACATACTTTTCGCGTCGGAAACTACTCATCCCGTTGCCGCCGTCACCGGCTTTCACAAAAATTCGTGCACGATCGATAAACATAGTTTTCATCCTTTACTAATACTAATATGGGCGGTAACTGAGTTTAGCTACCGCCACTTATTATTTTGTCATTAAAATCTCAATTGCTTTTTGAAGTTGTGTGTCATCAGCTTCTGATGATATCTCTTCAGGAAGAGCCACTTCCACATCCGGTTTAATACCAGTACCATCAATAACACGGTCATTAGGTGTATGATACTTAGCAATTGTTATCTTAATACCTTCATCACCTAATACACTTAATACTGTTTGTACTGTACCTTTACCATAACTATTAGTACCTACAATGGTACCTACTTTTTCATCTTGTACAGCCCCTGCAATGATTTCAGAGGCGCTCGCTGAGCCTTGATTAATTAAAACAACTAGAGGAATCGTTGCCTCTAACCCTTTAGAATCATAAGATTCTACTCGTCCAGACCGATCTTGAATGGTAACAATAGGGCCGGCTGGCAAAATATAATCAGATACTTCCTGCGCTGTTGTAAGAAGACCACCAGGATTATCACGTAAATCAAGGACAAGTTTTGTCATGCCCTTCTCTTTTAACTCTTTATAAATCTTTGCAAAATCAGGGCCCGTTGGCTCTGCAAACTGACTAATGCGAATATAGCCAATATGGTCATCCAACATTCTTCCTTTTACAGTTGGCAATGTAATTTGTTGACGTGTGATTATATACTCTTTAATCTCATTATCACGCATTACACTAAGGGTGACTTGAGTGCCTTCTTCGCCACGAATCATTTTTGAAGCATCTTCCATAGCCAAGGTACTCGTTTTGATACCATCAATAGCCACTATAATATCGCCAGACTTAATACCTGCTGTAGCCGCCGGTTGTCCTTCAATAGCCGTAGCGACTTTCATAAGGCCTTCCTTGTCCTGACCAAGCACGATACCTACACCACTATAACTACCTGAAGTTTGCATATAAATATCGTTAAATGCTTTTTCATTTAAAAATTGACTATGCGGTTCACCTAACGAATCAATCATACCTGCTAAACTACCTTCAAATAAGGTGTTCTTAGCAACAGGGTCCATATAAAAGTGACTAGCTACAAAATAGGTAAAGAAGAATTTAATGGCGCCTGCAGGAGAACCTGAAATATACCAAAATACAAGCCATAAAAATACAAGACCTGCAATTGTAAATTTAATAGCAAATTGGATACCAGACTTTAAAGAGTCTGGCAACCAACGCTTAATAAAATTCTCTTTCATCTTATAAATATCCTTGAGGGTCTACAGGATCACCATTAACACGTACTTCAAAATGTACATGCGGACCTGTGGAGTTCCCCGTACTACCAGCATATGCTATAACTGAGCCTTTGCCTACCGATTCACCTTCTGATACAGCCAAATCAGAGTTATGACCATATAAAGTAGACATGCCATTACCATGGTCAATAACAACTACATAACCATAACCGTCCATCCAGCCAGAATATTCAACATAACCACCATCAGCGGCATGAACTGGTGTGCCTTCATCCACCCCAATATCAATACCAGAGTGAAGTATTTGACGACCAAAGATAGGATGTTCACGCCAACCAAAATCAGAGGTGATAACACCCGATACAGGCCAGCCTAACTGTCCTGATCCCTGTACATAGGTGTAACCGCCACCACCGCTACTACCACCACTTTGAGCAGCTGCAGACGCTGCTGCTGCCGCCGCGCGTTCAGCAGCTCGCTGTTGTAACATGGCTTTAATCGCATTAGAAGACGCTTGTAAATCAGCCTGCATCTGTTCAGCGACTGCCTTATCATTCTGAGCCTTAGCTAAAATAGCAGATTGTTCATCTTTTTTCTTCTGAATAACAGCTTGAGCTTCCCGCGCTTTATTTTCAAGTTCTACAACTTTAGCACGATCCGCTTCTAACTCTGCTTTACGCTGTGCAATTTCTTCTCGTTCTGTTTTAATACTGCTGATTAATTTAATATCAGCATCAATAATACGTTTAAGCATTTCTAAACGATTGGCAAAATCACTGAAGTCTTTAGCCCCTATAATAACTTCTATATAACTAAGACGTCCATTGATATAAATATCCCGTACTCGTTTATTAAATACACCTTCTCGTGTTGCTAAACGAGCTTGAGCTTCTGCCAGTAGTTTTTCATTTTTAACAATTTCTTTTTCTACAGCCATGCGTTGCTGTTCATAATTTTTTAAATTACTAGTCGCTTGATCCAACTCCACTTGAATTTGATGCAATTGCTCAGATACATTTGTTATTGTAACTTCAGCATTTGCTTTCTTATTACTCGCTTCATCCATCTGTTGTTGAATACCGCTTAACTGATTCGTTAAGTCTTCATCTTCTGCTCGTAAGGTACCAAATGGAATAGATGCTAATACAGTAGTACTTAAAAGAACGGCAGCTACACGCATGGATAATTTATTATTTGCCATACATACCCTTCTTTTCTATACTTTCATATACTGTTTTAAAGAAATAGTAGAACCAATGGCCCCTACTAATACACCAACACCTAAAAGGATCGCACTCAAATCATAGAAGAATGGTAACATAGGTACCAATGGTAAAAAGGCCAAGGAATTTTCAACTTCCACTGTAATAAAATGATAAAATTCCCATACACAAGCAGTGGCAATAGCACCACCGATAAAACCTAATAACATGCCTTCAATGAGGAATGGCCAACGAATAAACCAGTTAGTAGCGCCTACATATTTCATAATGCCGATTTCTTTACGACGTGCAAATACAGTCAAACGAATGGTATTAGAAATGATAAATAAAGTAGCGCCTGCCAAGAAAGCGATTAGTGCAATACCACCAATACGGATAATTTGTGTCATTTTGAAAATTTGTTCAATCACATCTTGCCCGTAGTGAGCGCTCTCAACTTCAGGGAAAGTCGCAACTAACTTAGCCGTATTTTTTACTTCTTCTGGATCTTCAAAGGTAATTACATACGCTGAAGGCAATGGATTATTACCATCTAAAGCGGATACCAAACCTTGTTGATCACCTAAACGTTCTTTAAATCGTTTCATGGCTTCGTCTTTATTAACAAATTCGAGGTTTTTAACCTTAGGCAATGCTTTTAACTTCTTACCAACTTCCATAACTTGATTAGTTGTTAAGCCATCTTTCATATAGATACTTATTTCTACTTGGCTTTCCAAGTTAGAAGCTAAATTGTTTAAGTTAACAACACCGCAAGTAAATACACCAAGAATAAACAAAGATAAGGCTACCGTTGAAATAGACGCCAATGTCATAAGACCATTCCGTGTCATGGACTTAAGCGCTTCTTTCACAAAGTATCTAAATGTTCTAAGCTTCATTGAATTCAGCACCTCGCATTCTATCACTCGTTACGCGGCCATCTTCCAATGCAATAACCCGCTTATTCAAATACTTAACCATTTCCATATCATGAGTAACCATGACAATCGTTGTACCTGAATTATTAATTGTTTTAAAAAGCTCAACAATACCTTTACTTGTATTAGGGTCCAAGTTACCCGTTGGTTCATCAGCAATAAGTACTAATGGTTTATTAACAATAGCACGCGCAATTGCTACACGCTGTTGTTCACCACCACTAAGATCTTGTGGTAAATCATTAGCCTTATGACTAAGACCAACCATCTCTAATACAGCGGCAACGCGCTCCTTAATCACTTTAGGTTTTTCTTCAATAACCTCAAGAGCAAACGCAATATTTTCTGATACCGTTTTATTAGGTAATAAGCGGAAATCCTGAAATACAATACCTAAACGACGACGTAAATACGGAATCTTCCGTTTTTTCAAATGAGATACTTCCATGTCATTTACGATAACGGTTCCCGAATCAGGTACGACTTCATGTGATAATAGTTTTATAAACGTGGATTTCCCAGCCCCACTAGGACCACAAATGAGTACGAACTCACCCTTCTCAATATGTATAGTTACGTCATCCAAAGCTAACGAGCCATTGTCGTAGACTTTGTTGACATGGTTAAAATCAATCATTGATAACTTCCTTTACTATTTGCGTTCTATAGCAGTATTAGCCGCTGCTACGATATCTTCAGCTGTAAGACCATATTTAGCCATTAATTCTTTAGGCGTGCCAGATTCCCCAAAGGTGTCTTTAGTGCCTACGCGAATCACTGGCACTGGTGCCAATTCAGTGACTACTTCAGCTACAGCCGCTCCTAAACCACCAAGGATATTATGTTCTTCAGCCGTTACAATAGCGCCTGTTTCCTTAGCTGCCTTTACAATAGCGTCAGCATCAATTGGTTTAATCGACGCCATATTGAGTACACGAGCTTTGATGCCTTTTTCTGCTAATTGTTTAGATGCTTGAACAGCAGGGCCTACTAAAGCACCACAAGCAATAATAGTCACATCAGAACCAGCTACTAATTCGACCGCTTTACCAGGTGTAAATGTATAGCCTTCTGGCGTTACATCATCTACACCAGCACGGCCTAAACGAACGTATACAGGTCCTTCGTAATCAGCAGCCCATTTCACTACAGCAGTTGTTTCAGCTTCATCAGCAGGTACAACAACTGTCAAATTAGGAATGGCACGCATGCAAGCAATATCTTCTAAACTTTGATGTGTAGCTCCATCTTCCCCTACAGTAATCCCTGCATGAGTAGCACAAATTTTTACATTCAATTTAGGATAACATACAGCATTACGTACTTGTTCAAAAGCACGACCTGTAGCAAACATTGAGAATGAAGATACGAAAGGAATTTTACCCGCGGCTGCTAAGCCAGCCCCTACACTAATTAAATTTTGTTCAGCAATCCCTACATTAAAGAAACGATCTGGATATTCTTTTTTAAAATTATCAGTTTTTGTTGATTTTGATAAGTCTGCATCTAATACGACTACATTTTCATGGGTGGCCCCTACAGCCACTAAGGCATTACCATATGCTTCACGAGTTGCTTTTCCCATATTACACCTCCAAGAGTTCTGCTACAAATTTTTCACATTCTTCAGCCGATGGCGCTTTACCATGCCAACCAGCTTGGCCTTCCATCTCTTTGACACCTTTACCTTTAACAGTATGCATCACTACTACAGTTGGTTTATCAGTGCAAGCTTTAGCAGCTTCAATAGCATTATGAAGTTCATCTAAATTATGACCATCTACTTCAATAACATTCCAGTTAAATGCTTCAAATTTAGGACCAATTGGCAATGGTGACATAACTTTACGAATATCTCCATCAATTTGAAGACCATTAAAATCGACAAAAGCTGTTAAATTATTTAATTTATAATGCCCAGCAAACATAGCCGCTTCCCACACTTGGCCTTCTTCGAGTTCACCATCACCAAGAACAGCATATACACGGTAATCTTTCTTATCAATACGTCCTGCTAAAGCCATACCACAAGCAGCACTAATTCCCTGTCCTAAAGAACCCGTAGACATATCAACGCCTGGTGTATGTTTCATATCAGGATGACCTTGTAATACGCAGTCAATTTTACGCAAATTAAGTAATTCGTCTTTTTCAAAAAAGCCTTTTTCTGCTAAGGTAGCATATAATGCTGGTGCTGCATGGCCTTTGGAAAGAACAAAGCGGTCACGATTGGGATCTCTTGGGTCCTTTGGATTTACATTCATTTCTACAAAATACAACAACGACATGAGGTCCGTAATCGATAAAGAACCACCTGGATGTCCTGATTTAGCAGCAGTTACGGCTTTTAAAATACTTACACGAATCGCTGTCGCTTTTTCCTGAACTAAAGATGTTTGTTCAGCTGTTAATGTTGTCATAAAGACCCTCCATTCCTAGTTGGAAAATAAGTAAACTCATTATATGAAATCGTATACAAAATAATGATAGGAATCAATTCTTATTGTACCCCTTTGTCTTAGTAAAATCTAGTTTTATGAATCTAAGAGGGACAACGCAATATGCGCATTCTTAAGAGATTCATCTCTTAATTTATTAATACGTTGCACAACCTGTTGTTGTAGCGCTGTATTTTCTAAGAAATTTGCTGTTGCTGCATAAATAGTATGGGCACTAATTTCATCTAACGTACCCACTGGCTCTTGACCAATCATATGTAAGAAGTTAGTAATTTTAGGATCATAAGAAATACCTACTACAGGCTTTTCCATAAGCGAAGCAAATACTAGGGCATGTAAACGCACACCTATCAATACATCCATACAGCCTTCCAGCGATAATAATTCAGTCGTGTTATACATACGTTCTAGCACAACCGGCTCACTTTTCATAAGCGCCTTAATAGCTAATGCTTCTTTAGTATCAGCAGGATGTTGCATAGGAATAAACACAACTTGGGCCCCTAACTCATCATGAAGCTGATCAAGTGCTTGCGCTAACTCACTACGATAAGCAATGGATTGCTTCCAATTACGCACAGATACACCCACACGATATCGCACGCCTGATAATTGATACGGTTTTAAAAGTCGTTTACCAATCGTTAAATCTACTGGATGCATAGCAAGCACAGCATCCGCCGTCACTTGAATTGGCACATTCGTAACACCCATGTCAAGTAATTCAGCTTTTGACCGTTCATCACGTACGGTAATCATCGTCACTTTATTTAACACTTGCCCTACAATTCGACGAGCTCGTTTACGACGTAATGGACCAATACCTTGCGCATATAACATCACTCGTTTACCAAACGTGGTAGCCAAAGTAATGATACTTAAATAGTAATATAAGCTTCGTTTACTTGTTACATCTTGCAATAAACTACCACCACCACTAATCAATAAATCGCAACGACCAATGGCATTTAATATACCAAACATGTCAAAACGACCTACAGCTTTCACACCATGATTAGCTGCTGTTTGTTTTGGATTTCCTGAAATAACAGTAATATCCGCATCTGGCACTACTTCTAGAATTGCTTCTAAAATGGCAGCTAGCATAGCTTCATCACCAGCATTGCCAAAACCATAATAACCAGAAATAACAAGTCTAGTCATTCGACACCTCCCCACGACGGGCCCAGGTAATAATATAGGCTAAGAATCGGAAAACTAAAATAGCGATTACACCAGCTATAATTCCAATTAATAAACCATCATAACCACGAGCAATTGACATGAGTACTGGAGTTCGCAAATGACAAAAAGTTTCAACTAAAGAACCAATTCCGATAACCCCAGCTATAGTACAGAGGAAATGGAATATCATAGGCCAACGACGAAGTACTGCAAAGGAAGCTAACATAAGCGCTGGATGACCAATTAAAAATTCTTTTTCACGAGGCCGTGCATACAGTGTATTTTCTAAGAAACGGCGCAAAGCAATTTCAAAACCTGGAACAGGTACCCCTGCCGTATGACCACTGCGACCTACAAATATCCAGCCAGCCATGCCTATAAAAGCAAATGCAATAATCATATACAGTTTCACATCTAACGTAAAGAAAGAACGCATGAAACTACGACATTCAGGCCAAGAGTCAACCGTACGCCCTTGCCATAATGGGAATCGTTGTAAATAGGCAATCGCTGTCAAAATAATAGGCGCTACAAAGACTAATTTTACACCACGGAATAAAGCAAACTCCATGAAGAAACGAGTATTGCCTAACATAGCAGCAATTAAAATACCGCCAATCGCCGCTATAAGAGCAGCACCGACTAAATAAATAGTCGCTTCCAAAGTAGCACGCCAAGGCCCTATTACAGGGCCTGTAGAACGACGTACCCAGCAATCCATAATCAATATAATCGCTACTACTGGTGCACAAATAGCAGCGCTAAGCGCCCAAATCTGAGTAATCAAAGTACCGCCTGTTACAGCATATAAAACAACCGTAATAAGAAGTAATGTAAAATTTACTACTAACTGGCGATGCTTACGCATAGGGTAGAACAAATTCAACATAAACGTGAATAAAGCGACTGAACCCGCTAGAGTCAGTACAACGGCAATCGGACTTGGTGTATAAGCAGGATAAATAGAAGCTCGTCCAAATGTAAAACCACGATCCATCATTTTTTCTTTGAACGAATTCATATATGTAATACTCGTAGCTAACGCTGTTTTATTATCACTACCTTCTTCATAAATTGGCAATAAATTAAAGCGAATATTTCGTTCAATATCACTAATATAAAAACGCTGCGATACTTCTTCTGGACTTAATTTTTTTAATTCATCTTTAGAGATTGTATATAAACGACCAATACTATATTCATCCGCTACTGCTAAATCATTATTGAATCCAACTTGATTTTCATATTGGAGCTGGTTCACAGCTTCAATGCCCACTACAGGAATGCGCAAATTATGCAAGTACTCATTTGTTACACCAATAAAGTCTGGATAGCCTAGTGCTTCTTTACCAACAAACACAATGCCCGTTACATTAGGAATCCCATCAATACGGCTAAACACATGATCAATATTATCCCGTGTTACTTGTTTAAAATTGGTTGGTCGCACAATGACATTAAAACCTAAATTACTTACTTCTTGAGCTTGCAAACGTGAAATGCTAAGCTTCATATCCATAAGAGCCTCATAGGGTTGACCTAGGGCGATTACAGGGCCACGATTAGAGTATAGAATTCCTACTTTTTCTTTACCCAATCGTTGAACCAAGTCATCTTGAATTTCCTTAAAATAGGCTTCTTTCCCATGAGCCGCCACCAAATATGTATACCCTGGTGCTGGTTGTGTGCCATAAAATTGAAGTGCATTAGCTTCCAATCCTTGATACACAATAATTTCACCAGCATCACGGGCTTTAGTTATTGTGCGGTCATAAATGGCCATAGCTGTTACGCCAGCATCTTTTAAAGCCTGCAAGGCATCAGCAGTACTGCGTTTCTCAAAGGAAGCCGCTCGTAATGCTGCGTCATAATCAACAATGTTCTCTACCTGATTCTGCGCTGATTCAATTTGATGTCGTTGTTGAACTAAAAATAAACCAGCCAGTAAGCCAATAAGAATAATGGCGATAAGTATTAACGAATGTTTTCTTTTCTTTTTAATAGCTTCCTTCACAATAACACCTTTCTTACTTTGCTATGGGATTCACAAATAAATGAAGTTCATCATTCATTGTTTCAATGCGATCCGCTTTTACAGGAATCGGAAATTCTGCAAAATCATAAATGGTAATTGGTTTTAATACAGATGCATTTAAACCACCAATACCTGCACCATTGATTTCAAAACGTTGTGGCGAAAATACAAGTGCGTTGTTTTTAATTTCTAATAAGCCTTTGATATTAGCAGTCCCCTTAACAAAGCCCATATCTACAGACCCAATAACTTCAATACCATTTGAATTAATTACTACGTCCTTAATGGATAAGCCTTTAACCGACTGTTCCATAAAGTTTTGTAAATCACTAGCTGTTACAGTACCTTCAATTTCACCATTCCCCAGTTGATTGATTTCCATAGTTTGATTCATCAACAACGCAATAGGATTAAATTCTAAATTGGTTACATCTAAATGAATATCTGCAAAATTTAAATGACCTAATTTAACATTCTCTAATACGCCACGCATTGTGTCCACATGACCACCTAACATAGTCACTGCTGGTGAGGATTCAATGCGCAAAGAAATTGTTTCAGGATTTAATTTATTACTAATTTCTCGTTCTAACTGCTTAGCCACAAAGCTAGGTAAGAAGAACTGAGCCGCTACAACAATAGCAATTATAACCACTACAATGAAAGCGATAAACTTTTTCATAAGTCTAAACTCTCCTAAACTGTTAAATTAGCTTCTTTTTTCAAGAAACCTTCCATAAATGCATCTAAATTACCATCCATAACAGACTGAATATTCCCTGTTTCCACGCCCGTACGATGATCTTTCACCAAATTATACGGATGGAATACATAAGAACGAATTTGGCTGCCCCATTCTATAGCTTGATAGGTACCACCAATTTTTTCTTTCAATTCTGCTTGTTTTTCTAATTCTAATTCAAATAATTTAGCCCGTAATAACTTCAAAGCTTGTTCTCGGTTTTGAATTTGTGACCGTTCACTTTGACATTGTACTACAATACCTGTTGGTATATGTGTCATGCGGATAGCCGAATCGGTTTTATTAATATGCTGACCACCAGCGCCACTAGCACGATATGTATCAACACGTACATCTTTCATATCTAATTGAATATCAACAGTATCATCAATTTCAGGCATCACATCAACCGCAGCAAACGACGTATGACGACGAGCATTGGCATCAAATGGGGAAATACGAACTAAACGATGTACCCCTTTTTCTGACTTCAGGTAACCAAAAGCATTCTCGCCTTTAATAAGGAACGTAGCACTTTTAATCCCGGCTTCATCACCCGGTTGTTCATCCATCATCGTAATCGTAAAGCCATGTTGTTCAGCCCAGCGTAAATACATACGAATAAGCATAGATACCCAATCCTGAGCTTCTGTACCGCCAGCACCAGCATGAAATGTCAAAATCGCATTATTTGTATCATATTCGCCACTTAACAATAATAATACTTCACGCCGCTCCACTTCTTCTTGAATCTGTTGAATCGAAGCGGCCAGCTCGCTTTCCATTGAAGAATCTTGCTCTTCTATAGCCATATCAAGCATCAATTTCACATCTTCAATCTCACTGACTAAGGCCTTGTACCCTTCTACTGCATCTTTTAATTGTGTAGCTTCTTGTGAAATTTCTTTAGCTGATTCAGGATCATTCCAAAATTCAGGGTCACTCATTTTAACATCTAAAGTAAAAATTCTATCTTCCTTTTGAGCGATGTTAAAGTGAATCCCTCATTCCATAAATTCGCTCCTCTAAATTGTCAATAGGGCCTTTTAAATCCTCTAACAATTTATTCACCTCTTTCTTAATTACATCCAATAAAAACAGAAAATGGCCGTGCCGAAATAAAAACTCCCGGCAACGAACCATTCTGCGTTATCTAGTCTACATTTTGTGGTTCCAACACATCATCATGATGGGTTTGCGCATTGGCCAGGGGATCTGCTGTGGCTTCTTCTTCAATCACTTCATCATTTAATTCAATGCGAATGCGATAGAGATACATAATTGTATCTTCTTGAATAGCTTCAATCATAGCTTCAAACATGTCATATGCTTCAAATTTATATTCTACGAGTGGATTCTTTTGTCCATAAGCGCGAAGACCAATCCCTTCGCGTAACATGTCCATAGAATCTAAATGTTCCATCCACTTGCTATCTACAACTTTAAGCATAACAGCTTTTTCGAGTTCACGCATATTAGCTTCGCCAATAAGGTTTTCCCGTTTTTCATATTCTTCATGCGCAATAGAAAGTAATTTCTCTTGTAATTCACCGCGACCATATTCTTCCATTTCAGCCACAGTTAATTGTCCAGGTTCTAAGAAGAAAAGTTCTAAATGTTTTAGTAACCCTTCATAATCCCATTCCTCTGGATACAATTTTTCATCCGCATATTGATCCATTGCTTTAACAACTAAAGAGTCTACCATGTCCATAATCGTATCTTTCAAGGAGTCATTCCCTAAAATTTTACGACGCTGATCATAGAGCACTTCACGCTGTTGATTCATTACATCATCATATTCAAGGATATATTTACGAATGTTAAAGTTGTGGTTTTCCACTTTTTTCTGAGCACGTTCAATAGATTTAGTAATCAAAGAATGTTCAATTGGTTCATCCTCTTCCATACCTAATTTATCCATCATGCCCGAAATATTATCAGCCCCAAAGATTCGCATCAAATCATCTTCTAAGGATAAGAAGAATTGACTAGAACCTGGATCACCTTGACGACCAGAACGACCACGAAGCTGATTATCGATACGACGGCTTTCATGGCGTTCCGTACCTAAAATATGTAGGCCTCCTAATTCAGCCACACCGTCCCCAAGGGAGATATCCGTACCACGGCCAGCCATGTTCGTAGCAATCGTAACCATACCTCGTTGGCCAGCATTTGCAACAATTTCAGCTTCTTTTTCATGATGTTTAGCATTCAGTACATTGTGAGGTACACCACTTTTAAGAAGCATATCACTCAATTCTTCAGATTGAGTAATTGAAGTCGTACCTACCAAAACTGGCTGCCCTTTTTTATGGCGTTCCACTACATCTTTGACAACAGCTTTATATTTAGCTTTTTTAGTTTTAAAAATCAAATCAGGTAAGTCTTTACGCAATAAAGGACGATTTGGTGGAATTTCATACACTTCAAGACCATAAATATTGTTAAATTCTTGTTCTTCTGTCTTAGCCGTCCCTGTCATGCCCGCTAATTTTTCATACATGCGGAAATAGTTCTGGAAGGTAATAGCGGCTAAGGTCTGGCTTTCACGTTCTACTTTAAGACCTTCTTTAGCTTCAATCGCTTGATGTAAGCCATCCGAATAACGACGCCCAAACATTAAACGCCCCGTAAATTCGTCAACAATAACAACTTGACCATCTTTTACTACATAATCTTTATCACGATGCATCATAGCATACGCACGTAGTGATGCATTTAACAAATGATTAAGTTCTAAGTTAGCCGAATCATATAAGTTTTCAATTTTAAGTAATTTTTCAACTTTAGCAATCCCTGATTCAGTAGGCGCAATCGTTTTTTGCTTTTCATCAATTGTATAATCTTCACCAGCAACTAACTGAGGCACTACTTTAGCTAATGTATAATAGCTGTCAGTGGAACGTTCGCCAGGGCCAGAAATAATCAATGGTGTACGCGCTTCATCAATAAGAATGGAGTCCACTTCATCAACGATAGCATAATTAAGTGGTCGTTGCACCATTTGTTCTGCATGTACAACCATGTTATCACGCAAATAATCGAACCCAAATTCATTATTCGTGCCATAAGTAATATCGGCTGCATAAGCATTTTTACGTTGATTATAATCAAGATTAGCTACAATCAAACCAACTGATAAACCAAGCGCACGATATAATTTTCCCATCCATTCGCTATCACGAGAAGCTAAATAATCATTAACCGTAACAACATGAACGCCTTTACCTGTTAACGCATTAAGATATACAGGTAAAGTGGCTACTAAGGTTTTACCTTCACCAGTACGCATTTCAGCAATATTACCACGATGTAATGTAATACCGCCAATTAACTGCACATCAAAATGGCGCATGCCTAGCACGCGCTTCGATGCTTCGCGAACAACAGCAAACGCCTCTGGCAAAATATCATCTAACGTTTCCCCATCAGCTAAGCGTTTCTTAAATTCTTTTGTTTTCCCTGCTAAAGAACTATCACTTAAACCACTAAAACTAGATTCTAAGCCATTAATTTCTTCTACAATGGCGCGCATTTTTTTTATTTCACGCGCACTATTATTACCAATTAATCGTTGTATAAAACCGAACAAATAAATCAACTCCTTAAGACTGTATATTCTCATATATACATATTCAATTTATTATATCACAAAGTATATAAAAACGGTAGCAAACATCATTGAATGATGTTCACTACCGTCAAATGAATTAACTATTTTTCTTATTTATCTTCTGGTACATACCATAAACCATTGTTATGCGTTTTCATATACTCTTTAAATTCTGGGGAATTATATGCGTCTTTAATGTCTTTAGCCCATTGAGTATCTTTATTTTTATCCAATACAACTAATTGAAGTAAAAGATGTGGTAAAATATCTTCTTTTACTAAAGCGGTAGCCGGATCAATTTTAGCATTATAAACAATAGCGCCCGTAATTACAATAAAAGCAAAATCAGTACGAACAGAAGGAATGGTTAAAGATTTCATTTCTACAAAGTTTAAATTATGAGGATTGTCAATAATGTCTGCTTTAGTGACAGTCGACAAATCTTTGCTTGGATCTAATTTAATAAGACCAGCCTTTTGTAATACAGCATAAGCACGTGCTGTATTGGAAGCATCATTTGGCACTGCAATCGTATCTCCATCGGCAATTTGACTTAATTGTGTTTTAGCCCCTGGATAAATACCGGCTGGTACTGTTGGAATTGCCGTTAAAGCCACTAAATGACCGCCTTGTTTATTGTTGAAATTTTCCATATAAGCGGTATGTTGTTCCACATTGAAATCAACTTCCCCGTCATTTAAAGCTACATCAGCCTGTACCAAGTCCGACATATCGCGAGCCGTAATTTTATAGCCTTTCTTTTCCAAAATCGGTTGAATGCCTTGTTCAAATAATTCCGAATATGGGCCTTGCGATTTACTAAAAACTAATTCTTTCTTATCAGCGGAACCAGCATCATTACCACAACCAGCTAATAGCACTGCACCTAATGCAACAGACAAAGCTAACGCACCTAATTTTTTAAAACGTTTCAAATTCATACTACTCCTTCTTTCTTTTCTCAACAAATTTAATAATTACAATTAATGATTTCTCATTTTAAAGGCAAAGTGATTACCAATAGATTGGATAATCTGTACAAAAATTACAAGAATTACGACGGTAAAAAGCATTAATGGAAAATTAAGTCGTTCATAGCCATAAGTAAGAGCTAAATCACCAACACCACCAGCCCCTATAGCGCCAGCCATAGCCGTCGCACCAATAAGCCCAATTGTACCAGTTGTAACCGACAAAATTAGGGAGGCTTTAGCTTCCGGCAAAATGAAATTCCACACAATCTCAAAATGAGAAGCCCCCATGGCCTGAGCAGCTTCAATAATTCCTTTATCCACATCTAATAAGGAATTTTCAAATAAGCGCGTTAAATACGGTGCTATAAAAATAACAAGCGGTACTAACGCGGCCGTTGTGCCAATACGAGTTCCCACTAAAAGTTTGGTAAGCGGCAATATAAATACCATTAAAATGATAAACGGTACACTACGAATAATATTAACGATTGTATTAATCACAACAAAAACATAATCATTGCGCAAAATACCGTCTTTATTTGTCAATACTAATGCTACTGCTAAAATCAAACCAATAATAGAACCAATGATAAGCGATACAAATACCATATATAATGTTTCTTGTGCCGCCAAAATAATTTGATCATTAGGTACACCTAAATCTGGCATCATAAATTCACCACCTCCCATTCTAAGCCACTTTCGGTAATATATTGTTTCACAGATTGAATCGCCTCAGTATCACCCACAACTTGTAGAATAAAAATACCAAGGGCTGAATCTTGCAATTGATTAACCGAAGCAAAAATAATATTTGTTTCCGCTAGTAAGGTACGATTTATTTCATAAATGACATGCTTTGTTACGGTATCACCTAAAAAACGAACTTTAATGACTTCATAGTTACGTGTATCTTTTTGTAAATTAGCCACAATACTATCAGGAATGCGCTCTGGAATAACAGTTTGAACAAATCGCTTTGTCATAGCCTGTGTAGGATGGCTAAATACATCAAGTACCGACCCCATTTCAACAACACGACCATGTTCCATAACCGCTACGCGATTACAAATCTCTTTAATAACCTGAATTTCATGAGTAACCACTAATACAGTAATATTAAATTCCTTATTAATTCGTTTAAGCAACTCCAAAATCGCTTCGGTCGTTTCTGGATCAAGCGCACTAGTTGCTTCATCACAAAGTAAAATCGATGGATTAGTAGCCAATGCTCTAGCAATGCCTACCCGTTGTTTCTGACCGCCAGAAAGTTGAGTTGGATACGCATTAGCTTTATCTGGCAAATTAACAAATTCTAATAGTTCTTTCACTCGTTTTTCTATAGTCGTTTCCGCCACTTTATTAAGCCGTAAGGGAATAGCAATATTATCATATACAGTCTTAGAGTTGAGCAAATTGAATGACTGGAATACCATGCCAATTCCTTTACGTACTTGCCGTAATTCGTTATGGCTTAAGGCATTAATATTAACCCCATCAATCAATACATCCCCATTCGTAGGTGTTTCAAGAGCATTCACCATACGCAATAAAGTAGATTTGCCAGCTCCACTAAAGCCAATAATACCAAATATATCGCCATCATTAATTGTCAACGATACATCTTGTAAAGCTTGTACTCGTTGTTTTTTTACAACAAATTCTTTATTAATATGCCTTAATTCAATCATAGTTCACCTCCTAAAAATTGCACAAAAAAGCCACCGCCCCCCTATACAGAGGCGGTGGCCCGCGGTTCCACTCTGTTTACAACCTAAGTTGTACTCATACCCCATAACGGTGGGACGCCGTGAGAATCTACTCTGCTTCGATACTCCCGCTCACAAAGGCATTCCATAGCAACTACCCTATAACAAGCTTCCAGCCAAGGCTTGTTTCTCTGTCTAGTTCATTGCTTGTACTTATTTTGTTCATCGCGTTTCTTTTTAAAACATACTAATATAATAGGTTTTAAATTCTCATTTGTCAAGGCTTAACTAAAAATTACCTGCCCTATGAATGAATTATTTGAAAAAATTAATTAAAACAAATGTAAAGGACCATAACCTAATTACACACTGTGCTTTGTAATGGCTATGATCCTTCACATCAATATTTAATTATCTAAACGTCCTATGTTTACTCTCCCACTGGAGTAGCCCTTAAACCTCTGGCTCAATCAAACCATAGGAACCGTTTTTACGACGATACACTACATTCATTACTTCTGTTTCTGCATTATAGAACATAAAGAAGTCATGACCAACTAAATTCATCTGCATAATAGCTTCTTCAACATTCATAGGGCGTACCGCAAAATGTTTACGACGAACTACGCTAATTTCTTCTTCTTGAACTGGTACTTCAGGCACATAAGCATCTGGTTTGAAACCAGCTTCCTTCTTAAATCTACGAGCTAAACGAGTTTTATACTTATGAATTTGACGAACAATTTTATCTACTACTAAATCGATAGCTGCATACATGTCCGTATTTGATGCTACACCACGAAGTACAACACCTTCAACAAAACAAGTCAATTCAACTACTCGATTTTCTTTTTCTACAGAAAGCACGGCTTGTACATCAAATGGTGCATCAAAATAACGAGCAAGCTTGTCCACACGTTTTTCTAAGTATTCACGTAGTGCTGCAGTTACTTCTAAATTTTTACCTCTTACTGTTACTTTCATATGCAAACATCCTTTCTTCCAAGTTCTAACATCGAACTTGTTTCTATATTATATTAATTCTCCAAGGAAGTACAAAAGTCCTCTTTATTTTTTGAAAAAATTTTTTAATTTTTCTTTAAGTTTTAATATAAAAGAAAAAAGACCGGCCGAAGCCGATCTTTCAGTGTAGTTATTTATGCTTTAGTGACATTCGTAGCCTGTGGGCCGCGTTCACCATCAACGATTTCAAAGTTCACTTCTTGACCTTCATTCAAGGACTTGAAACCATCTTCTTGAATCGCGGAGAAATGTACGAATACATCGCCACCGTCTTCTCTTTCAATAAATCCATAACCTTTTTCTGCACTGAACCACTTAACTTTACCGAGCATAAAAAATTCCTCCTAAAAAATCCCTGCATTAGAGTACCTATAGTACCCTTCAACTATGTTAGCACAGTAGGTGTTAAAAAACAAGGATATTATACTGTATATGCATTATAAGTATACATACAATTATTTATAGCAGTATTATGCAAAATTAAACATCTTGTTGATTATTAAATTTGATTTATAATTTCTAAACAGCTAAAAACTCTAGAATCCATGGGCTTTTTCAGCGAATTTATAGTTTTGAAATTCAAGTTTATAAAATTAGATTTATTTTTATTTTATGTATTATTTTTAAGTTAATCAGTTATAAATTATTCAAATTTATTCATCTTCATTCAATAAATACATAGTCATTTATTTGATGAAATACATACGTTTTCTTTGTGTTTTTAATATATATATGTTCAATCATTTGTATATGAATAAAAGAAATAACGTCTCCCTATATAGGAAGACGTTTTACTAACAACTTTATAAAATTTTAGATAAGAATAACTGCGTACGTTCATTTTTGGGATGCTCAAACACATCAACAGGTGTACCTTCTTCCAAGATTTTTCCTTCATCCACAAAAAGAACTCGAGTCCCTACTTCTTTAGCAAAGCCCATTTCATGAGTTACGACAACCATTGTCATACCTTCCTTGGCTAACTCTTTCATTACATCTAATACTTCACTAACCATTTCTGGATCAAGGGCTGATGTCGGCTCATCGAACAGCATTACTTTTGGTTTCATAGCTAAAGCACGGGCAATAGCCACACGTTGCTGTTGACCACCTGACAGCTGTTCTGGATAGGAATGAGCCTTGTCTTTTAACCCTACTTTATCCAATAACTCAAGAGCAATCGTTTCAGCTTCCCCTTTAGAACTCTTACGAATTTTTTGTGGGGCTAATGTAATATTATCTAATACCGTCATATGAGGGAATAAGTTAAAACGTTGAAATACCATGCCCACTTCAGCGCGCACATTATTGATATTTTCTTTATTATTCAAATTCATCCCATCTACGATAACATCGCCAGACGTAGGTTCTTCTAAATAGTTCATACAACGCAATACTGTACTTTTACCAGAACCAGAAGGACCAATAATAACTACTACTTCACCGCGTTCTACATGAAGATTAATCCCTTTTAGCACTTCATTTTTGCCAAAACTTTTATGAACATCAATCATCTTAATCATTTGATATTATATCTCCTTTCAAGGAAGGCCACTAACTGTGAAATACTCAATGTCATTACCAAATAGATAATGGCCACAGCTGTCCAAATCTCAAAAGAACCATAAGTACGCGCAATAATAAGTTGACCACGACGTGTTAATTCTTCAAAGCCAATAACAGATACCAACGATGTATCTTTCATCATAGCGATAAATTCATTACCAAGAGGCGGAATAATCGCTTTAAAGGCTTGTGGCATTACAATATAGCGCATAGTCTGTGCCCAAGTTAAACCTAAGGAACGACCAGCTTCCATTTGTCCTTTATCAATAGATTGAATCCCGGCCCGGAAAATTTCAGATACATACGCACCAGAGTTAATACTACATGCCGTAACAGCTGCTACATATGGATTGATGGATTGACCGATTACCATAGGCAAAGCAAAGTAAATCATAAAGATTTGTACCAACAGTGGTGTACCACGGAATAATTCTACATAACATTTTACTAATAAACGAATAATTTTAAAACGCGATAAATTCGCTAATGCAGCAATCATACCAATGAAAAAACCACAACCTACAGCCATTACTGTAATTTGGATTGTAATGACGGCCCCTTGCAATAATATGGGGAAATTGTCCCAAATTAAACTCCAATCAAAACTCATAGCTAACCCTTTCCTTTGTATACATCTTAAAGTATTTTTCTTAACGCTTAAAATTAATAACTTTATACAAGTACAAATACGCATAGACTTATATTACTATGCTTAGGTAATTATAATTGTATTTTTATACAATGTCAATAGTTATTTAATCATAAACTCATCCACTTTACTAAAACGGATGACGAACAGTTTAAGCCATAAGAATATATATTCATAAAAGAAACAGTACTACACTTAAACTGACTTAGGCATAGTACTGTATATCTATCACTATAATATTAACTTTAATTATTTTATTATTTTTTAATTATTACTTACCAGACCATTCCGTTGGCATATCTGCAGGTGCATCAGTTTTAAACCATTTTTGATAAATAGCATTTAATTCACCATCTTGTTTCATTTCAGCAATGGCTTTATTTACAGCAGCCTGTAAGTCTTTATTATCTTTAGCAAAAGCAAAGCCAAAGTATTCTTTAGTATTTGGATACGAAATCACTTTAACATCATCATTTGGATGTTTAGATGCATAATATTGAGCAACTGGTAAATCTAATACAGCCGCGTCTACACTTCCTTTATTAAGTTCTAAAAGGGCATCACTACTATGGTCGAATTGTTTTAATGTTGCATTAGCAATTTTACTAGCTAAATCAGCACCGGTTGTGCCCATTTGAACAGAAATATTTTTTCCTTCTAAGTCTTGCAAGTTATTAATACTAGAAGATCCTTTTACAACTACAGCCATACCGGATTCATAATAAGGCGACGCAAATAATACTTTACCGGCTCTTGCTTTAGTAATTGTCATACCAGAAGCGGCCATATCAATATCTTTATTTCCCAAACTTGGAATCAACGCATCAAATGCTACATTTTTGAATTCTACATCAGCATTCATTTTTTTAGCGATAGCTTTAACCATATCAATATCAAAGCCCGTTAAATCTTGAGAGGATTCATCTTTGAATTCAAACGGTACAAAAGTTGCATTCGTGCCTACCTTAATAACTTTCTTCCCATTATCACCTTGTGTACTTGCTGTATCACTACCACAACCAGCCACTAATGCGCCCATGGCTAATACAGCCAAACCTGTGAGCATAATTTTTTTCATTTTCTGTGTAAACATAACTTCCATCTCCTACTCTACATTGTATAATAATAAGTTCAAACTCTCTCTTTATCTGAGTTTTTCTAATTGGTATGACATGATTATACATAACTATGCATAAGTAGTCAATAGTTAATTGAATAAAAATTCAGAATTTTTTGTATAAAAATAAAAGACAGCTAAAAAGCTGTCTTTTATATACGGCTGACCTGGTCTTTGCCCCCACACTCGCCTACTGGAAGGTTCGCTCCTAAGCCTGTGGCTCCCCACTACTACTTCTCTCGATTCTATCGGTAGGTCTTACATCTAAGCCGCACCATGCTCATAATGTCGTTACATTACTTACGTGGATCGTTTTGCCTGCGACTGGCCTCGACTTTCAACCACAGACCCGTATGAAGAAATTATACGCAAAGAATTTTACTTTGTCTATACAAAAATTATATAAGAATATGATAATTTCCACTTGCTACTTTCATTAGTTAAAGGATTCAATGTTTATAAAGCCCTTGCCTATTGTATTCTCTTTTAGATTCTCAAAATTCTTTCATTTTTACCTCAATTGCTTATACATAGATAGCAATATAGACCTATACCCAAAATGCTCATAATATTGTATAATGTGTATACTTGTTAAATGGGGACACAAAGGGAAGGACTCAGTATTATGTTTATGTTATCTTTAATGCAGCCATCAGGCTTATATGAATTGGAGCAAGATAGCTTAGAAGCCATTAGCGCCCAATTACTACAGATGATTCGCATGAAAAGCTACGAGCTTTATACACATTCCATCAATGTAGCCAATTATTCTGTGAGTATTGCCGCTAAACTAGGACTACCAGCCAACGAAATAGAACAGATTAGACATGGTGCATTATTGCATGACTTAGGATTACTTATGATGCCTTCTACAGTCTTAAAAAAAGCACCCTTCTTTAATCGTCAAGAAATGTCTAAATATCGTCAACATCCAGCGAATGGGGCAAACATGATTGAAAACTATCCATGTTGCCAACCGATTATTCCTTATATTCGCTATCACCATGAACGTTGGGATGGTTCTGGTTTTCCAAAACATCTTTGTGGGAGTAATATTCCACTAGGCGCTCGTATTATTGGTATTGCTGATTATTACGACTCCGCTATTAATCCTTCTACAGAATCTTGGTCTAAAAGCAAAAAAACGGCTAAACAGGAATTATTTAGTGGATCTGGTATCTATTTTGATCCTGATTTAGTTAAAGCTTTTATTGAAATTATCGGCTAAACAATAAAGCTATTATGTAACTATCCAATTCATACAGCAAGCAGTCTACTTCGGTAGGCTGCTTTTTTGTATCTTCTGTTTAATGCCCACCTGCTAAAGCTAATCCCACGACTTCCTTCACCTTATAATCCTTCACAAGTACCTGTGCTGCTGCTTCCAAGGTAGCACCTGTAGTAAATATATCATCTACAAGTAAAATTACTTTATCCTTCAAAATATTCTTTGCTAATATGCTAGATAATGGCGTAAAGGCATGTTTCATATTTTCATGTCGTTCAGTTCGGCCTAAGGAAAACATAGCATGAGTAGAATCAGTTTTTTCTAAGCCATCTATCCACTGCCAACTCGTTTGATTATGTAAGGCTACCTGCTGTATCCAATGCTTAAAAAGAATATCAACTTGATTATAACCTCTTAATTTACGCTTTGTTTCACTAACTGGTATAGGCATAACATAATCAGGTGTTAATTTGTATTTGGCCAAGGCAAGCATAAAAGAATATAAAAAAGGAGCGACGCCTACAGCTCGCTCCTTTTGACCGCGAAATTTTATATCACGAAGAATGCTTTTTAATCCTTTATCATAATGACCTATTACATATACACAAGTTAAATTTTGTCCTTCTAAATCAGTAATACAACGTACATCATATAGTTCTTCAAAACAAGTTTTGCACCATTCTCCATCATGCCATACTTCACTTCCACAACTAGGACACGTTGGTGGAAATAAAAAATCAAGCCACTGCACTTATATCACTCCCTGTAAACGTTCCTTAAACAAACTATAACGTGCCGTACCACTTTGCGTCTGCACAGCCTTTTGTATAGCCCCCTTAGTGCCAATAACAATGACTTTATTACGAGCCCGTGTAACGGCCGTATATAATAAATTTCGTTGTAACATTTGATTATATGTAGGAATAAAGGGAATAATCACGATACCATATTCACTACCCTGACTTTTATGTACAGTAATGGCATAGGCTAACATGAAAGATGTCATATCCTCCATAGGAACTTTAACTTCTTTATCTAAAAATCGAATTGATACTTCCGTTTTTGAAATAGCAAAAATTACACCAATTTCCCCATTGAACACTTCCAACTCATAATTGTTTAATACTTGAATAACCTTATCACCTACACGATAGATTTGGCCATTAATTTTCACTTCACTACGTAAAGTAGACTTCTTATTCACTGCCTCTTGAATAATTTTTGAAATAGCTACACTACCAGCCACACCCCGACGCATAGGTGAAATAATTTGTACATCCAATTCATCTGTTACATTCTCTAGTGATGAAGTATAAAAAGCTACTATCTGATGCATCATTTCAGTTACACTACGCACTTCCCTAAAAGTAAATTCCCCAACAGGTGTCAATTCAGGCATATCCCCATGATTAATATCATGGGCATTACGGACGATGCGATTCCCTTCTTTCTGACGAAATATAGTGTTTAAACGTACAAACGGTATTACTTCACTATCTAGCAAATCACGTAAAACAAAACCAGCTCCAATCGGTGGTAACTGATCGACATCTCCTACAATCACTACATAAGCTGATTCGGGTATAGCAGCCAATAAAGAATAATATAACTGAACATTAAGCATAGAAGCTTCATCTACAATCACAACATCAGCTTCTAATAGATTATCTTCATTTTTTGTAAAATCATACGAATCACTACCTTGTATAGGCATCAACAAGCGATGAATCGTAGTTGCTTCATAACCAGTAGCTTCTGTCAAACGTTTAGCCGCACGCCCGGTAGGCGCACAAAGAAGAATCCGATTTTGAGGTGTTTGCTGAAACGCCTCCACCAGCGCTTGAATAATCGTTGTTTTACCCGTACCTGGTCCGCCCGTAATTAAGGCCATTTTATTTTGTAAAGCCAATTGAATAGCTTCTTTCTGAGCATCGCCTAAATGAATTTGTTTATTCCTTTCAAACTGCTCAATAAAAGCTTCCATATCTAGCGGAATGACTTCACTATCAGCCATTAACTGCTGAGTTAAATACGCTGCTTCAGACTCTGCATGATAGATATTAGGGCTGTAGATATATAAGAGACCATCATAATCAGTGCCAATAATTTGACCATACTCTAATAATTCTTCTATACGAGTTGCAATTTCTTCAGCATATCCACCTAAACGATCAAAAACTAAACCGATTAATTCATCAGCAGGCATACAGCTATGTCCATTATCACTAATATTGCGTAATGTATATATAACAGCTGCTTCAATACGCCGTTCATCACCAGGGTCAATCTCTAAAGCAGCCCGTAAAGTATCGGCCATGGAAAACGTAATCGTACTATCAAGTTCTAAAAGGCGAAAAGGATTATCCTCAAGTACATTAATGGCCGCTCCACCATATGTTGTATATAAAATACGACTCCACCGTGAGCTAAGTCCAGCCGCTTCTAAAAAACGATTAATTTCCTGTAAAATCCCTTCACCACGTAATGAATTATACAAATCTTCTTTCACACTTTTACGCAAACCAGGAACTTCTAATAAAGCCACAGGATCTTCAGCCCGTAAAACAGTAATTAAATCGTCCTCAAAATAGGCAAGAATTTTATCAATCGACTTTTCACCTAACCCTCGTACAGCGAGATTAATCAAATATGGCTTTGCCCCATATAAGGTATCGGGTTTTAAACGTTCAATCGTGGCAGTCTCAAATTGACGACCATATTTTTTATGGGTAATGTAACGACCGGTTACTTCTAAATCGTCCCCTTCTTTAGGAGCTTCTAAATTAGCGGTACAAACGATTCGCTCTTCATTATAATCTTCTAAAAGAAATACACAATAAGAATTGCTTTCATTTTGATAGATTAATCGCTGCACTATGCCCCGCAATGTTTCCATTACCGAACCACATTAGGTAATGCGGCTACAATTTCTTCTACAGAGTCAGCAATTGTACTTGCATTTTGTACCTTCACATGACAAACTTTTTCATATAATGGATAGCGTTCTTCATACAGGCGGAAAATATATTCAATACTTTCTTTTAAAAGCGGTCTAATTTCCATATCTAAATCATCTAAAATCTGTGTTACATCACGATGAATAAAGACAACAAATCCTGATTCGCGCATCAAATTCACTGTATCCTCGGATAATACAGTGCCACCACCCGTAGCAATCACAGCTGGCATTTTATGATTTACAATATCGGTAATGGCTTCAAATTCATCGTTACGGAACGCTTCTTCGCCATCGTAGATGATAATATTCTGAATCGATTTACCTGTCTTTTCTTGAATCACAGCATCAAGATCATAAAATTCCATTCCTTGATGTTGCGCCAAGGCCTTGCCCACCGTCGTCTTGCCTGCCCCTGGCATACCAATCAAGAAAATATGCTGTTGCATATGTTGTTTCTGACAAGTTTTACTAATATCTAAAATTGACTCTACAAACTGACTTACATAGCTTTTTAATTCGCTTGACTCAACATAGCTAAGC
This sequence comes from Veillonella criceti, assembly GCF_900460315.1. Lineage (NCBI taxonomy): Bacteria > Bacillati > Bacillota > Negativicutes > Veillonellales > Veillonellaceae > Veillonella > Veillonella criceti. Next base: position 324,094 of record NZ_UHIO01000001.1, on the reverse strand, counting down.
GTTTTAGCCAGTACTTCTTGTTCTCGTTGAGGTTCATAAATACTAATATTTTCCTGTTCTTTAATACGAGCAATTTCTAAAATAACTTTTAATCGTTCCTCAAATGTTTTTACTAATTCTTTATCTATAGCATCAATTTTCTGACGTGCTTCTTGTAAATTCATAGGTACCTCGCTTCTATTTAGGTATACTTAATTATATTGAGAAGAACATTTGTATCTTCCCATGCTCTTATATTTTACCATATTACCTTATATTCTTGTAGCATTTACAAAGAATTTCCTAGCAAGGCAAGATAAAACGGCCTTAATCCAAAAATGACCTTTACTACTTATATCACATAGCAAAGGTCATCCATTCTTAATTTTATAATGTTAGTTAATATTAATGCTTATTTGTTTAAATTCGCCTTTAATACATCAGCAATACGCTTAATCCCGTCACGAATAGTAGCTTCATCATTACAAGAATAATTTAAACGGAAGAAATTTGTGTTCCCTTCCGATGTGAAAAAGGCTTCCCCGGGAACAAAAGCCACTTTTCTTTCAATACATTGCTTTAAGATATCCCGTGACTTCAAATGTTCTGGAAGCGTACACCAAATAAAGAGTCCCCCTTCTGGATAGGTATGTGATACCTCTTTCGGAAAGAACTCATCAATAGCTTGCAACATAGCATCCCGACGAGATTTATATAATTTAATAATTTTCTGAACATGAGCATCAAAGTCAAAATTTTGTAACCAAGCTTCGCAAATGCGCTGTGAAAATGGGGCTGTAGATAAGTCCATATTTTGTTTTAACAAATCACATTTTTCAATGAATAAAGGATTAGCCGCAATCCACCCAAGACGGAAACCTGGTGCAAATGTTTTAGAAAAAGTACCTAAAGAACAAACTAAGCCTTTAGTATCAAACGTATTCAATGATGGTAAATATTCTCCTTCATAGCGAAGTTCACCATAAGGATTATCCTCAATAACAGGTACTTCAAATTCATCAACTACATCCATAAACTCTTGACGGCGTTCTCGTGACCAAGTAATACCGGTTGGGTTTTGGAAATCAGTCACTACATAAATTAAACGTACAGTATGTGTTTCCAAGGCTTTTCGAAGTTCTGAAATAATCATCCCTTTCCCATCACCAGGAATTTCTACATAATTAACACCACTTAAATTAAATGCTGTAATAGCACCTAAGTACGATGGCTTTTCGACCAATACAGTGTCACCTTTATTACAGAATAGTCGACACAACATATCAAGTCCTTGTTGTGAACCACAAGTAACCAAAATATTATCTTTCGTAAAATTGGTCTTAACAATGCGATTCATTCGCTTTGCAATACTTTCCCGAAGAGGTTCATAACCAAGTGAAGGACCATACTGCAAGGCTTTACCTGCATCACCGTCTAAGACGACTTCGGCTGCCTTTCTGATTTCTTCAGCTGGAAATGATTCTTCTGCCGGTAAACCACCAGCAAACGAAATCATATCTGGCTGCGCAATAAGCTTTAAAATATCCCCTGTGTCTGAATGCTTAATTGCATTTACTGCATCTGAAAAACGTATAGCCATAATGATAACCTCCTTAAATTATTGTGCTTTTTATCATACTCTTATAGTTGGTAAATGTCAACTAAAAACACACAAGAGTTTTTAAGGAATGGACTTATTTTATTATATTGGTTAGTAGATTTTTTTATAAATAAAATCAAAAGCACCTGTCATGAGTATTCTCTATAACAGGTGCTTGCAGCTTCAATATTACCAAATAGGCAAAGTGATACATATTAGTTTTTCTCAAAGAAATCCTTAGCACGTTGCTCATCAACTTTCATTTGTTTAATAAGATCTTCTAAGGAATTAAAACGTTGTTCTGGCCGTAATAATTGCCAAAATTCAACAGTTGCTTCATGACCATATACCATTTTATCAAAGCCAAATAAATGAACTTCAAAACGATGATATTGGTTTTCAAATGTAGGATTATCCCCTAGATTCCCCACGCCTTCATACCATTGCCCATCAAGTAAAACACGATTGACATATACACCATCAGGTGGCAAGGTTAATTCTTTAGGAAATAAGAAATTAAGCGTAGGAAAACCTAAGGTACGACCACGACGGTCACCTTCAATAACGGTCCCTCGGAACATATAAGGGCGCCCTAATAATGTATAAGTTAAAGATAAATCTCCCTCACGAACAGCTTCTCGAATTAAAGTACTTGATACATGTTCTTTCATTTCTTGGCACTGCGCTAATGAAAGCGCATGCACAACAATCCCTTTAGCTGCTAATAATTGTTGAATTAAATCAGGCGTTCCCTTACCACCAGCACCAAAGGTAAAGTTTTGACCAACCACGAAAGCTTTTACGTCATTATACTCTGTTAAAGCGCTTATAAAAGCTTCTGCTGGCATGGCTAATAAATCTTTAGTCATAGGCAGACGAAGTGCATAGTCGACACCTAAAGACTTTAAAATTTCACCTTTTAACACAGGTTGTAAGAGCATAGTAGGACAACGCTCAGGATTTAATATGTGCAAGGGATGATTATCAAATGTTACTACTACAGTACACGCTTTAACTGCCTTCGCTTCCGCTACTGCACGCTGTATCACTGATTGATGACCACGATGAAGACCATCAAAAGTGCCTAATGCATAGACAATATTTGTTTTTAACTGTTGTAACTCTGCAAAGGACGTTAAAATTTTCATACATCAATTCCTATAAAAAAATATTTTTTGCAACCTTCAAGGTATCATTAGTACCTTCTAAAACACCAAAAAAGCCTTCATCACTATAGGCACAATATAACTGCCGTACTATCCCTTTGAAATGGGGAATCGCTTCATAAGGCCATTGTTTACCTTGTTTTAACGCTAAACGCCCCTCTGCCGAAACTGTTACTGTTGGCATATGACTAAGGGCTGATTCCGTAGGATATATGCAAGCTGCCCCCTTAACCGTTAATTCCTCAGCGGTTATCGCTTGCTCAATACTATACGGCCCTACAGCGGTACGCACTAACTGCGTCATAGTCCCCGGTATCCCCAATCGAGTTGTTATATCACGTAATAAAGCACGAATATACGTACCAGCTGAACACGACACACGAATCGTAAAATAGGGATACGAATAGGCTAATAGTTGGCACTCACTAATTGTAATAGTTCGACTAGGCAACGTAAATTCAATGCCTTCACGAGCTAATTCATAAGCTCGCCGACCATTAATTTTAATCGCAGAATATATGGATGGCTGTTGCAACTGTTCGCCAACAAAACCAATCAGTACTTGTTCTAATTGACTCCACGTTGGAATATGGCTCGGTATGATTTCAGCCATTAAAGGCGTACCCGTACTATCCTCTGTATCAGTACCATAACCAAAGCGGCATTCTGCTACATATGTTTTGGATGCACTTTCTGTATATTCTATAATTCGTGTCGCCTTACCTACAAAAATAGGCAAAACACCATACGCTAATGGGTCTAAAGTCCCACTGTGACCAATACGACGTTCTTTTAAAATTCGTCGACAAATACCAACCGCATCGTGACTTGTAATCCCTGGTGGTTTCAAAAAAGGAAATACACCATCCATTAGGCTATCACCGCTAATAAATGCTCAATAGCCCCTTGAATATTCGCATTAATCGTACAGCCCGCAGCTTTCACATGGCCACCACCACCAAATTGATTAGCAATCGCATTTACATCGGTAACTTTAGCACGTAAACTTACCCGCGTAGTGTGTGCATCAACCGCTTTTAATAAAATAGCAATATCCACCGTATCCACATTACGAATTAAATCTACGTAACCATCCGTATCATCGCCTACTTTTGCCATTAAGGCCTCATCCAAAGCAATGATAGCCACACGGCCAGCTTTAAAAAACTGAATTGTCTGCAAGGCTTCCTTCATCACTTCAATACGTGCGGCCGTAGTCACTTCCACATGTTCTGATACGATATTAGGTTGTGCTCCATTAGCCACACAAAGAGCCCCCATACGCAAGGTTTGCTCTGTTGTATTGCTGAAACGGAAAAAGCCACAATCAGTAGCAATCGCCATATATAAAGCATTAGCCATAGACGGTGTAATTGGCCAACCCCAACTGTCACATAAATACGTCAAAATTTCACCAGTAGCGGCAAACTCAGGACATAAATACAAACTATCAGCAAATTGGCTATTTGAAATATGATGATCAATATTAAAGATTGGTGCTTTGCATAAAGACCCCACTTTGCCAATACGCTCAAACGTACTCGCATCAAGCACTAATAACATGTCAGCTTGCCAATCTAACACCTCAGACGGCTGCTTAATATGGGCTACCTGTGCTAAAAAACTATATTTAGCAGGTACCGTATCATCGACTACCATAGTCACTTCTTTCCCTTCATTGCTAAGAGCTTCATAAAAAGCGACCATGGAGCCGATGGCATCGCCGTCGGGATGTACATGAACCGTCAATATAATGCGCTGTGCTTCATCTAAGGCGTTTTTTAATGCTTCCTTAGTTATGATTGCCATTTTGTTCTTCATCCTTTTTTATATCATGTAACAAGGATTCGATATGCATACTGTAATCTAATGAAGTATCAGCATCAAAGGAAATTTCGGGTACATAGCGAAGTCGTAATACCTTACCCAATTCGCTACGCACATGGCCAGCAGCATGACGTAACGCTTGTAAAGAGGCTTTCTTTTCTTCCTCTTTACCAAATAAGCTTACATAAATCGTTGCTTGTCGCAAATCTCCCGTTACTTCTACATCGGTTACAGTAACAAAGCCAATGCGTGGGTCTTTAAGACCACGCATTAACATGCTACTTACTTCTTGTTTTATAAATTCTTGTAATTTACGTACTCGTACGTCACTCATAGACGCCTCCTAAATCTGTGGCGCGATTTCTTCCATCATAAAGGCTTCAATTATATCGCCTTCTTTAATATCACGGTAACGTTCAATGGAAATACCACATTCAAAACCACTCTTCACTTCTTTTACTTCATCTTTAAAGCGACGTAAGGAGTCTACTTGTCCTTCATGAACAACTACGCCATCACGAATTAAACGAATTTCGGATTTATTCGTAATCTTACCTTCTGTAATATACGAACCGGCTACAATTGCTTTTGGTGTAGAAATAACTTGACGTACTTCAGCACGGCCAAGAATTACCTCTTTAAATTCTGGCGTTAACATACCGCGCATAGCACTTTCTACATCATTAATAGCATCATAAATAACTCGATATGTACGAAGGTCTACACTTTCTTTTTCAGCAGCTTTACGTACTACTGCATCAGGACGTACGTTGAAACCAATAATAATAGCATTAGAAGCCGAGGCTAACATAACGTCAGACTCATTAATAGCCCCTACCGCTGCATGGACAATAACAATACGTACTTCTGGATTTTTAATCGCTTCTAGCGATTGACGTAAAGCTTCAACAGACCCTTGCACGTCAGCTTTAATAATAATATTTAAATCTTTTAACTCACCTTGTTGAATCTGATTAAAAATATCATCCAAGGTTACTTTATGGGTGGCCCCTAATTCAGCCATACGTTGCTTTTCTACACGACTTTCAGCAATAGCACGTGCTTCATTATCATCAACAGCATCCATAATTTCACCAGCTTGTGGTACATCAGACAAGCCAAGTACTTCCACTGGCATTGATGGACGAGCTACTTTTACTTTTTCACCGCGTTCATTAGTCATGGCACGAACTTTACCATACGCTACCCCAGCAATAATGTTATCGCCAACACGCAAACTACCTTTTTGTACTAATACTGTACATACAGGACCACGGCCTTTATCAAGTTTAGCTTCAATCACTACACCTTGCGCATTACGATTTGGATTGGCTTTTAATTCCATTACTTCAGCTACAAGCAAGATATTTTCTAATAAGTCATCAATTCCCTGGCGCTGTTTAGCCGACACAGGTACCATGATAATATCGCCACCCCATTCTTCTGGTAATAAACCATGTTCAGCTAATTGTTGTTTTACATGGTCTGGGTTAGCTCCTGGTTTGTCCATTTTATTAATAGCCACAATAATTGGCACATTCGCTGATTTAGCATGATTAATCGCTTCAATAGTCTGAGGCATTACACCATCATCAGCTGCCACCACCAAGACGGCGATATCAGTTGATTGGGCGCCACGAAGACGCATTGCCGTAAAGGCTTCATGACCAGGTGTATCTAAGAATGTAATCTTATTGCCCTTATAGCGAACCATATAGGCCCCAATATGCTGCGTAATCCCACCAGCTTCAGATGCAGTTACATTTGTTTGACGAATTACGTCCAATAAAGAAGTTTTACCATGGTCAACGTGACCCATAATAGTAACTACTGGTGGACGTGGTTGTAAACTTTCAGGTGAATCTTCAATTTCACGAACTTCTGTTGGATCTTCTTCTGGTGCTGCTTCTGAAACGGATACGCCAAATTCTTCCGCAACGATAGCGGCTGTTTCAAAATCAATTTCCTGATTAATCGTTGCCATTACACCTAGTAACATAAGTTTTTTAATGATTTCACTCACTTCACGGCCCATTGTTTCAGCCAATTCTTTAACAGTTAAAGATTGACCAATTTCAATGTGAGTAGCAATCATTGCTTCTGCTTTACGTTTTTCTTCTTCTTTATGTTGACGGTTTTGTTCATTACGTTGTTTTACGCGATTTTTGCTTTTTGCCAAAGACGTAGATAATAACGATTGTGGACGGTTACCATTGCGGTTTTTCTTGTCCTTTTTATTGCGACGATCATTGTTATTATTACCGTCACGATTGCCACGAGTTTCTTTATTATTACGAGTTTCTCGATTATTTTTGCGGTCATTTGAATGATCATTAGAGCGTTCAGGACGGTCATTAGAGCGTTCAGGACGGTCATTAGAGCGTTCAGGACGGTCATTGCGGTTATTAGTTTCATTTTTCTTATCCGCATTACGACTCATATTGCGTTCTTGCCCTTTATTTTCCTGACGATTTTCTTGACGCTGTGCTGGTTTATTGCCATGCTTCTGATTGCGGTTTTCTTGTTTAGCTTCCGTCCCTTTATGACCTTGCCCACTTCCTTTATGAGCCTCTGCTTTTGCAGACTCTTGTTTACGGCCTTCGCCTTTATGAGTCGACGTTTTATGAGCGTCCTGCTTCTTAGGTTGTTCCGCTGTTTTTGGTGTACCTTTAGCGTCTGCCTTAGGTGCCTCTGCTACCTTTTTAGGTGTCTGATTTGCAATATCAGGTTTCTTAAAGTGCTTTTCAACTAAAGCTACACCTGCTTCATCAAGACCACTTGCTGGCGTTTTAGATTCATAACCATTACGACTTAAAAAGTCTATAATCCGTTTATTTTCTACATTTAATTCTTTACTTAAATCACGTATTCTTTTTTTTGACATCTGCATGCCCCCTTAATCAATTATCTATTTCTTTGAGCATTGCTTTGGCAAATCCCGCATCATTGACGAGAACAATAGCTCGTTGTTCTTTTCCGATAGCTTGCCCTAATTCAGCTTTACTGAGTACCTCACGTAAAGGAACATTATGTTGCTGGGCTAACCAATTATATTTTTCTGCATTATTTTTTGCACAATCCAAAGCTAATAGGGCTAATGGTATCTGACCACGCTTTATCGCTTTTTCTGCTACAAAATCACCGGACAATAACTTTCCAGCCCGTTGTGCCATACCTAGCAAGTTTTTTAATTTAGTCGTATCCATGATATATATTATTCCTCATTCGAGAATAATTCAGATCGCAGATTCTCATATATATCAGCTGAAACGGCTCGTTTTAAAGAGCGCTCTAAACGCTTTGCTTTATATGCTGTTTCAAAACATTCTGTTTTTGGCTCAATATAAGCGCCACGCCCCGCTGCTTTGCCAGTGCGATCAATCGCAATGGTTCCTTCTGGCGATACTACAATGCGCAACATCTCTTTCTTATTCCGAAGTTCGCCACAGCCTACACAAATGCGCATTGGTGGTGATTTCTTCTTCATTAAGCTTCACCATCCTCTTCAAGGAGGGATTCTACGGAAACCTCAGCACTAGATTCTTCTGTATCAGCTTGTGTTTCACTCTTAATATCAATCTTCCAGTTTGTTAATTTAGCCGCTAAACGAGCATTCTGCCCCGCTTTACCAATCGCCAATGACAATTGATAATCAGGAACAACAACCCTTGATGTTTTTTCTTCTTCGTCCACATCAACAGAAATAACTTTAGCTGGACTTAAAGAATTTGCAATGTAAACTGCTGGATCTTCATCCCATTTTACAATATCGATTTTTTCATCATGTAATTCATCAACGATATTTTGAACACGTTGTCCTTTAGGCCCTACACAGGCACCTACAGCATCAATTGTTTCATCACGAGATACTACTGCAATTTTAGAACGCATACCTGGTTCACGAGCAACAGATTTTAATTCAATAACGCCTTCATATATCTCAGGAACTTCTAATTCAAATAAACGTTTTAAAAGGCCAGGATGGGTACGACTAATCATAATCTGTGGACCTTTGGTAGTTTTCTTTACTTCTACAATATAGCATTTAATGCGATCGCCCGCTTTATATGTTTCTGTAGGAATCTGTTCCGCTGGTGGTAAAATAGCTTCCGTTTTACCTAAGTCAACGAATACATTGCGCCCTTCAACACGCTGTACTAAGCCTGTAATAATATCACCTTCACGGCTAAAGTATTCTTCATATACAATACTGCGTTCCGCTTCTTTTAAACGCTGAATCAACATTTGTTTCGCTGTGTGTGCTGCACTACGACCAAAATTCTTAGGTGTTACATCCACTTCTACAATATCGCCCACTTCAAAACGCATATCTTTTTGTTGTGCCTCAGCTAAGGCAATTTCTTTTTCAGGGTCTTCCACGTCCGCTACTACTGTTTTCTTAGCAAATACTTTATATTCACCAGTTTCACGATTTAATTCTACATATGCTTCTTGATTAGAGCCTGGCTCTTTACGATAAGCCTGCAATAATGATGCCTCCAAGGACTCAAACACCACTTCTGGTGACACACCCTTTTGTTTGGTTAACACCATAACTGCCTGTACTAATTCTTGACTCACTGATTATTCCTCCAATATCCTATTAGTTTTAAAATTCAAAATGTAAGCGAATCTGAGCAATGGCACTGCGTTCCAATTCAATCGGCTCCTCACCAACCGTAATAGTGATCGTCGTATCGGAAAAACCAGCTAATGCTCCAGTAAATTGTTTTTTCCCATCTATCGGCTTAAACAGTTGTACATCAACGTCGGAGCCATTATAGCGCACAAAGTCTTTATCTTTTTTAAGTACACGATCAAGGCCTGGAGACGATACTTCTAATAAGTAATTCTCCTTAATTGGATCTTTCGCATCTAACACTTCACTTAACTTTTCGCTAACTATCTGACAGTCATCAAGGTCTACCCCACCTGGCTTGTCTAAGTATACACGTAAATACCAATCCCGTTCCCGGACGTATTCTACGTCTACTAGCTCCATATCTGTACCTTCTACAATACCTTCTACAATAGAAGCTACAAATTCTTCGACGGCTTCTCTTTTCATAGTCATCGCCTCCTTTAATATGATGTAACACTTGTTATCCATGACTACGCATATCGCCTGCATAGAGTTTTTACTATAAAGTAAAGAGTGAGCCAAGGCCCACTCTTCTAAAAAAGCTTATATCAAATCACGTATATTATATCATGAACACTGCAAAAACACAAATACTACAAACGATTTTCCAAGTCTGTCAATACATTAGTTAACTGACTTGTTAATTTTTCTTCCAATTCCGGAATCGTTACAGCATCAAAGTCATGATTAATTTCTGGATAATTATGGCGTCTTAATTCTACAAAGAATTCATCGCGTAACACATTGTAAAACAGTAACAGACCTGATGGATCCTTTGACTTACAATATTCAGCAATAATAAAGGAACCATTAATCATGCAAATGCCATTACTCGGTGCAATATCTCGGGTAAAAGGCCCTACGGCTGGCGGTAATACTTCATCATAAACCCAATCAGCTAATCCCTTTTGCTTATACGCATAGGTAAACATTTGATGGGGTTCTACTAACCGCTGGGTCACCGCTGATATACCGCGCTCTCGAAGGACTGCTTCATATTCATCCCAAGTGTTACGTACAAAGTTAATATCTACAAATGAAAATAAAGGCATCACTACATGGACTGTAAAGTCATTAACTTCCTTATCATAAATCGCTTCCCAGCGCCAACCTAATGAATTTTCATAGTGAAAAAAGCGAAAGCCTAATTCAGAATCTTCTACCGTATCAATTATCAAAGTAAAATCGCCAATCGTTTCAGGCAACCAAGAAAAATCATAAATTCTATCTTTACACTCTGCGATTGCATCAGCCATTATTAAGCCTCCTTTCTCTAGCATTTACAATCCTACCTATGTCTAACAGTCTCCTTAAGCCCCACGATGGAGCTACGCCATAGACTACTTACGATTCACTGAATATAGTGACTCATAATGAGCCTCATTCTTAAGGACAGTAGCTACATATTCACGTGTTTCAGGAAAAGGTATTTCATCAATTGCATCAAACTCCGTGGTCCAACCATATTGTGTCATCCACTCTTCTACATGACCACGCCCTGCATTATAAGCAGCCAAAGCTAATACTTTATTGCCCTTAAATTCGTCTAATAAATACGCTAAATACCAAGTACCTAATTTTATATTCGTAGCCGGTTTACGAATATCACTATCTGTCAATTTTGCTTCATCTAATTGTTCTGCAATCCAGTGCGCCGTGTCTGGCATAAGTTGCATAAGCCCTAAAGCACCTGGTGCTGATTCAGCATGTTCATTGAATTTACTTTCTGCTAAAATGACACCCGCCACCAATGAATATGGAACTTTATTAGCTTGCGCTTCTGCATACACAATTTCACTATGTTCTAATGGATAGGCATACGTCCGTGCTAAATAAGGCTCGCCTACACAAAAGTAGTACCAACCTAACAGAACCAAACACCAGGCTAGAAATGTAGAGCCTCTCATGAATCCTCCTTAGCAAATAAATCCCCTTTTGTCTGCCACAATTGGATTAACTGATCCATTAACTCTTCAAGGGTGCCATTATTATCAATAATAACTTGACTATAGGTCTTCTTATCAGCCAAGGACATTTGACTAGATATACGCGCCTGTGCCTCTTCTTCACTCAATCCATTTCGAGCCATAAGACGTGCTTTTTGTACTTCTGGTTCTAAGGCAACTAACCACACTTCATCCATCTCTTTATACCAATTAGTCTCAATAAGTAAAGGAATATCGTAAATCACCGCACCGAATCCTTGTTCATAATGCATCATAGCTAATTCATCAATTCGTTCATGAATGTAACGATGTAATATATCATTTAACATTTTACGTTTAGCTTCATCATTGAAAATAATAGCCCCTAACTTAGGTCTATCGAGTGTTCCATCCCCTTGTAAAATAGAATCACCAAAATAAGCTACTAATTCACTTAACCCCGGTGTGCCTAGGGCCACCACTTCACGAGCGACCACATCGGCATCAATTACAGGGGCCCCTTTTTGGGCCAACCATTCTGAAACAGTGCTTTTGCCTGAGGCAATACCACCAGTTAATCCAATTTTATACATACAAACTCCTACTAATAAGATTAGTTGTTATTACTTTTGACAATGACTGCAAAATACGGTATGACGTCCCCGTAATGTCATATCCTGTAATGGTCGTTTACAATGCATACAAGGTTTCCCACCTCGACCATAGACCAATAAATGCTCTTGATTTTGCCCTTTGCCACCAGCACCATTTTTATAGTCCCTAAAACTAGTACCGCCACGGGCTAAACTATCACGCAATACTTTGCGTAACGCTCGATGCAACGCCTTCGTTTCACTCTCTATCAAAGAGTCGGCGGGGCGAGTTGGTAATACATGGGCTAAGAATAAAGCTTCATCGGCATAAATATTGCCAATCCCCGCCACATATTGCTGGCTCAATAAAAAAGGCTTAATAGGCATAGTACTTCGCCGAGTCAACTCATATAGTTTACCACTCGTAAACGATTGACTCAAGGGCTCTACCCCCATTTGCAAATATGCTTTTAAATCAATCTGCTTAGGTGATTCAAAAAGATATAAAGCGCCTAAAGTACGCACATCACCATAAGCGAGCAAAGTGCCATCAGTAAAATAAAATAAAATACGATCAAAGCGTTCCACCGTAGCCGTTGAGCGATAAATTAAACGCCCTGTTAGTTTTAAATGAATAATTAACTGTAACGAAGTCTGTTGAAACGTAATGATGAGATATTTTCCACGCCGTTTAACAGCTTCAATCGTTTGACCCGTAACCAAAGACGCTGCTACTTGTGGCGGACAATTTCGCCACATACGTGGCAATAAAGATTCGACCGATGCCACCGTTTTGCCAACAGTCTGTTCATGAATATATCGTTTGATAATCTCTACTTCTGGTAATTCTGGCATCGTATCACCTACTTATTCTTAGGCCAGCCTACAAAGCTAGCAAACTACCTACAATTACTTTACATCAGCCCAATTAGTGGCACTATGCACATCAACAATAAGAGGCACTTTAAGTTCCACAACGCTATCCATAATGTCTGCTAATAAAGCCTCCACCTTAGCTTCTTCTTCTGTAACCACTTCCAATACAAGCTCATCGTGCACTTGCAATAAAAGACGTGATTTCAATTGCTCTGTCTCTAAACGCTGTGCGACTTGATTCATTGCTAATTTAATAATATCCGCTGCACTCCCTTGAATCGGTGTATTCATTGCCGTACGTTCTGCAAAAGAACGACGGTTAAAATTACGACTATTAATATCTGGCAATGCCCTTACACGGCCAAACATGGTGCGCACCATCCCCGTTTCATGAGCTTCTGCCACCATAGCATCCATATATTCTTTAACTTTTGGATAACGACTAAAATATAGATCAATATAATCTTTAGCTTCCCCTCGAGTAATACCTAAATCTCGAGATAAACCAAAGTCACTAATTCCATAAATAATACCAAAGTTAACCGCCTTTGCATGGGAACGTTCCGTAGGCGTAACCTCTTCAATCGATTTCCCCAACACTTCGGCCGCCGTAAAACGATGAATATCTTCTCCTTCTAAAAAGGCTTTAATAAGTGCGGGATCTTCGGATAGATGCGCTAAAATACGAAGCTCAATTTGTGAATAGTCGGCGCTGACTAAGGTATCATACCCCTCACCTGGTAAGAAGAGCGCCCGAATCTCACGGCCCTTTTCTGTACGGACAGGAATATTTTGTAAATTGGGATCTGAACTACTTAACCGACCTGTCGCAGTTACCATCTGATTAAACGTACTATGAATACGCTCTGTTTTACCATTAATAAGTGGTTTAAGCCCTTCTAAATAAGTAGAAATCAATTTTACTACAGTACGATATTTTAAAATCAACTCAATAATAGGATGCTCATTCCGTAATATATCGAGCACTTCAGCATTGGTTGAATAGCCTGTTTTTGTCTTTTTGATAACAGGCAAATTTAATTTTTCAAATAAAATAACCCCTAATTGTTTAGGCGAATTAATATTAAATTCTTCGCCAGCTTCCTTATAAATTGCCGTGCGCAATTCATTAGCTTCTTCTTCAAAACGATTTTGTGTCTTTTCTAATGCTACTTTGTCAATATAAATGCCATTTTTTTCCATGACAAGCAAGGTGCGAATTAACGGTAATTCAATCCTCTTATATAAGTCCCAAAGACCATTATCTTGTAACACTTCAACTGCTACTGGTTTCATAGCCAATAAAGCTTCTACAGTAGCTACAAATTCAGCATCATCACCACTAGCTGGTACAACAGGCGCACTAAATCGTTCACATAAATAAGAAATGCCATAATTAGTACGTGTAGGGTCCGCTAAATACGCCATCAAGGTTAAATCCCAAACACGTGGTTCTGCTGAAGTATCAAATAAATTAAGAGGACCTGGTGTATCTTTGCCCGTTACTTCCAAAAGTAATTTAGCATCTTCAGTTACAATACCACTGGCCATTTGTAACATATCCACCATCAATTCATTGTTAGCTTTTGTATCACCTAACAGCTTAGCTACTGCATCACCATTACTCACATACAACGTATCTATAGTACGAAATGGATGAGCACCTTTAGGCATTACGTGGAAGGCTAACTCTTTATTTGTGTAAAACTCCGCTGTAATCTCTTCACTGCTTAATAAGGTCAGCGTTTCTTTCACCTCATGCCCCTCAATTGGTGATTCAGCAAAAGCAGCAAATAAAGATTCACTATCTGTTGGAGTTGGCGCCGTAAGCCCCATGGCTTTTATAAGACGCGGAGTGACGTTATGAAAGCCAAGACGATCAAAAAGTGGTACAATTTCCGATTCATGAGCAGCTGTTACAAAATCGTCTAAGGTGTACGCTAAATCCATATCGGTTTTAATGGTAGCTAATGTACGGGATAAAAAAGCCAGTTCTTTATTATCCGATAGTTTTTCTTTTAGTTTCCCTTTAATACCATCAATGTGATCATATACACCTTCTAAGGTTCCATATTCTGTAAGAAGTTTAAGGGCTGTTTTTTCACCAACACCAGGTACACCAGGAATATTATCCGAGCTATCCCCCATGAGGGCCTTCATATCAATCACTTGCTCTGGGCCATAACCATATTGAGCTACCATAGTCTCTGGTCGTACTTCAAGCATATCACTAATCCCTTTTTTAGTTAGATACACAGTACTATGTTCATCAACAAGTTGTAAACTATCACGATCCCCAGTAATAATATAAACAGCCGTCTCTTTATTACCTAACTTTTTACTTAAGGAGCCAATAATGTCATCCCCTTCATAGCCTTCCTGTTCAATGACAGAAATACCTAATGCTTCAAGCACTTCACGAATAAGACCAAATTGAGGCCGTAAATCATCAGGTGCATTAGGGCGATTGCCTTTATAATCAGCGTATAATTCTGTACGGAAGGTTTCTTTCCCCTTATCAAAAGCCACCGCCACATAATCAGGCTGTAAATCATTATATAATTTTACGAGCATAGTCAAAAATCCATATACCGCATTGGTTGGCACTCCTAGGGCATTACTAAGCGGTGGTAGTGCAAAGAAAGCGCGATATAACAGGCTACTCCCATCTATAATCATTAATTTTTTCATAAAACACCTCGTCAAAATCTAATTAAACGTATATTAACTTTACCAATTCATATATCTTAAACTATTATATCATAAATATATAACAAAACTAATCTGTCAAAGGTATTGCACAACCATACGCTCTATGCTATAATTATTCAGGTATATTATTGTAATCATAAGGAGGTGACTCAATTGCCAAATATCAAATCCAGTATTAGAAGCGTAAAAACAGACGCTGAACGTCGTGCGAAAAACTCCGCTGTGAAATCTCAAATTCGTACAGCTACACGCAAAACGGTTGAAGCTGTAGAAGCTGGCGCAGTAGAAGATGCTAAGAAAGCACTTGTTCAAGCTACTAGCGTAATTGATAAAGCAGCCTCCAAAGGCGTTCTTCATAAAAACACAGCAGCTCGTAAAAAATCAAACTTGGCTGCTAAAGTGAATGCTTTATAATTCTAAGGCAAAGGCACTAAAAGCGTTGTAACCTAGTTACGGCGCTTTTTTTATATTCTCTTTTCCCTGTTAGCATTAATAATAGTCTATCCCCCTTATAATTCTATACTGGGGAGTCATATAACAATCCTACATCATGAAGTTTAATACTTGTACATCTAAAACTATATATAAATTTATGCATATAAAAAGGAACTACTCTCAAATATTAATTGAGCCGTAGTTCCTTTTGTTATTTCTGTCTTATTAGTTCTTCAAATCCCCATGCATAATACAACGGAATAAGTTAAGCGCTACAGCTTCTGGCTGACCAGCTTCAAGCGCCGTTGTAGCTTGGCCTAAAGCTCGACGAAATACTGCATGGACTTCCTCTGTGCCAGATTGACTCACAGCTTCTACATCTAATTCCATAATATATTTAAATAGCGCATGCAATTCAGCACTATCCATACCTTGTGCTTTAGCTACTTCAGTTTGCTTCTTTGCCCAATCATAACGTGCTCTTTCTTGTGGATTGGTAGGGATTTCTTTCTTATTATGTGTACAACTCATACTATTTTGCCTCCTTAATAGAGCCTAAAAAGCTTGTGCCCACCTCGCCAACAAGACCAAAATTATCTAATATGGTCTGCCCTACGTCAGCAAAGCTAGCACGATCACCTAACGCAACTGGTTTTGATAAATCGTTACAATACCCCAACAAAGGAACTAGTTCTCGCGTATGGTCAGTTCCTGTCCAAGTAGGATCATTACCATGATCAGCTGTAATTAGCAATAAATCATCAGCCTGTAATAACTCTAAAAAACCACCTAATTGATAGTCAAAATCTTCCAATGCCCGTTTATAACCGTCTACATTACGACGATGACCATAAAGGCTATCAAACTCAACAAGGTTAATCATCATGAGTCCTTCTTTAAAAGTACCGCCTAAGAGTCGAGCAGCTTCATTCATACCGTGAGCATTCGACTTTGTTGGATAGGATTCACCAATCCCCACTTGAGCGTAAATATCACCAATTTTACCAACACCAATCGTTTGCAAGTTATGCTGTTGCAACATTTCCCAGTATAAAGTCTTCTCAGGCATACGACTATAGTCATGACGATTCGCGGTTCGTTTAAAATGACCTAATTCTCCGATAAAAGGTCGAGCAATAATACGCCCTACATAATAATCACCAATACATACTTTTTCACGAGTAACCTTACAAATTCGATATAATTCTTCTAAGGGAATCACATCTTCATGAGCCGCAATTTGAAACACGGAATCAGCTGATGTATACACAATAGGTTTACCTGTTTTTAGATGCTCCGCCCCTAATCGTTCTATAATTTCTGTTCCAGAGGCTACTTCATTACCTAAATAACCATATCCTGTTTCTCGAGTAAAAGCCTCCATCACGTCTGCAGGAAATCCTTCGTAAAACGTAGGAAACGGCACATCTACCGGATGTCCTAATAATTCCCAATGACCACTAGTCGTATCTTTACCACGACTTATTTCATGAAGACGTCCAAATAAACCGGTCACAGGTTCTTCATTGGATTGAATATCTGCAATATTAGCAAGCCCCAATCGTTTTAAAGTCGGACAACGTAAAAGACCAGCCTGTGCTTCAATATGGCCTACCGTATTAGCTCCTTCGTCGCCAAAAGCAGCTGCATCACTAGCATGACCAACGCCCACACTATCCATGACAATTAAAATAATTCGTTTAAACATACTAGGCCTCAATTCCTATATTCCATCACTTAAACTCACGCTGATAATGCCACTTACTACATGGTAATCACTATTCATATACTAATTATTTAAGATATGGCATTGCTAACGCCAAGGCAGCTAGCGTTTTACTATCTTTAATTTCCTCATTACGAATTGCTTCCATTAAGTCTTCAAACGAGTAATATTCCAATTCTACATATTCATCGTCATCCCAATGCGTCTGCCCCTTGCTAAGCCCTTTCGCAACATAGAGATGAATAAGTTCATTGCAAAAGCCTGGACTTGTAGCAATCGTGCCTAATGAAATCCATTCACTAGCTTTATACCCCGTTTCTTCTTCAAGCTCACGTTTAGCACAAGCCAGTGGATCTTCCCCTGCATCTAACTTACCAGCCGGAATTTCTAACAAACCACAATCCAAAGCATAACGGAATTGTCGTTCCATTACAATGCGACCTTGGTCATCAATAACGACAATAGCACTCGCTCCTGGATGATGTACAACTTCACGCCAGGCTTCTTTCCCATTTACATCGGCTACGTCAAACGTTACTTTAATTAAGCGACCATCAAATTTCATTTCCGACGATAATTGTTTTTCTCTATGTAAGCTCATGTCCAATCTCCTACCTTAATGACTATATATTCTCTAATTATTGTAACACACTCTTACTAAAGGTAAAGATAAAATGACAAAAAGAAAATACTCCTCAGAGCTTTGTGTATCAACGTATCCATTGAGCTATAAAATATAGCCAAGCATAAGCGTACCACTCACTCTGGGAGTATTTGTTTAATTAATTATTACCTGTGCTACCAATCCCACCAGTCCGAATGCCAGTTGCATCATCATCACTAGTAATCAAATATTTAGAGAAAATACCTTGAGCCACCCGTTCACCTTTTTCAAGACTTACAGCTTCCTGCCCCATATTAATAAGAGCAATTAAAATATGACCTTCATTTTCTTCATTGTTATAGTAATCACTATCAATAATCCCAGTGCTATTTACTAGCATGAGATGCCGCTTAATGGCCATACTTGAACGAATATGAATCGCCAAGTATTCATCATAATTCATAAAGGCCTTAAGACCCGTAGCAACTAACTTCATTTCACCGGGGTTAATTGTCACGGCCTCAGCACATTCAATATCATACCCTGCACTTTCCGTTGTTTTTCGTCTAGGTAATGCAATATCTTTATCTTCATACTGCGAGACAACTTCAAATCCACGTATATCCATCTAACGACTCCTCTTTCAATCGGTAGTTTATTTCAAACAATCCTTGCGGGATAAATTAATACGGCCCTGTTTATCAATTTCAATAACTTTAACCATAATTTCATCGCCCACATTAACTACATCTTCTACATTTTCCACACGTTCTTTAGCTAATTTTGAAATATGTACCAACCCTTCTTTACCAGGTAACACTTCAACAAAAGCGCCAAAGTTCATAAGACGTGTTACTTTACCAAGGTATACTTCACCAACTTCAACTTCCTTAGTTAAGTTAGTAATAATCTCTATTGCTTTATTAGCTGATGCTTCTTCTACGGCAGAAATGAAAATTGTACCATCATCTTCGATGTCAATTTTAGCACCAGTTTCATCAATAATACTACGGATAACTTTACCACCTTGACCGATTACATCACGAATCTTATCAGGGTCAATGTTCATGGTAATAATGCGTGGTGCCCACGGGGACATATTGCCACGCGGCGCGTCAATCACGTCTAACATTTTACCCATAATATGCATACGGCCTTTATGGGCTTGTTCTAAGGCTTCTTTTAAGATTTCACGAGATAAACCGGAAATTTTAATATCCATCTGAATCGCAGTAACCCCTTTATCAGTACCGGCTACTTTGAAGTCCATATCGCCAAGTGCATCTTCCATGCCTTGAATATCGGTTAAAATCGTGTAATGCTCGCCCTGTGTTACAAGACCCATAGCAATCCCGGCTACTGGTGCTTTAATAGGCACACCTGCATCCATTAAGGATAAAGTACTACCACATACAGACGCCATGGAACTAGAACCATTAGATTCTAACACTTCAGATACTAAACGCATAGCATATGGGAATTCGTCTTCTGTTGGTAATACAGCAAGTAAGGCACGTTCAGCTAAAGCGCCATGACCAATTTCACGACGGCCAGGGCCACGGGAGGAGCGCGCTTCCCCTACAGAATAGGATGGGAAATTATAGTGGTGGATGTAACGTTTTTCCGTTTCAATACCAATACCATCAATCGTCTGTTTTTCAGACAATGGTGCTAATGTACAAATATTAAGTACTTGTGTTTGACCACGAGTAAATAAACCAGATCCATGAGTGCGAGGTAATACACCAACGCGTACACTAATTGGACGCACTTCATCTAACTGACGGCCGTCTGGACGAATTTTTTCAACCGTAATCATATGACGAACAATTTCTTTCGTCATCTTTTCAAGCGCCATAGATACATCATCCATATTATCTGGATAAATCTCTTCAAAATGAGCTTTTGTATCAGCATAGACTTCATCTTGTTGAGCATCACGTTGTTGTTTATCAGCACAACGAACTGCTTTATCTAGGGCATCATGCGCATAGTCTTTAACAGCCGCTAAAATATCTTCATTCAAAGTATGTGTTGGTAATAGGCGTTTTTCTTTACCTGCTACAGCTACCATTTCTTCTTGGAAAGCTACAATGCGTTTAATTTCTTCGTGTGCTGTCATAATAGCATCTAACAACACATCTTCTGCTACTTCTTGAGCGCCACCTTCTACCATCAAAATAGCATCTTTAGTACCAGCCACGACTACATTTAAATCACTGGCCGCTAATTGAGCTACCGTCGGGTTGATAATAAAAGTGCCACCCACACGACCAATGCGTACACCAGCAATAGGGCCGGCCCATGGAATATCAGATAAAGCCAAGGCTGCCGAAGCACCAATCATGCCACAAATTTCTGGCGCGTTATCTTGATCAACGGATAGTACAGTCGCACATACATGAACATCATTACGGCAACCTTTATCAAATAATGGGCGAATCGGACGGTCAATTAAACGACTATGGAGAATCGCAGTTTCAGGAGGGCGTCCTTCACGCTTTACAAAGCCGCCAGGAATACGTCCTACAGCATACATTTTTTCTTCATAATCTACTGTTAATGGGAAGAAGTCAATATCTTTGGCTTCTTTAGATGCTGTAGCGGTTACCAATACCACTGTATCACCATAACGTACTAAGGCAGCACCACCTGCTTGTTTTGCAAGCTCCCCTGTTTCAATAGTAAGGGTACGACCTGCAAGGTCCATTTGGAATTGTTCCATTCCGATTCCTCCTCTGAGTTACTCTTCTACAATTTTTACATTCCCTCTTATTGTAAAGGATTATAGGATAAAATAAAAGTCTTTTTCACACTTTTATTAGAATAAGTTCTATTTTCCCTTCGTGTAAAATAACTATATATAAAAAAAGCGGCCAAGGCCGCTTTTTAAGTTACGCAATTATTTACGTAAGTTTAATTTTTCAAGAATTGCACGGTAACGTTCAATATCTTTACGACGAAGGTAGTCAAGCATGTTACGACGTTGACCAACTAATTTCAAAAGACCACGACGGGAATGATGATCTTTTTTATGTTCCTTCAAATGTTCAGTAAGATATAAAATGCGGTTAGTTAAAATCGCAATTTGAACTTCTGGAGACCCAGTGTCGCCTTCATGAACAGCAAATTCTTTGATGATAGCTTGTTTAGCTTCTGTAGTTAACATTTCGTTTCCTCCTAAAAATAAAAACCTCGCTAAGCCAAAGTAAACGTTGGAGACTCGCATACTTCGCCTGCGTTATCAGTGCCTGTTGCACCTCAATCAGTATACTATATACAATACTTCTTGTAAAGAACGACTTGAATATAATTCAATATACTATTACCACCTGATGCCAACTTGAATCTGATTCAAGTATCTGATTCAAGCAGTTTACTTAGTCCCTAATACCATGCGGTCACTTACAGTATCACCAGCCACTTCAAAACGTTCTAACAAGTCTTGTACCGTTAATTTTTTCTTTTCTTCACCGCGCACATCAAAAATAATGCGACCATTGTTCATCATAATAAGACGATTACCAAAACGCAAAGCATCACGCATATTATGCGTAATCATAAGCGTCGTTAAATTATGCTCCTGCACTAACTTATCAGTAAGATTCAATACATTTTCAGCTGTCTTAGGGTCAAGTGCTGCTGTATGTTCATCCAATAATAATAACTCAGGACGTAACATAGTGGCCATCAATAGCGTAATCGATTGGCGTTGACCACCACTCAACAGCCCCATACGAGCTGTTAAACGATCTTCTAAGCCTAAACCTAATAAGGACAAGCGTTCTCTAAAAAGTTCTCGTTCCTTAGGTACAAAAGCCCATTTTAACCCCATTCGCTTACCACGACGCAGAGCCAACAACAAATTCTCTTCAATCTGCATATTACCAGCTGTACCAAGCATCGGATCTTGGAACACACGGCCAATAAAAGCAGCTCGTTTGTATTCTGGCATTTTCGTAATATCCGTATCATTAATGTGAATAGAACCAGAATCTACAGGAAATACACCAGCAATCGAATTTAATAAAGTACTTTTACCAGCTCCATTACCACCAATCACAGTAGCAAAATCACCTGATTCCAATCGTAAATCCACACCATGGAGGGCTACTTTTTCATTAACCGTGCCCTTAAAAAAGGTTTTCACAATTTGTTTCACTTCTAACATAGGTAGCTCCTCCTTAACGACTCTGCCATTTGGCCTTTAATGTCGGTAATGACAAGGCAATAGCAACTAATACAGCAGTAAATAACTTTAAGTCATTTGGTGGCATACCTAAATATAATACAACAGCGATTACAATACGATATACAACAGAACCTAACACAACAGCCACTAAATTCTGTACGAACGATTTAGTGCCGAATAACACTTCCCCAATGATAACTGAAGCTAAGCCAATAACGATGGTACCAACGCCCATCCCCACATCAGCATAACCATTACCCTGTGCGACTAAAGCACCGGCTACAGCCACAAAGGCATTAGATAATAACAATCCTAGTACAATCATCGTATCGGTGTTAACCCCTTGCGCACGAATCATTTGCGGATTAACACCAGTAGCACGGATGGCCGCACCGATTTCAGTTCCAAAAAACCAAAACAAGAAAATCCCCGTAATGATAGCTACTAATAAACCGACAATAGCAAGGGCCCAAGTAGCCGGAATATTCATTGTTTCAAAATATGTATAAATTGTATTCATCCGCAATAAAGATACATTAGCTTTACCCATAACATGTAGATTAACCGAATACAAAGCAATCATTGTTAAAATCCCTGCTAAGAGAGCCGGAATTTTCAACTTAGTATGTACCCAGCCAGTGACAACACCAGCTAACATACCACCTACAGCAGCACCTAAAATAGATACTATAGGATTCACACCAGCTACAATTAATGTTACCGATATAGCGGCCCCCAAAGGGAAACTACCTTCTACCGTCAAATCGGCAATATCAAGAACTCTAAAAGTAATAAATACACCAATGGCCAAGAGAGACCATAATAAACCCTGCCCTAAGGTTGAAATAATAAGGTTTTCCATACGTTCCTCCATCAATAAAAAGAAAAAGGCCGAAGCCCTTTTCTTTGTGAATTATTTACTTGCTTCCTGTACTACATCAGCCGGCAATGTAATACCAAGCCGTTTCGCTACATCTTCATTAATTACAAGTTTAAATTCTTGCTGACTTTCAATCGGCATATCACTGACTTTAGCTTCGCCAGATAAGATTTTAGCGCCCATCAAACCAGCTTGGAACCCTAATTGATAGTAATCAACCGAGTAGGTTGCTAAACCACCAATTTTAACGATATTATCTTCACCTGGGAATACAGGAATTTTAGCTTCATCTGTAATTTTTACCAAATTAGGCATTGCCGAAGCGACTACATTATCGGTTGGCATATAAATAGCTTGTACGCCTTGAGATACAAGATTTTGTGCAGCCTGTTGAATATCATTTACATTTTGCACAGTTGCTTCTACCACTTCAAGACCTTTTTCTTTAGCATGCGCTTTCATTCGTGCCGCTTGTAACTGTGAATTGACTTCACTAGCACTATAAATTAAGCCCACTTTTTTCGCATTTGGTAAAACACGAGTAATCAAGTCTACCTGTTTTTCTACAGGATTCATATCAGTAGTACCACTTACGTTAGTACCTGGTTTTTCATTGCTATGTACCAATTTAGCTTGTACATAATCGGTAATCGCCGTTCCTAAAATTGGAATATCTTTTGATGCATTCGCCATAGCCTGCGCTGATGGTGTAGCAATCGCTAATACTAAATCTTCCTTATCTGAAACAAAGCGTTGCGCAATACTATTCAAATTAGATTGGTCTGCCTGGGCATTTTGTTGGTCAATTTTTACATTATCCTTAAACCCTTTGGATGCAAGACCATCCACAAACCCTTTATTAGCTGCATCTAAAGCAGGATGTTCTACTAATTGAATCACCCCTACTTTGTATTGCTTATCTGCACCACTACCATTGTCACTACCGCAGCCACTAAGCAAACCTACAGCCATCAAAGCTGTAGCAGCAGCCACTACTACACGTTTTTTCCACATATAAAATGCTCCCTTCTACCATACTACATGTATCCACCTACACGGGATATTGCATTTATTATAGCTTGTTTCTTTTTCTATTTCAATAGGAAAATAAAGCAAGTTTTATTTTAAATATCCATTGCGACGCAAGGCCTCTTCCCATTCAGCTTCTTTAAAACCAACTAATACTGTGTCCGCTAATACTAAAATAGGACGTTTCACAAGCATGCCATTTGTCGCTAATAAGGCGAGTTTCTCTTCATCACTCATCTCAGGTAACCGTTCTTTAATATTTTCACTCCGATATACCTGTCCCGATGTATTAAAAAATTTCTTTATCTCTTTACCACTTTTAGGTTGCCATAGCCCTAACTCTTCCACTGTTGGATTTTCTTCTTTTATATTACGATCCGTAAATTCAATATTATGACTTTCCAAATATTTTTTAGCGCGTTTACAAGTTGTACACGTAGGATATTCTACAAATAGCATTACTTATCTGCCTCCTTCATAACCTCTTGAATCGTTTCAAGGGTAAACCCGTTAGCCGCTAATACATATTCTTCTAATTTACCACGTTCCATAGCCACTTTCATAACAGGAATTTCAAAGGGATCAAGAAGAACGGATAATAAAACCTCTCCCGTTTTAAAATAGCCGACTACGCCCTGACCTTCTTCTGGATCAAGGGTTTCCCGTTTAATGTCCTTACAATATTTTGCCATTACCGCTTCAGCTGCTTGAGCACAGTCTTCACGATCTTTTAGATATTGCTGTGCTTTGTCTTCTTCAATATCAAAAATATCAATTCGCACTGTTTTCTTTTCTTTATTTGCGTCTTTCATTATAGGCCCTGTTCCTCCCCTGCCGCTTTCAAGAAAGCTACATAGCATTTTTTAGCTTCATATACATCGGCTTTACTAGTCACTTCCCAAGGTGCATGCATACTTAATACAGCAACACCACAGTCAATAACATTCATACCGTATAACGCCATAATATAAGCAATGGTACCACCACCGCCAAGATCAACTTTACCAAGTTCAGCCGTTTGGAAATTAACTTGATTATCATCCATAATACGACGAATAAAGCCCATATACTCTGCATTAGCATCATTAGAACCGGATTTACCACGAGCGCCAGTAAACTTATTAAACACAACACCTTTTCCGAGGAACGCTGAATTTTTAGCTTCAAAAGCAGATGCATACAAAGGATCATACCCAGCACTTACATCAGAAGATAACATGCGACTGCGTTCTAACGTACGGCGCACAGCCAGCGGTGAATTATGCCCTGCCATAGCTAAGAGTTCGGCCACCACATTTTCAAACCAACGAGACTGCATGCCCGTAGCACCTACCGAACCAATTTCTTCTTTATCCACCAATAAAGTACATGTAGTGCGGGTTACTTTTTCTACGTCTAACATAGCCGCTAACGATGTATAAGCACATACACGATCATCTTGCCCATATGCTAAAATCATGCTACGATCAAACCCCATTTCGCGAGCACGACCTGCGGGTACAATTTCAAGTTCAGCTGACAGCAAGTCTTCTTCGGTAAAGCCATATTCCGTTTCAAAAATTTTACTTAAGAATTTGGTAACACCCTCTTTTAATTCACCTTTTACGGGCTGGCTACCTATTAGTAAATCAAGGTTTTCCCCTTCAATTACTTTGTTGGCTTTTTTCTCCATTTGTTCCTGTCCTAAATGTGGCAATAAATCAGTCACACAGAACACCGGATCTGTATCTTTTTCGCCAATAGCCAGAGGAATCACTGTGCCATCTTTCTTAACAACCACACCATGTAGTGCCAATGGCATAGCTACCCACTGGTATTTCTTGATACCACCATAGTAGTGCGTATCGAAGAATGCTAAATTATTATTTTCATAAAAAGGATTTTGTTTTACATCAAGACGTGGCGAATCAATATGAGCCCCTAAAATATTAAAACCTTGCTCTAAAGACTCATTACCAATATTAAAGAGAGCTATTATTTTTTTCATATGAACAGCATACACTTTATCGCCCGCTTTAATGGGTTGCCCTGCTTTTTGTAACTCTTTTAAATTTTTATACCCTTTAGCTTCAGCTTGACGAATTGTTTCATCAATGCATTCACGTTCTGTTTTACCAATATCTAAAAAACGCATGTAATCCTGACATAAAGCTTCCATTGCTTGTATGTCTTTTTCTGTATATTCATGCCATGCATATTTGCGTTCCATACTATCATCCTTCCTAACTTACTGTATCTTTTTGTTTCTGTGACGCCAAACGAGCCAAATAAGCTTCTTCTTTAATTCTGTTTTGTTCTGTCCGCTCCGCATACAACGTTTGTAATTTTTCTGGAGCTTCCGTTAACATCTTTGTCACATAGTAACGAAGTACATTGCCTCGCTTCATATACTTACCAATACGCCAATGTACAGCCAGCAATCCATGATGGCGACAACGCCCTAGACTAAGAAATTTGTCACCACTAAGACGCTGGATTTTCTCCATAGTTAATAAAGTTTGGCACATTGGACAATGAGCATGTCGCACCCGATTATCATGCAGTACAATTCGTTTATCCGTGAAATTCTCATAGATAAAAAAGCTAAGTGCCTCAGGATAATAAGCGGGTGAATAAGTATTTTTTACAATGTCATCATATTGGGCAATCCCTTCAGCAAGAGGAATTGCTTTACACACACGGCCCGTAAAAATAGAGTCGTTTAACGCATCGTGGGCCGGTAAATCATCTTTTGTAATGGCTAACTCCTCTAAGGCTTTCCCCAACGCCACTTGTTGTGTATTGCCATGTTGAAGATAAGCAAAAATTAATTGTGCGTCATACCAAGTATGTTTAATCCGACTAGGCAAACCAAACAGTTTTAAATTCTCTCGTAGCATTACTATATCATCAGACCCCCAAGTTAAAAGAACGGCTTGAGGGCCACACCAATTCTCAAAACTACGGTAGGCTTGTCCAAAGGTAACGCCTAAAGCTAAATCTGCCGCCGAAATATGAGTCAATTTTTCTACATGCTTATGCATGCGCGTCAAATATTGTGGTTTAATTAGCATGCTAAACGTATCAATAATCGACAAATTATCATCTAATTTAACGGCCCCAATTTGGATAATTTCCCCCGATACGGGTAAACCGGTTCGTTTCATAAAACTAATATCATTGGCAAATGGCTGGTTCCATTCCAAATCAAAAATTACATACTCCATTACGAATCCTCATTCCCCGTTTCACAGAGTAACGATTGAGCCGCTTCAATAACAGAATCAACGGAAATAACACTAAGACCTTTATACTTACCCTCTTTAATGACTTGTTTCATACTCTTGCCTACTTCATAAGTTTCCATAGATTCTAAAACAACACAATTTTTCGTGTAAGGTCCGTAAAATTTAGGATTCGATGGGCCATATAAGGCTACCAGTGGTACGTGTTGACTGACTGCTACATGCATAGGACCTGAATCATTGGTGATAAATAAACTGCACCGATGAATAGCGGCTGCCAATTCACCTAAACTAAACTGCCCCGTAGCTACAATCGGCGTATGATGCATATGAACAACAACTGAATCAACCATGTCTACATCCATAGGCCCACCAAAAAAGACAACTTTATAACCTTTTTCGCAGAAATAATCTGCCACCTGAGCAAAACGTTCTTGAGGCCACCGCTTCTCAGGCACAGCACTACCTACATTAAAACCAATCACCGTATCAACGTCTGAAACACCATGTTTTTGGTAAAAAGCAGCTACTGTTTTCTCCCATTCGGGAGACGTATAAATTTCTAACCCCTTATTCGAAGTGTCAGTGACACCTAACTGTTCTAGCACATTAATATACATATCCGCCGCATGACGTGTTTTTCGATCAAGACGTGTATATTTTGTCATAAATGGCCGAAATAGAAAATGACTCATCCCGGTCGTTACTTTACCATGCAAAGCCCAAGCAAAGAAGCTCGTTCGTTCATTTGGATGCAAATTAATTACAACATCAGGTTTTCCACCAGATTGCCGAACATATTTTGCAATGTTTTGTAGAGCGGCAATACTATTGTCCCGCCCTTTTTTGTCAATACAAACAATGCGATCTATATTTGGATTATACTGCATAACCTCTTTCAATTTTCTATCCATTACAAATGTAATGTGGCTGTCTGGCGCCGCTTGACGTAAGGCATGTAGAAACGGTGTTGTTAAAATAACATCACCTAAATGCATTAAGAAGGTGACTACAATTCGTTTATGATTTAACTCCATATAAACCTCCTTTATCATAATAGGGTCTTAGCAGTAGCCCATACTTGATCAACTGAAATTTGAGACATACAATCGGGATCATCCACTAGTGGATTCTCTGGTGTTGCTTTGGACGTAGGCGATACAATGCAATGTACATAATCACCACCATAGGGTCCCGTCCGCTCAGGTGATGTTGTGCCATATAGACCAATTAAAGGTCGTTTCAACGCATTAGCAATATGTAATGGACCTGTATCGGCACTAATAAATAATTTGGCACCACGAATAAGTTCAATTAATTCTTCTAAACTCGTTTCACCAGTCATATCAAACACCGCTTCACTCTTAGCCTTGTCTTTAATCGCTTGTGCTTTAGCCTTATCTCCCTTGGCCCCAATAAGAACTACATATTGCTTAGCCTCCGCCAATCGATTAGCCAACGCCCCAAATGAGGAAATAGGCCATTCTTTAACAGCCCAACGAGCACCTGGCGCCATAACAACATAATCATGCCCCTGCGGTAAGCCTGCATCCGTTAATTTTGAAATACAACTAGCCGCTGCTTCAGGAGATTCATTAATAGGAAACTCTACACCCGTAACTTCACCACCTAACGCGCGCACAGTATCTAAATAACGCTCAATCACATGGCCATATTTATTAGGACCTACTAACGCTTTATTAATTAGTTGACTGCCTTCACGTAATTCCCAATAACCATATTTTTCCTTAGCCCCAGAAAGAGCTGCTACAATAGCACTTTTTGCTAAGCATTGTAAATCTAGGCACATATCAAACATATGACTGTGCAACACTTTACGCAAGGACCATAAATAGCGTAGGGATTTCAACTTCTTTTTATCAATGAAAAGCACCTCATCAATCCAAGGCTTTCCCGGTAAAGGTCCACTAAATTGTTCATGCACTGCCCAGGTAATATGCGCGTTCGGCCAATTCTTGCGAATCGCATACAAGGTGGGCAACGCATGAATTACATCACCAAGGGAACTCATTTTAACGATTAATATGCGTTTATACTCTTTCATGGCTCGTCCCCTTTGCTTTTGTTTCATACTTTTGTAAAATCGGCAATAAAAATGTTTCTAAATTTGTTCCATCAAATAAATAGCCAGCTAGACCAGCTCCTTCTGCCGCTGTTATATCAGATGACTTATCCCCAACCATAAAACTAAGGGATTGGTCAATCTCATAATCACTCATAGCTTGTCGTAACAAGCCAGACTTAGGTTTACGGCATTCACATTCCTTAGTAAATTCTGGCACTGTCCCTTGTACATGATGAGGACAATAGTAAAAATGAAGGATGGGAGCCCCTTGTGCTGTAAGGCGTCGATTGATTTCTTCATGAAGTGTATGCATATCTTTTTCCGTATAATATCCGCGCGCAATACCACTTTGATTTGTCACGACAATTAAATCATAACCAGCATTTACCGCCGCTACTAACGCTTCCGGTGCGCCAGGTACAAACTGCAAATCTTCCACGCGATATAAATAATTTACATCTACATTAATCACACCATCACGATCTAAAAATAAAACCTTACGCATAGGCTCCCTCTTCCTAATAATTATCGTACATATCCTTCGTTATGATCTAACAATTCACAGTATTCGGCTACAGCGTCTTCTAAATTAGTGAATCCCTTATCATAACCTACACTCATCAACTTAGTAGTATCAGCTTCTGTATAACTTTGATATTTTCCTTTTAACACTTCTGGGAATGGAATATACCGTAATGCGCCAGAACCATTATATGCAATAACCGCTTTCATAAAACGATTAAAACTCTTCGCTTCTCCAGTACCACAGTTAAAAATGCCACTAATTTCAGGATGTTCCCAGAAGAATAAATTGACATTAACTACGTCTTTTACATAAATAAAATCACGGACTTGTTCACCATCGCCATATCCATCTGTACCTTCAAATAACGTAATTTCACCAGTTTCACGAAGCTTATAGAACATTTGACGCACAAGTGAAGCCATATTACCTTTATGATTTTCATTAGGACCAAATACATTAAAATAACGTAATCCCACGACTTGAGATTGCAACTGACCTTCAAAACGACGTAAATAGCGATCAAAGAATAATTTAGAATACGCATATGGATTTAATGCTTCTTCACATTCGGGCTTTTCTGTAAAACCATGAGTGCCATGACCATAGGTAGAGGCTGACGAGGCATAAATAAAAGGCACTCGCCGTTCTTGACAGTAATGGAACAAATTCTTAGTCCCTTCAAAGTTATTGTGCATCATATAGCGACCATCATAGTTCATGGTATCAGCGCAAGCCCCTTCGTGAAAAATCACATCAATAGGACCAATATCAAATGTATTCGCTGCTACGGCCTCATCAAAATCAATGCAATCTACATAATCATAAAAATCTAGCATCTGTAAATTGCGAATTTTACTACCATCTGTTAAATCATCTACGATTAAAATATCATTACGGCCTTGTTCATTCAACTGTTTTACAATATTACTGCCTATAAAACCGGCACCACCAGTTACAATAATCATAATAATCCCTCCTGCACTAAGGCCTTAATTTTCTCTATAATTCCTGTTGTAGAATAGCCCTCTTTAAATGGTAAAATAATAACTTTATCCACAAATTCGCGGCCAATCACTTGCTCTGCGGTATAATCGCCACCCTTAACTAAAATATTAGGGCGCAAATCACTCAATAATTCAGCTGGTGTATCCTCTTCAAATAAGACAACCCCATCAACAAAGCCTAAAGCACCCATTAATTCAGCCCGAGAGGATTCACTATTAATCGGTCTAGCTTCACCTTTTAGGCGTTTCAC
This sequence comes from Veillonella criceti, assembly GCF_900460315.1. Taxonomy (NCBI): domain Bacteria; kingdom Bacillati; phylum Bacillota; class Negativicutes; order Veillonellales; family Veillonellaceae; genus Veillonella; species Veillonella criceti. The sequence goes on along the minus strand of NZ_UHIO01000001.1, from coordinate 292,817 downwards.
CGATGCATCGGAATTAACTCCTACCACTAAATGATCACCTAAGCGGGCTGCATCTCGTAGATATGATAAATGCCCACTATGCAAAATGTCAAAACAACCATTAGTAAAAACAACCGTATGTCCTTCATTTTGCCATTGTCTAATTTTACTTGCCATTTCTTCACGGCTATAAGCAGTAATTGGATCTGCTTGACGATGACGAATGGATTCCCATAACGTTAATAATTCCTGACGATGAATTGGATACGTCCCTACTTTAGAAACAACAACGCCAGCTGCTGCATTAGCTACATGCAAGGTGCCACGCACCGTTAAACCAGCCGCCATAGCCGTAATAATCATGGCTACCACCGTATCACCAGCGCCACTCACATCAAATACCTCTTGTTGTGTAGCTGGATTATGCCAAATTTGGCCTTGTCGACTAACAACAGTAATCCCTTTAGCCGAACGAGTCGCTACTACATAATCAAAGGCTACTGCAGCCAGTGTTTCCTTGGCCGCTGCAACAATAGCTTCATCAGTATTATCCAAAGACCGTCCAATATATTCGCTCAGTTCTTTTACATTCGGTGTAATAAAAGTAGCACCAGCATACTTGGACCAATCATTTCCCTTTGGATCTACAATCGTCTTAATTCCGTTAGCATTAGCTAACGAAATCACTGCTTCCAACACAGCAGGCGTACAAACACCTTTGCCATAATCAGAAATAACAATACCATCTAGCCCTTTTTTACAAAGATTCGAAAGCCAAGTTAATAAATGATGGGCTTCTTCCTCCACTATTGCTTCTGGTTCTTCAAAGTCAAGGCGCATCATCTGCTGACGGCCACCTAAAATACGCATCTTAGTCGTCGTTTGACGACTTGCTAAACGTAATACACCTTCATGATTAATATGGGCTGTATCTAATAGGTTCGTTAATAAGTCACCATGACTATCTGTACCTGCTACACCACCTAAAAACACTTGGCAATCTAAATTGGCCAAATTATTCGCCACATTAGCAGCACCACCAAGTACTTCTTTCACATCGGTAACACGGTTAACCGGCACCGGTGCTTCTGGTGAAATGCGGCCCACATCACCAAACACATATCGATCCACCATAATATCACCAATAACGGCAATACGAAGTTCTGGTAATTTTCGGGTTAAAAATTCATGGATTGTTTTACTTATCATATTCTTCTTCCACCAATTCACAAATTATGTGCCCAACCAAAATATGCATTTCCTGAATACGCGCGGTTACTTTTGACGGAATGGCTAATGTAATGTCACAAATTTCATTGAGTTTACCGCCACCTTCACCAGTAAAAGCAATTGTATGCATACCTGTGTCACGCGCTTTAAGAGCCGCTTTAACAACATTTGCACTATTGCCAGACGTAGAAATACCAATTAACACATCTCCAGAACGGCCTAAGCCTTCCACTTGGCGAGCAAATACTTCATCATAGCCATAATCATTAGCGACTGCGGTTAAAATAGATGTATCAGTTGTTAACGCAATAGAAGCTAATGAACGACGTTCTTTTTGAAATCGACCAATTAATTCCGCTGCCAAATGTTGCGCATCAGCAGCAGAGCCACCATTACCACAAAAAAATACTTTATTACCAGCAGCCAAAGCTGTCTTACAACGTTCCGCAATCAGTTGAATCGTCTCCATCTGTTCCATAGTCTGGCCAAATACATCAAGATGATCCGTAAAACGTTCCGCAATGATAGGATTAATCTCACCTGCTAATTCCATACAAGCCTCCTATTATAAAATCGTCTGCAATAGACGCTCTGCATTCTTACTAAAAATTTTATCCGTGTCTGTTTCACTGAGTCCTGCTTTGCGGAACGCCTCATACAACCGTGGCATTTCACTAGCATCGACAATTTCTGTATCAGGACGAATGCCATCAAAATCAGTCCCTAAGGCTACTACATCAGAACCACCTACATTGCGTAAGTACAGACCATGACGTACAATGTCCTCAATTTGACTAACTCGATTCGTTCCCAAAAAAGCTTGCGCAAAATTAAGGCCAATAACGCCCCCTTTATTGGCAATCAAGCGAATCAAATCATCGGTTAAATTACGAGGGTGATTTGTTAAAGCCCGTGCATTGGAGTGCGAAGCAATAAACGGCTTTTGTAAGATCTCACCTAATTGAAATGTACCGGCATCATTGAGATGCGAGCAATCTACAATCATGCCCAATTCTTCCATATACTGTACAAATTCAATGCCTTTTGGCGTTAACCCTTTACCTTCATGGTCCTTACCATTAGGATAAGATAAGCCATTAGGAAAATTCCAACTAATTGTAATTAAACGCACACCATCATCGTAGGCTTTTTTCAATCGCTCTAAGGAACCTTCAAATACGCCTCCTTCTTCCACCGATAATAAAGCACTCAATTTACCAGCAGCACGAGCTGTTACAAAGTCCTCATAGGAGCGAACATGAACAATATCATCCGCATACATTGCCATCTGTTCATTAAACAGCTGACGCATCGCTTCATATCGACCATATGGATCTATTTCTTGATCTAACTCAACAAAGAGTGCAAAATCTTGAAGCGTATAGCCACCTTTTTTTAGCTTTGAAATATCAATTTTCCATGGATTTTGCCCTAAATCACCCTCATTAGGATGATCAATAAGCATCATTATCGTATCGCAATGTAAATCTATCATTTTGACTCCTCATGATTACGTAAATCTTTTAATACGGCTACAAAAGCTTGTACGTCTTCAAAATTACGATATACGGAAGCAAAGCGTACATAGGCTACTTCATCAATAGTTTTTAATTCTTTAAGTACTAAATCACCAATTTCCGATGATTTTATCTCCTGCTGTGAACGATTGCGAATCGCATCTTCTACATTTTTCACCACATTTTCTAAGGTTTCACGAGGAATATTACGCTTATTACAAGATCGTAACAAGCCATTTAATAATTTGCTACGATCAAACATTTCATAACTACCGCTCGATTTAATAACCATAATTGGTACATCCTCGATGACTTCATAGGTTGTGAAACGTCGCCCACAGGCTAAACATTCACGACGTCGACGAATGCTATTATCATCATCAGTCGCACGGGAATCCGTTACTTTATTTTCTGTATGTTTACAATACGGACATCTCATGAGGACACCTCTTTTCTCTGACATAATTTACTAGCTTATTTCACTAGTAGGTACTGCTTACTATTATCTGCAATTTCTTCAATAAACTGATCTAACATCTCATAGCGTTTACGATACATATTGCGTTTATGTGTTTTCGCTGTTTCATAGGTTTTACGCTCTTCTTCTAATGGAATGCGGAAATATTTGTTATCTTCTGGACAAACAGCGCCCCCTAATTCCTCCCAAAATGGATCAAATTGAACCTTCTTTGAACGATTGCCACGAATCAAATGACTATTCGTATAAAATCCTTCATCTGAAATAGCATACAAAGAAGAAATTCCCATATTAGTTGCTAATTGACGAATCAAGAAAAACATAAAATTTTTAGGTCGGTAGCTATGCATCTTCTTCGTAATCTTTTTAGCTTTGTCTAAGCCATTACGCGATCCTTGAATAGTACCGATCCAAATACAAGGCTTACCATCAAAACCATGCCCTAAGCGGAAATTAATATGGTATACCCAATCTCCATCATAATTCAAAAATAAGCTCAAAAAGCCTTCTTTACGTTGGCCTGTATGAAACCATAACTCACTTTTTAAATTCAGTTCTTCATTCTCCCAAATCACAATCGCATGACTAACATCAGGATTATACAGCTCTGTAATCGCCTGCGGTTTAAAATACTGTGGCAACATGTCAAAATGTTCCTTAATAGCCTCTAGACGTTGTTGTGCCGTAGAATTTTTAAACAAAAACACACGATTAATAACTTCATAAATACCTTCATGACGAGCTAATAGATTAGGTAATGGTTGATAATTTTCAAAATACTCGGTCAATTCCGTTAACTGTTTCTTATTTTTATATGAACGGCCCACAAACAAGGTAATACGGCGTTTCTCTCGCCAACTTTTATACCCATAAATAGAACGACCTAATTCCCATTGTTTTTTCCCATATGAAAACATACCTACACTCCTAACACCAAACATATCTAAAAAGATAATTATCCCTAAAAATTATCAATATGTTGTATTTCATCTTTTTTAAAACGCCTTATATGGTAAAGGGTTTCTAATCTATTGTAACACGAAATGGCGAAAAGGACTATCAAAGTCCATAGAAAAAAGGCTGTTACTTTACGCAACAGCCCTTTACTCATTCCTATTTTTACTTTATATGTCTCTTTAACTTAATGTATTACTCTTATTACTTTGTAACAACACCGAAATATTGCTCGTCACTAACCGGTTCAAGCCACTCTGTACTCGTATCTTCTCCAGGTACTTCAATCGCTAAATGAGAAAACCAATGATCAGCATCAGCACCATGCCAATGTTTCACACCAGCCGGAATTGTAATGACCGTTCCTGGCAAAATTTCCTTTGGTTCTTCGCCCCAAGTCTGATAAAAGCCACGACCAGCAACACCAATTAAAATTTGGCCACCCCCCTTTGTCGCCTGATGAATATGCCAATGATTGCGACATTTAGGTTCAAACGTTACATTATAGATACCTAATGCCTTAGTTTCTACAGGTGCTAAATAACTGTTCCCAACAAAATATTGCACAAATGCTACATTTTCTTCGCCAATAGGAAAGACCATTGATTTAGCATGGTCTGCTTGGGTAGTTGCCACTGCTACAGGGACTCCATTCGCACTCATATACTCGGTTTTATTTGTTTGCGTACTCATTAATAGCCTCCATCTTTGCTGTTAATACTCACTAATTGCCTGTGATTTCATTTATAATATTCAACACATTCACTGTACACCTTGAAGTCAACTTTAAGTCAAGAACTTTTATACAAAAAGAAGAGGCCCGAAGGCCTCTTCTCAATCAATAGGAATAAAATGAAACAATTCCTATTTGCAAACTATTCAATTCATGGAAAGGTATGTATTAAGAGTTAGAACGGTCTTGAATTTTAATCAAGCAATCGCCACTTTCAATACGGCTACCTTCACGAACATAGACTTCACCAACAATACCATCGATTGGTGATGTAATGGTTGTTTCCATTTTCATAGCTTCAGTTACGATTAATGGTTCCCCTTTCAAGACACTTTGACCACTCTTAACGAGAATCTTAACAACAGAACCAGATAAAGTAGCCCCCACTTCACCAGGTTGTGTTTTATCCACTTTATGACGCACCACACCTGTTGTTTTAACATGTTTATCACGTACTTTAATATCGCGTGGTTGACCATTAAATTCAAAGCTAATAATGCGATTACCATCTTCATCCACTTCACTCACATGGATTAATTTAATAATCAACATTTTACCTTTTTCAATCGTTACATGAATAGATTCGCCACGACGCATGCCAAAGAAGAACGTTGGCGTATCTAATACAGAAATATCATCATAATCACTATTGAATTCTACATAGTCACTATATACTTTTGGATATAAGCAATACGCAATGACGTCTTCATCAGTAGCTGGCGATCCCATATCAAGTAATTTTTTACGAACATCTTCAAAATCAACTGGTTCTAAAGATGCACCAGGACGACCTTTTAATGGTTTCTTACCTTTTAAGATAATTTTCTGTAATTTTTCAGGGAACCCTTGATATGGTACCCCTAAATAACCTTGGAAGAATTCCACAACGGATTGTGGGAAGTCTAATGTTTCCCCTTTATTATAAATATCTTCTTCAGTCAAATCATTTTGAACCATGAATAACGTCATATCACCAACAACTTTAGACGATGGTGTTACTTTAATAATATCACCAAACATCATGCTAACTTGATGATATACTTTCTTAACTTCATCCCAACGTTCACCAAGTCCAACACTCTTAGCTTGTTGTTGTAAATTGGAGAACTGACCACCTGGCATTTCATGCTGATAAACTTCTGTGCTAGGATATGGATTAGTTTTATCTACCCCTTTGTAGTATGGACGAATGGAGGCAAAGTAATGAGACATGTGTTCCATGTAGTTAGCATCCATTTCAGGCTGACGTTCATGTCCAGATAAACCGTAGTATAAAGAGTTCATGCTTGGTTGGCTAGTACCATTTGCAAAGGCCGAATAGGCTACGTCAACCACATCAACACCGGCATCAATAGCACGGCCATAACTATAAATTGCATTGCCAGCTCCTTCATGAGTATGCAAGTGAATTGGCAAATCAACAGCATCTTTTAAAGCCGACACTAAATTGTAAGCCGCTTGTGGTTTCAAAAGCCCCGCCATATCTTTAATAGCAATAATATTAGCCCCTGCTTTTTCCACTTCTTTCGCCATCTTCACATAATAGTCTAAATTATATTTAGGACGGCTAGCATCTAAAATATCACCAGTATAGCACAAGGATACTTCAGCAATCTTATTCTGATTGCGCACTTCATCAATAGCTACATGCATATTATCTAAACTGTTCAAGCTATCAAATACGCGGAAGACATCAACCCCATTAGCAGCCGCCAATTTAATAAATTGACGTACTACATTATCTGGATAACTTGTATAACCAACAGCATTGGCACCACGAAGTAGCATCTGTAACAATACATTTGGGACTTCTTTGCGGAACATGCGAAGACGTTCCCATGGATCTTCATGTAGGAAACGATACGCTACGTCAAAAGTAGCACCGCCCCAACATTCTAAAGAGAATAAGTTAGGCACGCCACGAGCAGCTTCTCCCACTACACGAGCCATATCAACGGTACGCAAACGAGTAGCAAATAAAGATTGATGCGCATCACGCCAAGTTGTATCTGTAAAATACACTTGCTTTTGATCCATTAACCATTTAGAGAATCCTTCTGGTCCTAATTCATCAAATTTCTGCTTAGTACCAGCTGGTGGTTTAATAGAAAGCAATGGTGGCATCTGAATAGGTTCAAAATCAGGTACATCTTGACGACCAAGGCCTTGGTACCCATTAACAGTTACGTCAGCAATATAACGCAACATCTTAGTACCGCGGTCACGAACTTGTTTAAAAATAAACAATTCTGGATGTTCATCAATAAAGTTTACATTACAAGTGCCGGCAACAAATTCTGGACTTTCTAATACATTAATTAAGAAATGGATATTCGTTTTAACACCACGAATACGGAATTCGCGCAAACAACGAAGCATTTTCTGAATTGATTCTTCTGGTGTTAACGCCCAAGAAGAGGCTTTTACAAGTAAAGAATCATAGTAAGGAGTAATAACGGATCCAGTGAAGGCATTACCGCCATCAAGACGAATACCAAAACCACCACTAGAACGATAAGCTACCAATTTACCAGTATCTGGCATAAAATTGTTGCTAGGATCTTCTGTCGTAATACGGCATTGAATCGCCTGTCCATTACATTCAATTTTATCTTGAGAAGGAATCCCTACTTCTTCATCAAATAAGGAATATCCTTCAGCTACACGAATTTGAGTATGAACAATATCAATACCGGTAATTAATTCAGTAATTGTATGTTCTACTTGAATACGAGGGTTTACTTCTATGAAGTAGAAATTACCGTCATTAGTAACGAGGAATTCTACCGTACCAGCCCCTACGTATTTTACATTTTTCATAATCTTAACAGCCGCTTCACAAATGCGCTGCCGAGTTTCCAATGGCAATGCAAAAGCTGGGGCCATTTCTACTACTTTTTGGTGACGACGTTGAACGGAGCAGTCACGTTCATATAAATGAACTACATTACCATGTGCATCACCCATAATCTGAACTTCAATATGTTTTGGTTCAACAATAAGTTTTTCTACATAAACATCATCATCGCCAAACGCCATTTTCGCTTCTGATTTAGCACGATCATAAGCTTCACGAAGTTCACCCATCGATTCAACGGCACGCATACCACGACCGCCACCACCATTAACGGCTTTGATCATCAATGGGAATCCATGTGTTTTAGCAAATTCTTCTAATTCTTCAAAATTATTAAGAGGCCCATCACTACCTGGAATCATAGGGATACCAGCTAATTTCGCCTGAATACGCGCATTAACCTTATCGCCGAACATTTCCAAATGTTCTAAACGAGGTCCAATAAAAATGATGCCTTCTTCTTCACATCGCTTAGCAAAACGGGCATTCTCTGCCAAGAAGCCGTAGCCTGGATGGATGGCATCTACATCATGTTCATGAGCAATGCGGATGATATCTTCAATATCTAAATACGCATCGACTGGTTTTTTTCCTCGTCCTACTAAATAGGCTTCATCCGCCTGATTACGGTGTAAGGACAATGAATCTTCTTTTGAGTAAATAGCTACTGTGCGAATGCCCATTTCATTACAAGCACGGAATACACGAATAGCAATTTCACCTCGGTTGGCAACCAACACAGATTTAATTTCTTTCATGAGACTTCCTCCTCAACATTGTTACCTCTCTACATTGTAGAAGTATTCCCTCCAGAATACAACCTTTATTTTCCATGTATACACAATACATACATGAGATAACCATTAATAATATGTAATTAAAAGCCCTAAGAAATATAAGGCCTCCAATACCATAACTGTCCCCATCAAACGTTTAAACCAAAAAATACCAGTACGGTAATTTGGTCGAGTTACGAGTCTAGCTAATCGTTCTAGTCGATTAGTTAACCAAAATACAGGGATTAAATAACCAATAATAAACGATATAATTAAAACGGACGCTAACTTCCAGCCAGCAATGGCAATCGTTGCTACAAGCCATACATAAATAGGCAAACGATCATAGCGCCACAACAAACCAACTAATAGCCCCTGACGAATAATTGCCATTGTCCGCTGTCGAGGTGTGCCCCGCCGTTCTACCCGTCGGTCTTCACGAGTACGAAGCGGTGCTGGATGAATAAACGCTACCCACTCAAAAGCTTGTAGCGCTACAGCCACTAATAGGACAGCCCAAATAATGTAAGCGGCACCACCAATACTGTAAGGGCCTAATATCCAAGACCCTAACACACCGACAACAATAATTGAAGCAGTCATACCAATGGCAAAATAAATGCGCTTATATATATGACCGGCCAGACGAGGTAAAATAGTCGCTACCGTTTCCGGTACTAGCGACATACCAAGACCTGCTAAAAATATCAAAACAATTAAGATAAGCTTACCATAGGGCGTATTTAAGACGTCCGTAATAAGCACTGTATACTCTGTTAACATAGGACTCCTATCGTAAAAATGCCCTCATCAGGTGTTCCAATGCTTCTTGGTCATTCGCGCCCATTGTTTCACGTGCTGAATGCATCGCTAAAATAGGAACCCCTACATCCATGGTACGCATAGTTAGCATAGCCGATGAAATAGACCCCACAGTAGAACCACCAGGAATATTGGAACGATTTACATATATTTGGTATGGAATATCATTTGTTTCACACAACGCTTTAACTGTCGCCATAGCCCACGCATCACCCGCATAAGATTGACTAGCCGCTACCTTTAATACTAACCCTTGATTTAATACCGGTACATTAGTCATATCATTTTTCTCAGGATAATTTGGATGATAGCCATGAGCCACATCAGCAGACAGCATAAAACCGCCAGCAATATCAGCATAACACTCTGCTTTTGTATGACCCGTAGCCATATAAATTCGCTCTACTAGCTGCGATAATATAGTGGACGCACCACCTTGTTTAGTCCGGCTCCCCACCTCTTCATTATCAAATAAAGCAATTAACCGTAAGCCTTCAGCCTCTACCTGTTGTGCTTCCAAAATACCTTCAAGACAAGCCATGCAAGACGTTAAATTATCAATTCGTGGCGAACTGATAAATTCATCATAACGACCAAACGTAGTACCACCCTCCACAGGATATAATGTCAACTCATAGGATAAAATATCCTCAGCAGGCCGTTTTACTTGTTCACTTAAAAAAATAAGCCATTCATCATTAATAGCCTCTGTTTCATTAGCCATCATAAACAAAGGTAACATATGCAGCTGTTTATCCAGGGCCACGCCATCGTTAATATTACGGTTCATATGAATGGCTAAATTAGGAATAGTCAATAAGGGGCGTGCTATATCAACGTAATGAATTTCTGGATGAAAAGGATCTTCAGAACGAGTCACCACCACCCCAGCCATAGACAAAGGGCGATCCAACCAGGTGTTCAAAATAAGACCACCATAGGTCTCCACATTAAGCTTACCATACCCTTTTGCTTCTATTAAAGGATTGGGTTTTACCCGCAAAGCAGGAAAATCCGTATGAGCCGATACAATTCTCAAAGAATCGCGTAAATTAGTTCCCACGTGAAAAGCTATTAATGTCGTATCATAGACCTTAACAAAATAGTCACCTTCACTAAACGCCCAAAGTTCATCAAGCTGTAATTCTTTAAACCCTTTCGCTTTTAGTAAGTCTGCACTTGCTTTGACCGTATGATACGGTGAAGTGCTATTATCTATATATTCTAATAAACGTGCTACTGTGTTCATAGTTCACCTCACATGCTCAAGTATATAGATATTATAGCACACTTACAGCTAAAACAAAAAAGAAGGCTTTGTTACCTCCTCAAGTGACAAGAATTTTTAATCACTCTAGAGATAAGCAAAACCTTCTTAATTATTTACCTATTATCTGATACATAATCTAATATATAAATTACCGACAGCCATAGTATCGTACTTGTATGTATCGATTACCAAAGACCTAATACTTTCCACCATACGGAACCAAGGCCTAACCAGATAATTAAGTTAATCACCGAAGCGATAAAGCCAAGGCGCCACCAAGTATTCTGTGTCATATAACCAGCATTGAAACAGATTGGTGAAGGACCTGCTGCATAGTGAGTCAAGGACATACATAAGTTAGAGAAGAATGCAAATGCAAACATCGCTAAATATGGAGGTGTACCAGCACTAATAGCAACGGCTACGAATACAACATACATGGCTGTAATGTGTACAGTAAGACTTGCAAAGATATAATGAGAATATGTATATACTAATAACAAGATTAAGAATGCAGCTACCCAGTTAATCCCTTGTACTTCAGCGCCTACCAAATCTGCAAACCAAGGAATGAAACCTAATTTATTAAGCTGAGAAGCAAGGGCCATCATAGTCCCCATCCAAATCAATGTATCCCAGCCACCTTTTTCTTCCGTTACATCAGACCAGGTTAATACTTTAGAAATTAAAAGAATACTTACGCCCAATAAAGCAACAGTAGTCGCATTAAGACCTGTAAATTGGCTAGTAGCCCATAATACTAAGGATAAAATAAATACGCCAAGCATTACTTTTTCCGCAAAACTCATAGCCCCTAAGCCTTTTAATTCATCGGCAATATGAGCCTGAATTTCACGCGTATCTTTTAATTCTGGTGGATAGATAAAATATAATACCAATGGCATAACAATTAAGGCTGCTAAGCCTGGCACAATAGCGGCTACAGCCCAATCGCCCCAAGTAATAGTGTAACCAAAGGAAGCGGCAATCAAGGAGGCAACCAATGTGTTACCAGCCATAGATGTCATAAACATAGCTGATGTAATTGTATTCCCTTGATAAATAGACTGAATCAAAAAGGCACCAATCTTACGTGCAGTAGGGCCTGGTTCAGAACCAAAAGCAGACGCTAATGATTTAGTAATTGGGAAAATAACCCCACCAGCACGAGCTGTATTAGATGGTGTTGCTGGCGATAAGATAAGATCACTTAACACTAACGCATAGGATAATTTCAAAGAATTACTACCAACAGCTGTAATTAATGTATAGGCAATACGTTTCCCTAAGCCTGTTTTAATAAAACCACGAGAGAATAAGAATGCGGCTACGATTAACCAAATTGCCGTATTAGCAAAACCGGCTAACCCGTCACCAATCTTCAACGTGTTAGTAACCGCGGACACAACAATACTAATAATTGATAATGCACCAATAGGTAATGGCTGTAAAATAAATCCTAAAATTGTGCCTGCAAAAATTGCAAATAAATGCCAAGCCTGTGGTTTTAGACCTTCTGGCACTGGTGAAAACCATATGGCCAAACCGACTACGATTGGAATAATCCAAGACAAATACTTTTTCAATGCATACGCCTTCTTTCTGATAACAACTTTGTCACTTGAATTATGTCTTATATATAAAAAGTGCAGGCTGCTCCTCTTTCATACAATAAAGATGAGCAGCCTGCCATATAAGAGCCCGATTTAAAATAACCTACTGAGGTAATTCTACGGATTCTAAGTTCGTTTTGTCAATCTCTTCTAACTTACCGGCATCACAAAGCGCTGCTACGTTTGGATCAATTGGTAAACGACCTAATAATAATAAACCATATCGTTTTAAAACATCGTCAATATGACTATCACCAAAGATTTTGTAATCCTTACCATTATCTGGACAATGGAAATACGAGAAATTCTCTACTACGCCAATGATTGGAATCTGCATAAGTTCAGCCATTTTCACAGCCTTTTCTACAATCATAGATACCAAATCTTGTGGCGAAGTAACCACTACAATGCCATCTAAAGATAAAGATTGAAATACTGTCAAGGCTACGTCACCTGTTCCTGGTGGCATATCTACAAATAAGTAATCTAAATCTTTCCAAATTACATCTGTATAGAACTGCTTAACCACATTGCCCACAATCGGACCACGCCATAATACAGGATCTGTTTCATTTTCTAATAAAAGGTTGACCGACATAACATCGATACCACCTTCAGACGTTAATGGATATATGCCCAATTCGTCTACATGCGCCTTGCCTTTAATACCAAATACTTTAGGAATGGATGGGCCTGTAATATCACCATCAAGAATCCCTACTTTAAAACCACGACGAGCCATAGTAATGGCCAATAAAGAGGTTACGAGCGATTTCCCTACGCCACCTTTACCACTTACTACACCAATGACGTGTTTAACACTACTTAATTCATTAAGTTTTGCCGTCAAATCTGGCGGAGTTTGTTGAGCACTACCGCAAGATGAAGCTGACGAGCAACCGCTGCAGCCACCTGAACTGCCACATGCCATAATCTACACCTACTTTCAATCAGCTATTGCTGTTACCTATATATTATAGTTGAAGACGTATATCTTCTTTTAAATTTTAGCATATTCATCAATTTTTTTCAATATAAGGAGCGCAAGACTATTATAACGAACTGTCATATGTCCTGCGCTCTTTTATATTTATAGTTTAAGATCTATTTTAATCCCTATTTTATAGTAACTCTATATCCTCTATTTCACAAATTCTTTCGTCAATTGTCCAACAATTGTCATACCCTTTACAATATCTTCTTTCGATGGATATGTGAAACTGAAACGGAACGATTGCCCTGCCGGTACACCATCAGCTGCAAAAGCGGCCCCAGGAACAATCCCTACTTTGTGCGCCATACAAGCTTCAAAGAAAGCATCACAATCTACACTATCCGGCATCGTCATCCATAGGAACATACCACCTGTCGGTTCTACAAAATGAACTTTATCACTGCCATGTTCACGGAAGGTTGCCATCATTAACTCTGCTTTTTCTTTATATACGTTTGCTACCTGTTGAATTTGTGCATCATAATCGAGAACCTCTAATAATCGTGAAACCACACGCTGTGTAACCAATGGCATTTGCCCATCTGAATTATTTTTAAGCGCTTGAATCGCTTCAATAGCCTGCTTAGGCCCATATAAAAAGCCCACACGCAAACCAGCCGATAAGGTTTTAGAATAAGACCCTGCATAAATAACACGATTATCTGTATCCATTTCCTTAAAAGTAGGCACGCTATAATCAGTAAAACGAATTTCACCATACGGATCATCTTCATAAATAAATAGATTATATTTAGCTGCTACCGCATAAATTGCTTTGCGACGTTCTAGCGGCATCGTGATGCCTGTTGGATTTTGAAAATTAGGAATTAAATAAATATATTTGCCCTTCCCCGACTTTGCTTTTTCTTCTAAGGCTTCCGGAATCATACCGTCCTTATCCATAGCAATACCAATCGGTTTTGCCCCCACATTACGAACGGCCGTAATGCCATTAGTGAAAGTATAGGCATCCATATACACTTCGTCCCCCGCTTCGCAAAGCGTACGAGGTACTAGTCCCAAATCTTGCCCCGCCCCAATGGAAATTAATAACTGCTGCCCTTCACGAGGCATATGACGTACTGTAATTAATCGCTCAATAGTCTGTTCAGCTAAGGTAGCATCCCCTGCCATAGGGCCATATTGCAATAATTCAATAGGCTTACTATTCACTACATAATCAAATGCTTCTTGAATCGCCTTTACAGGAATAGCCTCTGATGCAGGATTACCAATGCCAAAACTGATAAAGCCTGGAATCCCAGCACCACGTTCAAAGACTTTACGAATAAAGTTAGGCCCTTTTAAGGTTGCTTTTTCCGGAATTTGAAATGTAAAACTCATAAAACTCGCTCCTTTTTCCTACTATGCTACTTATACTACACAATACTATGTATGATACAAGCGTGCCCCAAAGAGCACGCTTATATATAATATAATTATTCATTTTACTACGAAATGCTACACTTGGCTACTCTGAATCCTTAGCTTGTTCACGTTTCTTCATCCATCGCTTGTAAGCAAACCAAGCAATGATATAGACTACCGTAGCCACTACAATGATAATAGTCAGTCGATCTAAATGCTCATGAAGCATTACGGCATCATGGCCAACCACAACCTCTAAGGCTGTGGACGGAAATTTACCAATTAAATTAGCAATTGCATAGTCGCGGAGACTGATACGACTAATCGCTCCTAGCGCTGTAATAATTCCTGATGGAAAATAGGGAATTGTTCGTGCAAAAAGCATAACGGCTAATCCATTATTACTGCTAAAATCATCAACCTTCAACAGAAACTGGCTTTTCCTAATTAGCTTTTCTGCCGATTCGCGCAAAATATAACGCATAAGCATAAAACTAATAATAACACCCACCGTTTCAGCAAGCCAAGAAATAAGAATCCCAGGCACAAGCCCAAAAATTAATCCATTGGCCGTTGAAAAAAAGATAGATGGTAAAAAACCCGCTATATTAATAATTACATCTAAAATAAAGCTAATTACAATAGCCCACGCACCATAACTTTGCAATACTTCTGCTATATGCTGTACATCACCAGTACCAAGTAAATCAACCATATCTGCATAAAAACCTGGCACAAACAATTCGATACTACCTAATAATACAACCGCCAATATGCCTATTATTACTTTTATCTTAGTTTCCGCTTTCATAAAACATCCTTATCATACACTAGCATGCCTCTTCATGAAATTTCTTAAAATAAAAAACCTGCTATAAAAATAAAAAACCTTCTATAATACAATATTGTATCATAGAAGGTTTTCCTATTAATAGTATTATATAGGATTGTTATCGTTTGTTTAAGAAATGTTAAACAATTATAAACCTACTTTAGCTACTAATTGTTCAATCACTTTACGCTGTGCTTGAAGTTCAGCATCTTGTGCAGCTAAGCGACTCTGTTGATCAGCTACCGTTGTTTCTAAATTAGCATTTTTAGCGCGTAAATCCTGTACTTCAGAGTTCAATTGACGAACAGATTCTGGATCATTTACTCGTACTGCTTCTCCTTTTTCACCAAAGCGAACGGACACACCGGCATTGACCATTTTTTCATCACCTAAAGTACCACCTAAGCTAAATAATAAATCTTCATTAGCTTGATAGAAACCACCAAGAGCGACAGCTTGTTCCCCTTTATAATTACCAAAACCAGCAGCTACGGTAAATTTATCATCAGCATTAAATTGAAGCGGATGCAACGCTGCTAAAGCAGCCGCAGAAGCACCTACTTTATCCATACGATTATCCAACTTACTTACACGATTATTAACAGAAGCTACATCCTGTTTTAATTCAGCTTTAGTGTCAGCAATAGCTAAGCTGTTAGCTTCAATAGCAGATTTATTGGAAGCAATTGCTTCTTTATTAGCATCTGTTAAGCTTACTACTTTCTTTAATTGAGCTACATTAACAGCATCAGTATCTTCACTACCAGCCGCTACATTGGTGATTTGGCGAGTAATAATGGCAGTTTCTTCATTGCCATTCTCAGCTTCGGCAGAAATAACGCCTCCTACTGAAACGGCACCTGCACTACCAACCCAAATTTCTTCGTCACCAATATAAAGCCCTTTAGTAGAAGGATCATAGCCATGCATACCATAAGCACGATCTGCTACAGAGTAAGAACCTAATGCTACACCATCCATAGCTGTTGTATAGCTACCCGTACCAATAGCCACACCACTTACACCAGCATCTTTTTCACCGGCTGAAACAACCGCACCAAAGCCAACTGCGACAGATTGGTCAGCTTCCGCTAACGCATAATCACCAGCTGCATAGGAATACATACCAAGATTTTGAGGTGCAATTTCATCGGTGCCAATACACTATACGAACCTAACAAAGTAGTCGCTACTAATGCACTTAAAACTGTTTTTTTCATGTTTTTTCTCCCATTCTAATTTTACCTAATAGATAAAAGCCTCTAATACCTTCATCTTACCTATAAATGCATTACATTTGATAAATAACACATTTAATACAAATTTATGTAAAATTATAATTCAACATGAATAATGTGTCAATTAGTATTTTTCAGATAAATCTCATTTAATACTTTTGAAATATAACATAAATGATACTCATTTATTTAATAACTCTCATTCTACACTCATAGCTATCTCATATCTCTCCCCTTTTTTAATACAACTTATGTCATGTAAAAAGACGACTTTGCTAGCTATAACAAAGTCGCCTTTCATTTACTAAAAAACTTATAAAATTATATTAGTTAATTAGAAATTTTTACTACTAATAAAAATTACATACCAACTTTAGCCATTAATTGTTGAATTAATGCACGTTGCTGTTCTAATTCAACTTGTTGTGCTGTTACTTTATCATTTAATGCCTTATTCGTTGCTTCAAAGGATTTTTCTTTTTCAACCATTTTATCATTTAATGCTTTATTTTCTTCTTTTAAGGAAGCTACTTCATTAGTTAAGGCTCGGAATGAAGTATCATTAGGGTTACGATAAATGTCATCACCTTTATCACCGAATTTTAAGGATAAACCAATGTTAAACATGGTTTCATCACCTAATGTACTAGACACACTGAACATAGTATCAGCATTTGGACGATAGAACCCACCAAGAGCAGCAGCGCCTTGGCCTTTGTAACTGCCCATAGCTACAGCAGCAGAGAATTTATCATCAGGATTGAATTCCAATGGATGTAAACCAGCAAGAGCAGCTGCACCAGCACCAACTTTATTCATGCGGTTGTCGAGTTTATTCATGCGGTTGTTCATTTGCCCCATGCCATCGTTTACAGAACCTACCACTTCACTTAATTCTCTATCAAATTGTCCTTTGCTAATAGCATCGCCAGGGTTAGTAGCTTCACCAACATTAGTGATAGTTTTGCCACCCATATCAATGCCTTCACCAGAGATACTTACGCCATCTTTACCATCTTTGCCTTTGATACTAATCCCATCATTATTAATAACAGTTTGATTATCACCCTTGCCCACGGTGAAGCTATTATTAACATTTAAATCGCCAATTGTTGCTTTTTCACTGGTCAACTCTTTCGTTGTGATAGAGTTTAAGCCAGTTAAATCTTGAGATAATTGAATGGATAAATTGCTGCCATTAGCAACAACACCAATATTACCATTCGTTAATTTAGCAGTATCAGCGCCACCAGTCATGCTAATTTCGCTGCCAAGTTTCGCTGTAGCAGTACCACTATCTCCGGCAAATTTACGATCACCATTGCCAATAGACTCGCCTACTTCATTAATTTTATTTGCCACATCGCGTAATTGACCTTCAGTCGCTGCACGGTCTTCTACAATACCATTCACTTCTGGGTTCCAAGAAGTATTTTCAAGGCCGGTAATATACTTACCTTCTTTTTCTGCAAGCTCACCAGTTCCATCAGCAGTTTTAGGAGTTACTTTTTGTTTACCAATAACAACTCCGTCTTCACCGCCAACAGAGATTTTATCATCAAGAGATACTTTAACACCTTGTGTAGCATCGTTAGGATCTACTTGTTCAACCTTAACACCTGTATCAGAATCGCCTACGATATTAAGCTTACCATCTTTATTTACGACATTAGAAATGTTATTAATCTTGGTATTAGTTGCTTCATCTAAGCCTACCTTAATCGTATTACCTTCTTTAGTTACTTCTGTCCCAGTGCCATTTACAAAGTTTACTACAGTGTCTTTAGAAATCGTAGTTTCATTCTTTCCATTGGCTTGTAACTTCCATGCACTAGCTTGGCCTAATTGTTCGTCAGTAACACCCAATACAGTCTTCCAATTATTGATATTAGTGGTATCACCTTGTAAATTGGATGCATCAATCTTAGTGAATGTATCACCTAAAGTGGTAGCAAGATTATCTTTATTAATTTTATATTGTACTGTATTTGTAGTGGCATCTAATTCAGCTGTTAAATTACTATCACCAGCAAAAGTAATTGTTGGCTTATCTCCACCTAAGGCAATATTGGATGTTGTAGTACCAGCTTTAATATCAAAGCCTGCTTTTAATTTTGTTACATCACCAGTTACATTAGTAATGTTGTTAATCTTGGTGTTAGTTGTTTCATCTAGACCTACCGTAATCGTATTATCTGTTTTACTGATTTCTGTGCCTGTGCCATTTACAAAGTTTACTACTGTATCTTTAGATATTGTTGTTTCATTCTTACCATTTGCTTGTAACTTCCATGCACTAGCTTGGCCTAATTGTTCGTCAGTAACACCCAATACAGTCTTCCAATTATTGATATTAGTGGTATCACCTTGTAAATTGGATGCATCAATCTTAGTGAATGTATCACCTAAAGTGGTTGCAAGATTATCTTTATTAATTTTATATTGTACTGTATTTGTAGTGGCATCTAATTCAGCTGTTAAATTACTATCACCAGTAAAGGTAATAGTTGGCACTGTATCTCCACCTAATTTCACATCAGATGTTACACTACCTGCAGATACTTTAAAACCATCTTGAAGTTTGCCGATATTGGTATTAATTGTTGTAATATCATTACCTGTCTGGGTAATTTTGTTATTCAAAGTATCAGCCGTTGATTGAAGATCACTTACATTAACCGCGGAATTAGGGTTAGCAGTATTAGCATTTTCTAATTTAGCTAAATAATCGGCTCCATCTTTTTCAGCAATATCACTTTTTACATTCGTAATAGTTTTATTACCTGCATCAATACCATTGTTTGTCATGGATGGACCATCTTTAATAGTTAAACCATTACCATCCAATTTTACTGGACTAGCACCAACGGAAATAGATCCGTCTTTACCGAGATCTAACGTATTAGATAAGCCAATTTGAATAGCACGGCCATCTGAATCTACTGTAGTCGTAATGTTGTCATTAGCACCTACAATATCAAAATGTGTTTTTTCACCATCTACAGTAAGAGTTGCTGGTGCTTCTTCACCGTCTGCAGCTTTTTTACCATCACCTACAGTGAAGCTGGACATTTTATCAGCCGTTACTTTTTCTACTTCTTTTAACTGTGCCACATTAACAGCATCAGTATCTTCTGTACCAGCTGCTACATTGATGATTTGACGTGTATTTTGGTATTTTTGACCCGTTTTAGCATCAACATAGGAAGTAGAGCCAACACTTACGGCACCATCAGTCGCCTTAAATGGAGCTAATGCACTTTCATACTCTGCCAAAGCAGCAGTGAAATCTTTGTTAGCTGCAGTCCACGCATTACGAGCATTAGTAGCTGCTACAGCTTCCTTGCTCAATCTTTTATATTCAGCTTCTGCAGCTTTATACGCAGCATCATCATGCCCCTTAGTTGCTAGCATAATCTGTTTTTGTACTGCTTCTGCGCTTGAAGCGTCGTTATAAGCCTTATTAAGTTCATTGTACTTTTCAATTTGAGTTTTATAGGTAGTTTCAAAGTTTTTAATAGTATCAGACAAGCCCATATAGCCAGCCAATGTGGCATTATCAGCAGCAACTTCACCTTTCACACCATCAACTAATGGCATGTAACCAATACTACCAGCACCACGGTTAGCTACACTATACGTACCTAACGCAACACCACCATTGCCTTCTCTAGTCACTTGAGCACTTACACCTAAAGCTACGCCATTGTAATAAACGCTAGAGCTTTGACCAAGAGCGACGCCATAGAGATTATTAGTTTTTGCTTTAGCACCAATGGCTGTACCACCAACGGCTGTGGCATTAGGACCAATGGCAATGCTGTATTGAATAGAATCCATATTTTGTCTGCCATCATTTTGAATGTATTTGTAGAATTGGCCAGCAGAAGCACCTATACCAATGGCTATGCCATCAGCGGCACGAGCTGCTTCACCTACGGCAACGGCCTTGTTATTTGCATAGGTGTTACGACCAAAGGCAGAGCCATATTGAGTGGCAAAAGCACCGGAACCAACAGACGTACTGCCCATAATAGCACTTGTATAGGTACCAACAGCTGTAGAATATTCACGAGTTGAATAAGTACCAAGACCGATAGCAGTTGTACCCACACCTGCTCTACTATCATTAGCTGTAGCTGTACCATCTACACCTTCACCATTTTTGTTATCATTTGTAGGAATACGAGAAAAATCTTGCTCTTGTTCGCCATTCATACGTTTAGTTTGACGATAATCAATCAATACATTTTTACCAACGAGATTATCCGCATTGTACTCTGTACCACTCTTAACTACGGTAGCATCAGTTGGCGCTGTACCAATACCTACATAGGAACCAGTTAAACCCGCTGCATTAGCACTATATAAGCCAGTGCCAACTGTACCAACTAAAATGGTAGCTACCAATTTAGAGGCAAATTGTATATCCTTTTTTTGTCTTCATTATAAAACCTCACTTCAACCTCATTGCACAACAGAAATGCAAAACACGTATGATTCATACTTTCCTAATCCAAAAACTCTTTATCAAGATGATTAAGTAAACCTTTCTAGTTATTATTTATGATATAAAAGAATGAGATATTAAAACAAAGATAAGTTATTTAAATATTTACAATAAATATAAAATGACTTTACACGATAATAAAATATTTAACGATCTGTTTAACCCTATTTTTAATGGATTTATATATAACCAACTTCATTTATATACTTTACTTAGTACTTTATTTAATAATAACCAAATTAGAATCATATCTGTTTTTCATTTAATAATTATACCATTAAATTCTCATCCGTCAATACGACTTTACTATAAAATTTTATCCCTATTCACTTGATATATTCTCATTTATACACCACACTTTATTTCATGTTTTTTTATAAATCCACTTCTTTTAAGTATTTCTGTCTATTCGATTATCTTCAATTTGCTTTCAAAACATCATCTAATTTTCACGAATCGAATAATCCAAAGAGACTTCATATCTAAGCTTTCACTCATAATTTTTCTACACGACAAAAAAAGAGATACTAGATAAATAATCTAGTATCTCTCTTCTCATTTTTGTGTTAACTCTTAGAAATG
Organism: Veillonella criceti; assembly: GCF_900460315.1. Taxonomy (NCBI): domain Bacteria; kingdom Bacillati; phylum Bacillota; class Negativicutes; order Veillonellales; family Veillonellaceae; genus Veillonella; species Veillonella criceti. The sequence goes on along the minus strand of NZ_UHIO01000001.1, from coordinate 271,064 downwards.
AAATAGTTTACATTGACGTTGTTAACTAATTCTAAAATTTAACGATTTTACATACCTAAACGTTCCATCAACATTTTAATCTGTTCACGTTGTGTTTCTAACTGATCTTTTAATGCAGCATTTTCTTTTTCAAGAGTATTTACTTTATCATCAAGAACAGTCAAGGTGCTAAGTGGTGCTTGTTTGTAGTTTTGTGCACCTTTTGCATAGTCACTATCTTGACCTACACGTAAGGATACACCAACATTAAACATGTTTTCATTGCCACCAAAAGAACCACCAACACTGAACATTGTGTCATCATTTGGACGGTAGAACGCACCTACTGCCACTGCTTGTTTACTTTGGAATGTACCAACACCCGCTGCAATAGACAATTTTTCTTCTTCCAAGTATTCCATTGGATGTAACGCTGCCATAGCTGCTGCGTGAGCACCAATTGTGTTCATGCGATTATTTAAATCACGTTTCACACCACCTAATTGTCCTACGTTTACTGCATCAGTAGGCGCAATACCAGGTGCCACATTTTGAATACGATTTCCTTCTGCACTAATAGTACCAGTGCCAGGAACATATTCACCATTTACTTTTTCAGCAGGTTTTACTACTAAACCACCAGGCACATTTAAACCATCATTTAAATTAGTTGGACCACCATTGCTATTAGAAATGCCTTTATCATTAATAGTTACAACAGTATTACCGTCTTTGTCCTTCACTTCTACGCCATTAGGGCCAAGAACTGTGGAGTTACCATTTGGATCTTTGGACGTTACACCATCTGGTTTGATAGTTGTAGAAGAGCCATCTTCGCCATTTACAGAAATACCATCCTTACCATTTGTGGAGATACCATCTTTACCAACAGTAGTAGCTGGTTTACCATCATCACCATTTACAACCATTCCATCAGAACCAACAGTTGTGCCAGGTTTGCCGTCTTCACCTTTTACAGTAAGGCCGTCATTGTTGATAATTGTGTTGCCAGTTGTAACACTGCCGTCTTTGCCGAGGTCAATGTCTTTGGCTAACTTCACTGTTAATGTATCGGAGCCATTTGCCACAACACCAATGTTATTGTCAGTTAACTTAGATTCGTCACTAATGCCACCATTGATAGTTAATTTTTGGCTTAATGCACGATGTGCATCCTCACCTGTGTCGCCACCAAAGTCAAGACCAGCTTGTGCTAGTGCTTGGAGATCTTTTACTGTTACTAAGTTATTTAAAGATGGACCCGTTTTGTCAAGTAAACCATCTTTACCTGGTTGACCATCAGCACCTGGTTTACCACCAATAATGTCTTTAGCTTCGTCCTTAGTAATCGGTTTATCATTGTCCTTATTATCTAAACCAAGACCACTTGTATCAGCACCAGAACCTAGTGCAGTATCAACAGGTTTAGCATCATCTTTTGGTGTGCCATCTTCATTTAAATCAGTAGGATTGTAATAGTTACCATCGTTACCTTTAACAACAGGATTGCCATCTTTGTCAACCGTTGTTAAATCACCTGCAGCACCGAGTTTGCTTTCAAGCTCTTTTAATTGAGATACATTAACTGCATCACTATCATCTGTACCTTTCGCAACATTAGTAATCTTATTACCGCCATTATTTAAGCCTTCATTAGTTAAAGAAACCGCTTTAGTTGCATCACCAGTAGATGGGCTGATAGTAATACCAGAACCATCAACTTTGGTAGTAATACCATCTTTAGTAGTTGTTACACTGCCATCTGTTAATGTAACATCTTTTGCTAAGCCAACTTCAATGGCGTTGCCATTAACTGCTGTAGTGATATTGTCATTTGCCCCAACAATATCAAAACGATTTGTTTTACCTTCAGTGCCCTTATCTACTGTAATACCATCAGTTTGTCCAGCTTTATCTGCACCTACAACGAAACTTTCAAGTTTGCTGTTAGCTGCTGTATTTGCATTTGAAATTTGAGTAGTTAATGCATCGGCTGTATTCTTAAGATCGCTTACATTTACTGCAGAGTTCGGATTAGCAGTATTAGCTGCATTTAGCTTATCTGTAAATGTTTCACCCATCTTATCAGAAATCGCACTCTTCACATTATCTACAGTTTGATTACCAGCAGAAATGCCAGCATTAGTGAATTTTAAGCTTTCAGATATCGTGAAACCTGTTTTGTCTACTTTTGGTGCATTAGTAGCATCACCAAAGGATATAGAACCTGCATCTGTCAAGTTTAATGTATTGGTTAAACCAACTTTAACCTGACGGCCTTCAATTGTTGTAGTAATATTTCCATTAGCACCGAGGATGTCAAAGCGTGTATCGTCCTTATCTACATCAATACCCTTCGCATTACCCGCTGCATCTGTACCTACTGTAAATTTAGCTAATTTACCATCGGTTGAAGTTTTCACTTCATTAAGTTGAGATACATTCACTGCATCAGTATCCTCTGTACCTGCTTTTACATTTTTAATCTGTTGAGATCCTGCAGAAATACCCGCATTTGTAAACTTAACTGTATCAGACACTGTTAAGCCTTTAGCATCAAGTTTAGGTGCTGTAGCATCATTACCAAACGCAATGCTACCATCAGCTGTTAAGTTTAATGTATTAGATAAGCCTACTTTAACCTGACGGCCTTCAATTGTTGTAGTAATATTTCCATTAGCACCGAGGATATCAAAACGTGTATTGTCCTTATCTACATCAATACCATTCGCATTACCCGCTGCATCTGTACCTACTGTAAATTCCCCTAATTTATCATCTGTTGAAGTTTTTACTGCATTAAGTTGAGATACATTTACTGCATCAGTATCCTCTGTACCTGCCGCTACATTTGTAATCTTTTGTGAACCAGCGGAAATGCCATCAGTAGACACTTTTACAGTCTTAGTAGCATCAGTATTAGGAAGTATTAATCCTGTAGCATCTAACTTAGGTGCTGTATCACCATCACCAAAGACTACAGAACCCTTATCTGTCAAATTAATATCTTTAGCTAGCTTAACTTCTAAGCCATTAGTATCCTTATTAGCCACTACACCAATGTTTCCATCAGTTAATTTTGCTTTTGCTTCAGCAGTAGAAACATCAGCGCCGCCCTTAATAGTTAATTCATCACCTAAGTCACGGTGTACTCTTGTCGTATCATCACCAGCATAATTTGTACCAGTTGCACGAAGTTGTTTTAACTGTGCTACGTTTACTGCATCATAATCATCAGCACCGCCAGCTACATTAGTGATACGACGACGATTTTCAGTAACTGTTGCATCCCCAACTTTGTATTCAACATTACCAACAGACACTACGCCATTTTCTGCATTAAATACTTCTTTAGATAAATAAGCTTCTGTTTTTAAATCCGTAGGAACAAGCGCTAAAGAATTTTGACCTAATGCAATGGAATTATTGGACGCTACACGAGCTTGTTGTCCAATAGCTATACCATTATTAACTTCACCTGTTCCATCAAGTGTGCTAGTAATAGAGTTTGAACCAATAGCAATGGCATTATTGCCATATGCACGTGCCCAATGTCCCAGTGCAGTAGCTTCTTCACCATTAGCATAGGCTTGTTTGCCCATAGCTGTAGCATAATGACCTTTAGCTTTAGCAGCAACACCTACTGCGGTAGTATTGGTATCATATGTTTCTGCACCTGCACCAAGAGATGTATTTTGATAACCAAATGCTTTAGTAGTATTACCAATTGCAATAGAATTCATATATTCTTGATCTGCCTTACCAGAGCTTGTATCATTATCTACTATTGATAAGGAATGATCTGGCACACCTTGTTCAGGAGTGCCACCTGCTGTTGTTTGTTGACCAATATAGGCCTTTTGACCAATAGCAATACTGTTTACCCCTTGAGATACAACAGATGTGCCACGTCCAATCGAAATAGAATCATCAGCATTTGCTTTAGATTGCGTTCCTAGAGCAATAGCCACTAGGCCTGTAGCTTTTGCTTCCCTACCAATAGCTGTCGCTTGAGGCCCACTAGCAGTTGCTGTATACCCCATAGCAATAGTTTGGGCATTCGTAGATTGAGCTCCATAACCTAAAGCAGTTGCTACACTGCCAGATGCATTCGTATCAGCACCAAGTGCAACACTCCAGCTACCGGATGCCTTAGCATTATTGCCGATAGCAATATCATACCAATTTGTTGCCCCAGCTTTTGGACCTATTGCAATAGCACCTGTTGTAGTTGCACCTTTATTATCTCTGTTTCCAGATTCAGTTGAATTAATACTTACATAATGAGTTTGTGCTGATGTAACATCATCTTTAGTCGCAATATTGTTAACAGTAAAAGCTTGACCATCATTACGATTAATAGTCAAGGTATTACCAGACATGCTTGCGCCAGTAATGAACTTGTCTTGAAGACCTGAAATAGTAACTGTGCCTGTTGTACCATTTTGGTTCGTATTCAATGTAATAGAACCTGTACCATCTGCATTATAAGTAGCAGCGCCATTTTCTACTTTTGTATCAGTATCTACAGATTTTACAGTGTATTTTGTATAGCCTGCTGATGTATCTGTATCTACAGTTACATTATCGCCTGCCACCACTTCTACTTTGGCCGCTTTGAGCTGTGCCACGTTAACAGCATCAGTATCTAATGTACCAGCGGCTACATTATTAATTTGACGGGTTAATCCTGTTTCACTATCACCTACAGATACGCCAGCTGCAGTAGCTTGCCATGTAGATACCATCTTATTAGCTTCAGTTACTTTAGCTGTTAAGGCTGCCTTCTTTTCATCTAAAGTTGTTTCCGCAGAAGCTAAGTTTTTATCTATTTCAGCAATTTCTTCAGCAGTTTTACCGTTTTTAGAGTTTTGCAAATCAATCACTGCTTGACGAGCGGTATCTACTTCACCTTGAGCTGTAGCAATATCAGTTTGTAATGTATCATAAACTGATTTCTGATCACCTAAGAATGCAGATAGGTCTGCTTGTTTACCAGATGGATCATAACCAAAAGAGCCTTTATCTACATTAGTAATAGAATCCGTACCAAGTGCAACACCAGCTACCTTATTAGCACGTGCACGACTACCTAATGCAAGAGTTGACTCGCCAATAGCATCAGCATCAAAGCCTACTGCAGTAGCATAAGTACCATCAGTCTTAGTATTTCTACCAATAGCAGCTGAAAAATCACCTTTTGCTACGGCAATAAATCCTAAGGCTAAGGAGTTTGTATTATGTGCTTCAGCACCAGCGCCAAATGCTGTATTTTGATAGCCAAAAGCTTTAGCATCAGTACCTACAGCTGTAGAGAAATAATATTTACTCTTATCCAATGGATTCGTCATTACTTCTTCGCTAGTCCCTATATTACGGTAGCCTGGATTGGATGTATCACTTGGCTTAGTACCCGGATCAACTGGCGTCATTTCACCAATATAGGCGGAGTTACCTATTGCTAAAGACGATGCAGCTTTATCAGTAATAATTGTACCTTTACCAATAGCTACAGTCTCTACAGAATTAGAGGAAGCACTTGTCCCGATAACAACAGAGTTACCAGAATTTGTTGCATTTGCTTGAGAGCCTAATAAAACCACTTGCTGCGAATTATCAGCTTTAGCATTTACCCCTGCAACAACCGCTTGTTTAGTATTAGTTACCGAAACACCATCACCAATGCCGATTGCATATGCGCTAGCATTATCTATATTCGCTGCATCACCAAGTACAATCGCCGACTGAGATAATGCTTTAGCCTGCCCAATAGCAATACCATAGCTAGTTGCTTGTGAACGCATCCCTAGCGCAACAGCATTAGTTCCTGTAGCTTTTGCTTCATAACCCATAGCAATACCTGTTGAACCCGTGGCATTAGCACTAGAGCCAATAGCTACTGCACCAGTATTCTCAGCTTTTGCACCAGAACCTAATGCTGTAGCGAAACCCTTACCACCCGCAACACTGTCTTCACCAATGGCTACATTGGATACGGCAGTAGCTGTAGCATTAGGTCCAATAGCGACGGAGTTACCACCTGTTGCACCTTTATTATCTTTATTGCCAGCTTCCGAAGAATTAATAGATACATACTGAAAGGCATTAGCATCCAACTTAGTTGCCAACTGTGTCCCCACAGCAGCACTCAAATCTTTCAACTGACGTACGTTAACTGCATCAGTATCTTGTCCACCGGCTGCCACATTGGTAATTTGACGAGTGCTAACTGGCACGACATTACCATTTTGACCAACATAAGACTCTCTACCAACGCTCACTGCACCATCTGTAGATTTATATACAGAGTCATCCACATTAGCTGGCTTTTGAGCAGTAAATACAGCTTCACGATCTGGTAAAATACCCCCGATACGGCCTGTATAGCCTATTTTATCGCCACTTTGAGGAATGTAACCATAACTACCAGCAGAACGATTAGCTACAGAACTTCGTCCTAAAGCAACGCCACCTTCAGCAGTTGTAGCAGCACCATAACCTAATGCCACTGCTCCAGTAACTGGTGCCGCTATAGTCGAATCTCCACCAATCGCTATCGAACCAATGCCTTGGGCATTAGACTCAGAGCCAATAGAAATTAAGTCTGAATAATTGCCATCCAACTTAATATTCTCACCCATGGCAATAGCATTAGTTGTATATCCTGAAGTATGAGTATTATAGCCTAATACGATACTTCTACCACTTCCTGCACTAGTGTTCTCACCAATTACAATGCTCTTTTTTCCAACAGACTTAGCACCTACACCAATAGCTAAATTCCCATCGTTTTGTGCATGTGCACCACTACCAATGGCAATACCTGGGCCTGAGATAGTCGATGCCCCTTTACCAATAACGATGGAGTCATTTCCTACAGCCTCTGAACCATCGCCAATAGCTATGCTACCATCATATTTAGACGTTGAGTCCTTACCAATGGCAATAGATGTATTTGCGTCGTTAGATGTGGCTGCAGCGCCTTCACCTAAAGCCACACCATTCCCTGTACCAGCCACATTAGTAGCTGCCCAAGTAGTACCAATTACACTGCCTGTTAGGGCACTAACTGCTAACGCAACACCAATTTTTCTAAAACTTTTAGAATTTTTAGCCACGCTAAAACTCCTTTCAATTTAACACACAACTAAAAGATAAAAAAATCCGTTTTATCTTCCACCTCTTATACCATCCCCTCCAACTATCATTAATTCATCATAACTTTATTAAAGGTTCAGAATAACTTACTATCTATGAAATCATATGTCGTATGAATCACTTAACTAAAAATTCACACATCTTTACTTTTCTATCATAAACTAATTGATTCGATATAGTCAATTGCCAGTAGACGTTTACCCCCCCCGTTGTATTTTTCCAGTGTACACTAGTAAATTTATTTATTTAAATATATCCATCACAATCTATATAAAACTTGTATTCATTATAATTTTTATATCATCCATACTTCACGTACACCAAATAATAATTACACGAATCGTTTAATTTATAAACAAAAAAAGAAGTTGCAAACACTGATTTACAACTTCTTTTTTCAAAAATTATTCATTTTTTAACTATAACCTATGCCAATCTACAATAGTTAACTTTTTCCAATATATATCTAAACACGCGTTAACAAATTCTCGGTACTTGATCTTCTCCCAATTGATCGAGCAAGCGTACTCCACCCAAAGCAGTTTTAAGGCCTACTTTACCTGCATTCGCACTCAAGGTTTCACCAATGCACACCGCTTCACGACCATACTCTGTATGATGAAGTATATCTAGCACTTCATCAACGACCTCAGCCTCAACTACAAATACGGCTTTGCCTTCATTAGCAAGATACAATGGATCATAGCCTAAAATACTGCACACAGATACAACTTCCTCATGAATAGGCAAAGTATCTTCATCGACTCGAATACCTACTTGCGCCTGTTCCGCTATTTCATACAAAGTCGTAGCTAAACCACCACGAGTAGGGTCACGCATAACGGCTACTTTATCACCTATAGCATCCAGTACAGCCATTACCATATGATTAAGTGGCGCACAGTCAGTTTTAATCGTTTCAGGCAACGCCAAATCATAACGGCTGCCCATAACAGCAATAGCATGATCACCAAGAGAACCAGACACAATAATTTTCATGCCTGGCTTAACACGAACGGGATCAATATGAATGTGGTTAGGAATCATCCCAACACCAGCCGTATTAATATAGAGTCCATCAACAGCGCCTTTTTCAACTACTTTAGTATCGCCGGTCACAATAGACACACCTGCTTCCTTAGCCATTTGTGCCATGGTAGCTAATACGGTATCTAGTATCTTTACAGATAGCCCTTCTTCTAAAATCAGCCCACAACTAAGGTATAAAGGCTTAGCCCCATTCATAGCTAAATCGTTGACGGTACCACAAACAGCGAGTTTCCCAATATTACCGCCAGGGAAAAATTGGGGTGTTACTACATAAGAATCTGTTGTAAAGGCCATACGGCCAGCAGGCACAGCAAACTGGGCCCCATCATGAAGTTTAGCTAAGGTATCATTTTTAAAATGAGGCATAATATACCGTTCCATCAGTTCATGACTGAAACGACCACCATTCCCATGGACTAAACGTATTGTTTCTTCCATACTTAGCCTCCTATTCTTCCCAAGTCATACCACCACTGGCACGACCATATTTATACCACGCTGCACAACTACCTTCCACAGATACCATACAAGCCCCTACTGGATGGTCTGCTGTACAAAGTTTACCAAATAAACCGCATTCATCTGGACGAATTAAACCTTGTAACACCCGTCCGCATTGACAGCCTTTAGGGACACCACCACTTTCTATCGGTCCTAAAGGAATTGCTTTTTCTGCATCAAAAGCGGCATACGCCCCCTTCAACCGAAGACCAGATTGGGGAATCACACCAATACCACGCCACGTATCATCAATTACTTCATAGAGCTCATCCATTAACCTGACCGCCACAGGGTTTCCCGTTTTAGCTACTACGGACTTGTATTGATTACCTACATAAAAATGGCCACTCTTACGTTGAGCTAATAAATCGCGAACAGCCGCTAAAATTTCAAGACCATCAAAGCCTGCAATACAAGACGGCATATGACATTCCGTAGGAATAAATCCATAGGGTTCTTCCCCAATAATAACGCTCACATGCCCAGGTAAAATAAAGCCGTCTAAATGACCTTCTTTTTGCTTCGCCAAGGCACGCAATGCTGGTGGTACTAATTTATGCGACACTAAGAAAAAGACATTAGTAAGCCCTGACATAGCCACTGCTTTTACAGCCGCCGCAATAACAGCAATCGTCGTTTCAAACCCAATGGCTAGAAAAACAATTTTTTTATTAGGATTTGCCTTACCGAGTTCAATAATTTCCATCGGACTATAGATAATATGAATGTGGGCGCCCTGACTCTTCGCTTCCCATAAATTACTATGGGTGCCAGGCACTTTAAGCATATCACCAAAGGTAGCGACTATCACATCATCCATAGCTGCATATGCTAACGCTTTGTCCATATAGACTTGATCGGTTACACATACGGGACAACCGGGACCACTAACAAGTTCAATGCCTTTTGGCAATAATTGACGAATGCCCTCGCGGAAAATAGCTACCGTATGGGTGCCACACACTTCCATGAAACGTACCGTTTCACCATGTGTATGAAGGGCTTCTATTTCCTTAAGCAGTTCCTTAGCGACCTGCGTTTTTTCCTGCAAAGTAATTTTCTTCAAGTTCTTCCAACTCCCTAAATGCATCCATTGTAGCTTTTGCTTCTTCTTCATCCACTACTTGCACGGCACAACCAGCATGCACAAGTACGTAATCACCTACTTTGGCTTCTGGCACCAACATAAGATTTACATCACGGGTAACTCCCGTTAGTTCAATAGTGCCAATAAATTCATTCACTTTAATGAGTTGAGCTGGTACTGCCAAACACATAATATTGCCTCCTAACTATCTGCTAGTGATACATAAACCTAAACCGATTATGTATGCACTAACCGCTGATGAGCAAGCCATAGTTGCCCTAACGCCAAACCACCATCATTAGGCGGTACTTGCCGTGGCAATAACATGACTTGATCATGGTTAATATTCATCATTTCTTCTATGAGGCGCCGATTTTGAAATACACCACCACATAAAACAACTTGTTTAATGTTATATAACGAACAGAGATATTCCATAGTCTCTGTAATTCCATACGCTAAGGTCCTATGAAAAGAGGCCGCCAGTACTCGCTTAGAAATACCATCACCTAAATGGCCTATAATATCTTGTACTAATGGTTTAAAATCAAGAATTTCACCATCAAAAGTAAATTCCTTAATTTTACCTCTCTCACCATAAGCTAATTGTTCTAAACTCATAGCAATTTGCCCATCAAAGGTATGTACATTGCCAAGGCCTAACAAAGAGCCTACGGCATCAAATAAACGGCCAACACTACTCGCTTGTACCATAGGCATACCATGGGTCATCATTTGATCTAACAATTGCCAATTTAGTGGTAAATGATTGAGCCACGGTTCTAACCAAGTTGGTATATTCTCTCCATAAGTAGCACGTATATACCACAGAGCTTGGCGCCACGGTTCTTTTACCGCCGCTTCACCACCAGGCAATGGCGCCCCATGAACATGGGCCAACCGCTGCATAGTAGCACCTTGGCAGAGTAAAAATTCACCACCCCAAATTGTTCCATCAAGGCCATAGCCAGTGCCATCAAAACATATACCGAGAACAGGTTCTTCTTGCAACCCATATTCCGCCATAACGGCCGCCACATGGGCATGATGATGTTGCACCTGAATAAATGGAATATCATGGGTTTCACTATAAGACTTTCCGTATTGACTAGAAAAATATTGCGGATGATAATCAGCCACAACCGCTTGTGGTTCTAACCCAAATAAATCTTTATAGCGTTCAATCGTAAAAACTAAGCTGTTATTCATCGCTTCATTCGCTAAATCGCCAATATGGGGACCCATAAGCACCGCTTCACCACGATTCATAGCAAAGGCATTTTTTAAATCCCCGCCCATAGCGAGCACTGTTTTGTGGCCTTGTTGTGGCAAGCGAACATTAAATGAAGTAGGCACATAGCCACGACTCCGTCGAATGGGTAAGGTTTCTCCTTTTACCACTTCAATAACAGAATCATCTACAGATGCCACAATACGCCGATTATGTACCAAAAAATAATCGGCTACATTCATAAGCTTCTCTTTTGCCTGTTCATCTTCAAAAATAACGGGCTCACCACTATGATTTCCACTGGTCATCACCCAAATAGCGCCTGGTGGTAGCCACACTTCATGAACGGGTGCATAGGGTAACATAACACCAATATAGTGATTGTTAGGTGCCACTTCCTGCCAAGCAACGGGCGCTTCTTTTTTCTGTGGTAGTAATACAATCGGTCTAGCAGACGATGTTAACAAAGCCTCTTCTTCCGGTGTTATGTGCGCAATTTGATGCGCTGTTTCCATAGAATCTACCATAACAGCTAAGGGTTTATGCGGTCTTTGTTTGCGAATTCGTAAACGCTGTACAGCTTCTTTATTCGTAGCATCACAGACTAAATGATAACCACCAACCCCTTTAAAAGCTATAATATGACCTGTCATCACATAATCACGGCCCAAAGTTAACGGATCTATTTGTACTGAAGACCAGCCTTCTGTTATCTCATCCACATCTTGACTAGCGTTATTACTAGTACCATCATTAACGGAAGCACTTTTAACCGATTGCCATTGACCATCTACTACTTCATATAAGCTATATTGAGGGCCACAAACAGGACATGCATTAGGTTCTGCATGATAGCGACGATCACTTTCGTTTTCATATTCAGCTTTGCAAGCTGGACAAAACGGAAATGTCTTCATCGATGTAAACTGACGGTCATAAGGCACCGTTTCAACAATTGTATATCTTGGCCCACAATGAGTGCAATTAATAAAACTATAATGATAGCGACGATTCATAGGATCATGCAGTTCTTTACGACACGCTTCACAAGGTGCCGTATCGGCCCCAATAAAAGTAGCGGGCTGTTTACCTGCTGGTGACGGCGCTATAACAAATAGTGTTTCTTCCCCTAATTGTAAATCTTCTACCGTGACAGTATCAATACGAGCTAATGGCCCTTTACGAGTCTGGACTTGTTCCACAAAAAAATCAATGGCTTCATCTTTGCCCTGAACTTCCGTATATACCCCCGCATCATCGTTATATACAAAGCCTACTAAATGTAACTCTCTCGCTATAACGGCAATAAGGGGGCGAAAGCCGACCCCCTGTACAATGCCTGTAAATCGTATACCTTGTCGTTTCATACATAGTTCCTTTACTACTTATGCTACTTAGTCCTGTTACGATTACATCCAATTATGTTGTTTACGCTCCTGAAACGCTGGATCCTCTTTTGGCACAATCCCTTGTTCACGCAATTCATCCAATTCTGCCTGAATCATAATAGCGCATTCAATTCGTTTCTTCTGTAATTCACAGCCCAAAGCATATGGCTCATGAATAGTCCCAGTAAAAGTTTCATTATTCGCATGACAACCACCGGAACAGAAGAACTTAGCCCAACATTGAGCACACGTTGGTTTCGTAAATACATGTGTATTACGGAATTCACGAGGAATATCAAAATTCTTAAGTCCTTCATATACATTCCCTAATACATAGCCATCACGACCAACGAACTGATGACATGGATAAATATCACCATTTGGCACAATCGCCATATACTCATGGCCTGCACCACAACCACGCAAACGCTTAGCCATACATGGCCCACGATATAGGTCCATACGGAAGTGGAAGAAATTAAATTTCTCGCCCCAACCTTCTTTTTGACGTTCTAAATACAAATCAGCCAATTTTTCGTATTCTTCCATTAACGCTGGCAAATCTTCTTCGCGAAGTACATACTCCCCTTCTTGTCCTACTACCGGCTCCATAGATAAATGTTCAAAGCCTAAATCGGACATAGCTATCACGTCTTTTGTGAAATCTAAGTTATTATGAGTATATGTACCACGAGCATAATATTCTAGCCCATTACGTTGTTTTACAGCATTAATCAGATTCTTAGCTACAGTTTTATACGTATCGGTACCACCAGCACTTGGACGCATGTGATTATGCACTTCTTCACGCCCATCAATGGATAAGACCATACTTAATTTATGTTCGTTTAAGTAGTCAATTTTCTCCTGCGTTAAAAGAACACCATTCGTAGTCATGGTCATTTTGAAAATCTTATTGTGTTCAGCGCCTACTTTTTCAGCATATTCAATGGTCTGTTTTACTACATCCCAGTTCATTAATGGTTCGCCACCAAAGAAGTCAATTTCTAAATGCTGACGAGGTCCACTCATGGAAATTAAAAAGTCAACGGCCCGTTTTGCTACATCAAAACTCATGAGTTCACGTTTCACACCACCGTAATCCCCTTGGCTAGCAAAGCAATATTTGCAAGCTAAGTTGCAGTCGTGAGCAATGTTTAAGCAAAGGGCTTTTACAATAGGTTTCTCAGCGGCTACGAGTTTAAAATCTTCAGACATTGGCGCATAGAGCATCTCGTCTTTGATTAAACCATCGATTTCATCTAACAATTCATCAAGCTCAGCTGGCGACTCGACGCTATCTAACGCTTCGTGAACTGCAGCACGGTTTGTGCCATCATAGATATCTAGCACGCGATCTGTTAATTCATCGATTACATGAATAATGCCACTATTTACATCAAGACAGAAATACTTATCCTTCATCTTGAATTTGTGAATCATTGGTTTTAATTCTAACATGGTACCTCCATATATTTAATAGTTATTACTACATCTATATTATACTACATCTATCTGATTTTGAGTCTTAAAAAAAGGTTCTACCATATATGAAAGAATTACATAAGAACAAGTCTTTCACAATTATATGGTAAAACCTAATTGTTATATGAGAATAAGACCTAATCATTACATTGTAACAATTAGGTCCGTTCTCATCACTATCGTGTTTTAAATCTTATTTTTGTTTGCAAACTTGGTTGCCTACAGTGCAGCTTGTTTTGCATGCGGATTGGCAAGAAGTTTGGCATTCACCACAGCCACCAGTTTTAGCAGTTTTCTGTAAAGATTCAGTGTTGATTGTACGAATACGTTTAGCCATTTGCTTCAACCTCCTAAAATTACTATTACCTGTTACTCATATTTTATCATAGTCAAATACTAATGGGCAATAGGTTTGTAATGATAAATATCAATAACGAACATAACATTGAGAAATAGACAAGCTCTTAGTTAACACCTAATGCTTCACGAAGTACCGTTAAATTTTGTGTCATAATAGTCAAATAATTTTCACCTGCCTTCATTTGCTCTTCTGTTAAGCCTTCCACTGGATTTAGCATATATACCTTAGCGCCCGTTTCACCAGCAATAGCATTAGCTAATTTAGGATTAACCAAGGCTTCACTAAAAATAGCTTGCACTTTATGGGCCTTTACGAAGCTAATAATAGAAGCCATCCGTTCTGGCGTTGGTTCTGCATCAGGTGCTACCCCCATAATGCCCAGCTGCGTAAACCCATACTGTTTTGCTAAATAACCAAAGGCCTCATGAGTCACTACCAATTCTTTAGTAGCCACTTGCGAAGCAAACGTATGATATGCCGTATCTAACGCTATTAATTTTTCTTTATAGGCTTTGCCATTGGCTTCGTAATACTCTTTATTAGCAGGATCTGCTTCACTAAATGCTTTCACAACTAAATCTACTTCTTTTGCCACATTCATCGGATTTAACCAAACATGAGGATCTACCGTATCATGATGATGCTCGTGTTCTCCCGCAATTGGTTTAGCCCCTAGTTCATGATGATGCGCCTCTGCACCATTCCCTTCGTGGCTATGATGCATAGCTTCAGTCTCACTATCGAGGCTTGTAGTAGCGCTCGGTAACACGTCAACTACACTCGATAATTCAACGGGCTTTGCTTCTTTTATAATATCAGCCGCCAATAGTTTTTCTGTTGGTTCTAATCCAGCGCCATTATAAATAAATAATTTTGCTTTCCCCACAGCTTTTAAATCATTGACTGTTGGTTCCCAATCATGAGGTTCCGTGCCTGGTGGTACTAACATAGTCACATTAACTTTATCACCGCCCACTTGTTTTGCTATATCATACGCAGGATACACCGTGGTTACAACTGCTAATCCATTCTTGGTAGACTCTGTCGAATTAGAGCCACAACCACCTAATAATACGCTCCCCAGTACAACGCCTACCGCTAATACAGCCGTAAGACCTATCGTTCGCCATTTTTTCATACTATCACCCTTTCAAATTACGACAAACCAATACTTGTTCATTTATCAATATATCCATAAAAAAAGCCCTTACAACACGTCAGGGCTAGTCTTAGTCATAGTTTTATTAAGCTTTCTTAAGTTTAGCCCGTAACGCCATCACTACGGGAGTCCCTACCACAACAGCCGCTAAAGCTTCTAATGGACCATGGAAAACGGCAACACCAATAACAATATTCGCCACATTCTCCACAGGAATTCCTTTAGCCGCTGCATATGGTTCTGCATAAATAATATAAATTAAACCCATTACTAAAATAGTATGTATCATTGTACCCATAAATAGCGCTAGCATAACTCGCCATACAGGTCTTTTAAATGGTAAATAGCGATACACTAAGTAACTAAGTGGACCGATGAGCATGCGTGGTAACACAGATACAATCGGATTTAAAAACACAAATGACATTATATTAGGTTGAATCATATTTTGGACTAAACTATAACAACCAAATATAAAGCCAATCACCATACCAATCTTTGGTCCCTCTAAGAGCGCCCCAATTAATGTTGGTATATGTAATATAGTCGCATTAATTGGCGGAATGGGAATAAAACCAAGACCGGTTACCCCTAAGACTACAGTTAAAGCAGATAATAAGCCAATAACAGTCAATTGGCGTAAACTAAAACGTTGTTTAGCATACGGATTTTTCACCGGCTTATTCGTATCGCTAGTTGTTTCATTGTTTATTTTAGACATGTACTTCCTCCGTTCTTATTCCACCATGGATATAAGTCGAATAAAAAATAGATGATTCCTATTCTGGTTATCGTTCTGTTCGTTTCATATGTAATATCTGCGATACAGACAGTCACCGACTAGCAAATCATCTACTATATTATTAAATATAAAGCGCTCTGTCAAGCTAAAGCGCGTTGTCAAAGGTTTTACTTATTAGCAGCTCGTTTAGCTTGCCAATTAGCAATGCCATCTTCCAAACGAAGGCCCAATCCTACAGAAAGTGCTAATACAATAAATTCAAGTACCCCTGGGGTAATATAAACTAGCAAATTTCCTTGGAACACAGGCATCAAAAAGTATAACAACTCCATAGCAAAGTCAGGTTTCCAGCCATACATTAAATGTCCATTAATGGCTAACCAAGCCAATGCGGTTAGCATAATACGCCCTAAACGTAAGCCCTGCTTTTCACCAAATCGTGGATGTAAATAGATAGCAATCACAGCCATAGTCCAAATAACAAAACCATATAGCCATAACTGTAAAAATCCAAAGACTTGTGGACTAATTTGAGCAGCCAATGCAGGATCTGGCACATTTAAAAAGAGTACATCCCCTAAAAGCAACATAGGCACTGGCAAGGAATAAACAGCCATATCTAATGAATCATCTAACCAACGATTAAAGCGAGGACGACTAAAAAACATAGTTAAAATCACATTGACTAACATCATAGCAAAGAGCGCGACTACAAATAAGCCAACCCAAGTCAGAATGACCAACGCTGTATTATCAGCCGCTACTGTAAAAGGAATGACGCTGTCCCCTAAAAAGAAAAATGTCAAACACCAAAGCCAGCTGTATACATATAGCCCACTGCGCCAAGGGTACGTCACTAATCCTTCTAAACGATTATGACGACGCAAAATAGATGGCACCAATAAAGCAAGTATCAAAAATGCCACCATGCCTAAGGTCGCTCCTTGCGTAGCCAATACAATCATTGAAATTGGCACAATAATAACAGCGCACAATATAAACATACGAAATAAATTTTTTATCATTTTGTTGCACTCCTACGAACTAAGCTATTTAGTATATATCCCACCGTTAATGAAAGGGCCACTTGCACATACATAACAATGACAAAGGCTACATCACGGCCCACGCTTGGCAACGCCCATAAAAAAGAAAAATCTCCTACAAAGAAACTCTGATAAGTTCCTAATTGGACTAATATCCAACCAACGATATACGCAAGACGACTCACGCGCTTCTCCTCAGGCCCAAAACCACTTCGTTTTGAAGATAAATATGCAATGGGCACTAACAAAGACAACACTAAATAACTAACCAAGGCTACCATTGCGCTAGAGCCATTATGTATTGTATAGGCACCTAAGGGTACGAGTATTATAAAAAAGCTCATAAAAAAGGTGCGCCCCAAAATATCAACGAGGACTTTCATGTCAAAACCTCCCAAATCAACAATTCAATAGTTTTATTCTACTATAGGCGCCCTGAAAACTCAACAAAAATAGCGGGCTTTCCGAAGAAAACCCGCCCATATATAACCCTTACGCTACAACTTGAGCTTCTGTCTCAATAGCCATTTCATCAGTACTGTCTTTTTTAGCTGGTAATAATGGTGTCATGCTACGCAGACCAATGCCTAGCGTAAACATATTATGCATCCATGCAGTCGTACTTGGTGTCAATACTTGGAATAAACCTAATCCAACTAAGGCGCCATTTACCCCTACAATAGAATTATAATTAAACTGAATGCGATCCATCAATTTCATAGCAATACGACGTAAGTCAACAATACTACTTAAATCATCAGAAGATACTGTTACATTCGCAATCTTCTGCGCAATAGGAGCCCCTTCATTCATAGCAATGCCTACATGTGCTTCTGATAGAGCTGGTGAATCATTAATCCCATCACCAATCATCATCACTGTATAGCCTTCTTCTTTCGCCTGTTTTACATAGGCGGCTTTATCACCAGGCAATACTTCGGCATGTACTTCATCAATGCCAATTTCTTGAGCCACTCGTTCAGCATTTCGCTGACTATCGCCCGTCATCATGACAACTTTTTTGATGCCTAAATCATGTAAATCTTGAATGACTTGTTTAGCTTCTTCACGAATTGGATCTTTAATAAGTAACACAGCCGCTAAACGACCACTAATAGCTAAATATAAATGAGAGAAACCGCTTGGTAAATTATCAAATTTATCTTGTTCTCCGTCTGGAATCACAGTCTTTTCATCATCAAAAATGAAATGAGCGCTCCCAATACGACATTTACGATTGCCCACTTTAGAAGCAATACCATGTGCTACGATATATTCTACTTTAGAGGAATGTTTTTCTTTATGCGGTAAATTATGTTGTTCAGCCGCATTCACAACAGCCTTTGCCATAGAATGAGGGAAATGTTCCTCTAAGCAAGCCGCTAGCATAAGCATATCATCGGCATCATTGCCATCAAAGGTAATAATATCTTCAAAAACAGGTTCTGCTTTTGTTAGTGTGCCCGTCTTATCAAATACAATTACATCAGCGGCTGCAATTTGCTCTAAATATTTACCACCTTTAACGGTAATTCCGCGTTTAGAGGCTTCTTCCATAGCCGACAATACCGCCAATGGAATACTCAGTTTTAAAGCACATGAAAAGTCCACCATTAAGAAGGATAATGCTTTCATGGTGTTACGCGTTAAAAGATAGGTCAAAAGAGTCCCTGCAAAACTAATAGGCACTAATTTATCGGCCATATGAAAGGCTTTTTGTTCCATGCCCGATTTCATCTGTTCCGACTCTTCAATCAAAGCTACAATCTGTTCATAGCGCGAAGACTTAGAATTCCCTCTCACTTCAATAACACAAGTGCCTTCTTCAACGACTGTGCCCGCATAAACAGAACAACCTTCATCACGACGAACCGGTTCAGGTTCACCTGTCATAGAGCTTTCATTAACAAGTACGACGCCTTCAAGCACTACGCCATCTAATGGCACAACTTCACCTTGACGAAGTACCACCTGATCACCTTCTACTACCTCAGCAACCGGACGACTCACTTCTACGCCATCAACTTTAACCCATACTTTATCAACATTTAAAGACATACTTTCAGCTAAATTAAGTACAGATTTACGTAACGTCCACTCTTCTAAAGTTTCACCAATACCAAGGAGATACATAATCGCCCCAGCGGTTGAAACGTCACCACGCAATAAGGATACAGTAATCGCTACACCATCTAGTACTTCAACGGTTAATTTACGATGCCATAGCATAGTCACTGCTGTTTTAGCAAACTTCAAGGCATTAAACCACGACCAAACCATATTAATGGGTGCTGGCAATAGTAGTTTCTTACCTAAGTACACAAGGGTCTGATTAAGCATAGACTCTTTATACTTTTTATTAACCAATCTTGGTGAATATTCTGTCAATGCGGGGGCCTGAGTAAAATCTAATGTATTAAGAGCTACCAAAGCATCACGCACAGCAATTTCATCACCAGTATGTTGAATGATTAAATCCCGTGAACGAGTAAAGAATTGTGCTTTTTCAATCGCAGGTTGCTGCATTAAAATACTCTCTACATAGGCAGCTTCTGCATCATTAAATAAGCGACCGGTGCATCTAACATGAAGACGTTTCGATAATCGTTGAATAACCGAAAACTTCAACATATTAATTATTCACCCTTTTCTTCTTCTTCTTCTTCAAATAACGCTTCTTCTTTACGACGATTTTCGTTAATTTCTTGAGCATCTGCTAAAATACTACCGCTAGAAGCTTGTACTTTTTCAGCTGTTTCCATAACGCTTTCTTTAGCGCGAAGACCAGCAGCCACTACATTAGCATATACTTTTTTAGCATCTTTACTGGTTAATACTTTTAAACCTACTGTACCAAGCGCTAAACCAGCTGCAAATAAATTAGCATTTTTTACTTTGTTTTTGTCTACGTTAAACATAAAAATCTCACCTTTCTCTTTCAGTAAATTATACCCTCAGTAAAACATTTTACAGTGAAACTAAAATGTTTTACTCCCTATGTTTATAAAAATAGCCAAGGCTCACCTCACTGAACCTTGGCTACTTCTGCCGTAAATCTTCGGAATACCCTGTATTCACCAGTACTTACTGTAATATTTTATTTATTTGCTACCGCTACACCCACAACCGCAACCACAACCAGTGGATGATTCATGATCCTTCTTGCCAGTGCTATTGCCACCGCAACCACAGCCACAACCGCCTTTACCAGATACAGTCTTGTAAGCTTTGCGAATAACAAATAATACAGCGATTAATCCGATAAGATAAACTATTAGGTTCTCCATTATCATACACCATCTTTCTCATTTTATCAATACCACTTTAAAATAATTTTGAGAAAAGCTTGTCTGTATAAGCATTCTCAATGAGTATCATCGGTTAATTCTCATTTAACAATTAATGGAAACTAACTAATTACTTAACGAACAGCGCCTAACCATTTCAATTCATTAAATCTAATAAATCAATATTTTATTAATGAAGTCCAAGTAAGTGACCACCATTATATACGATAAATGCTGCCACCCAAGCAAGAGCCGTTGAGTACACCATAAAGAAGCCTAACCAGCCCCAGCCACCAGCTTCACGTTTAAAGACAGCCATAGCCGCAAAACATGGTGGATAGATAAGCACAAACATCATTAAACCTACCGCAACAAGTGGTGTAAAGGATGGATCAGTACGTAAGTACTCTTGTAATGGTTTTTCATTTTCTTCATCAGCACCTACTGCATAAATTGTGCCGAGTGTACTTACCATAACTTCCTTAGCAGCCAAAGCTGTTACCAAAGATACACTCATCTTCCAATCAAACCCTAGTGGACGCATAATTGGTTCAATCGTTTTACCAATCATAGCAACATAAGAACCTTCTAATTTTTCAGACGCTTCTTTTTGATCGATTTCACCAAGAGCTTCTTCTTTATCTTGGTTATTTAAGTAAATGGCCCAAGCAACTGGAAATTCGCTTGCATTAGCTACTTGAAGATCATTAAAGTAATCAGGTACTTCTGGAGCTACTTCCTCTTCTGTGGAAGTTTCAACCACTTGACCATTCAACCCTTCATCACCAATTTCCTCTTCTTCTACGCCAGCTTCTTCAGCTGCTGCATCCTGCTCTTCTTGAATGGTTGTCATCTGATCAACAAGAGCCATAATTGGTTCTTTCTGTGCTTCAGTAGCAATACCATATTGTAACAAGGTTGCATCGTCTTTCGCCTGATATTCCTGTGTTACTTGTTCACGAGCTGCATCGAAATCTTCAGAGTATTGAACCTCTTGAGGATAGGATGCTAAGAACCAAATCAACACGGAAGCGGCTAAAATAAATGTACCCGCTTTTTTAACATATAACCAAGCACGTTCCCACATATGCATTAACACACTTTTCAAAGTTGGCATATGATAAGGTGGTAATTCCATTACAAATGGTTCAGACTCACCTGGGAATAAGAACTTACGGAATACTTTAGCCATAACAACGGCTAAGATAATCCCTGCAAAATAAATGGCAAATAGTGCCGTACCACGTTGCGCTACTGGGAAGAAGGCCCCAATAAACAAAGTATATACTGGCAATCGCGCACTACAAGTCATAAACTGCGACACTAAAATCGTAATCATACGATCTCGATTATTATCTAAAATACGGGCCCCCATAATAGCAGGAATACTACAGCCATAGCCAATCAAAAGTGGAATAAAGGATTTACCATGTAAACCACAAGCACGCATGATGCGGTCCATTACAAACGCTGCTCGCGCCATATAGCCAGTATCTTCAAGGAAGGCAATCCCCAAGAATAATAATACAATTAATGGTACAAAGCTCAATACGGCGCCAACACCAGCTATAATACCATCCACAACTAACGACTGTAACTGTCCTTCTGGAATCACCGTTGTCGCCCATTCACCTAAAGCAGTAAAGCCATCTTCAATCCAGCCTTGTGGATACGCCCCCACTTCATTAACGAAGTTAAACAATAACCACATAACAATCATGAAAATAGGCAAACCTAACACACGATGTGTCAACACTTTATCTAAACGATCCGATTTTGTTTCAATTTCTTTCGGTGTGCCTTGTAAAGAATCATTATAAGTAGCTACAGCAAAACTATGACGGAATTCTTGGAATATAATTTCTAAATCTACTTTATCTTTTAATATTTCACGCCACTGTTCTGCTTTAGCCAAAGCTGCTTCAGTATGATCAAAAGCTTGTACTTTTTTTACTACGTCTGCATCAGCTTCTAATAACTTAATGGCTACCCAACGCAATGGATACGAAATAGTTCCCGCTTTTTCAAGCTCCACCATAACTTCATCAATTGCTGGTTCTAATGTTGGACCATAATCAATAGTAGCACTTGGTTTTTTAGCCTCTTTCGCTACATCAATAACTGCCTGTAACAATTCTTTAGTACCCACATTGTCACGGCCTATGGTTTCAACAATCGTAGCGCCTGTTAATTCACTTAATTTCTTAATGTCAATGTTTACGCCCATATCTTTAGCCACATCAGACATATTAAGAGCCATAACCAACGGGCGTTCCAATTCTAATAATTGCGCCGCTAAATATAAGTTACGTTCCAAATTAGAGGCATCAATAACATTAACTAACACGTCTGGTTCATCGTTGATAATGACGTTACGAGCTACTAATTCATCTAAGGAACGGGCTGTTAAGCTATATGTACCTGGTAAATCAATAAAGAGTAAATCTTTACCGCTAAAAGTACATTCCCCTTCTTTCTTTTCCACGGTTACACCGGGATAGTTACCTACATGCTGCTTAGCACCGGTAATATTATTAAAAATTGTCGTTTTACCACAATTCGGATTCCCCGCTAATGCAATGCGGATGGATGTGGTATTTTGCTCACTCATCCTAGGCCTCCTGACTTACTTCAATGTCAATAGTTTCTGCCTCGCTAACACGTAAGGCTAAATCAAAGTTCTTCACTTTAATTTCTACTGGGTCACCTAAGGGCGCGAATTTCATAACGCGCACAAAAGTCCCTGGTACTAACCCCATGTCAACAAGACGATGTTTGATGTTACCAGATCCATGCAATTTCTTAATCACACCTGCTTCACCTGGTTTCATCGATGCCAACGATTTGATCACAGTCCTACACCTCCTTGTGGTTGAATCTAAACAAACTCATCTCTATCATAAGTTTAGTTCTACAACGCCACACATACTGATAAAAAATTACACTTAAATTATATCACAACAGAGGATAATTTCAATAATGATTTGCAATATCGAATCATGTCAATATATATAGAATTCTTTCAATTTTCATTATCATATACTATTTTAGCAACTATATATAAAGTACTTACACTCTATTCTTATCATTCTCATTTGATATAATTTCTCTTTATCTAAAAATAATCCTAAATTTAATCACTTATCAAATCATTATCAATTAAAGAATAGTTCTCAATTTATTCTTAATATATAAATTTATCATTTAACGTATTCACTTAATGTTTAACCAATATCAAATTTCAAACGAATTAGGTCAATCTTTGAAATTCCATGCATTAAAATGACTCATAATAACTTCACCAAAACTACGTCTATAACGCAGGCTATATATTTTATGCTATAATAAACGTATAATTTTATTTATTTTGTTTATAATATGGCACATTTCATAACTTATATGTACCAAACTTCTAAATTCTAATATGTGCCATTTCCTATACTCATTTTAAAATTTCAAATATTATCTGTAACCATATAAAGGAGTTTTCATATGAAATCATTTCAAACCCTTGGTGTAGTACCTGAATTAATTGAAGCCTTAGCAAAACAGGGAATCAAAGAACCTACACCAATTCAGGAGCAAGCCATTCCACCAGCCTTTAAAGGTCATGATTTAATCGCTATGGCCCAAACAGGTACAGGCAAAACGTTAGCCTTTTTATTACCAGTCTTACAACGTATTCACGTAGATGTCTTTCAAGAGCAAGCGCTTATCATAGCCCCTACTCGCGAGTTAGTCAAACAAATTGCAGACGAAGCAAAAAATATTGGTGATATATTAGGTGTTGATGTACTTCCACTGATTGGTGGACGTACTATCGAGGGGCAGTTACAGCAATTAGGCCGCCGTCCTCATGTAATCATTGGCACACCTGGTCGTTTACTCGATCATGCAACTCGAGGTTCTTTAATTTTAGATACTGTTCGACGCATCGTACTCGATGAAGCTGATCAAATGCTTCACATGGGCTTTTTACCTGATGTAGAATCCCTCATTGAACGAACGAATGCCAATCGCCAATTACTGCTTTTCTCCGCCACCGTACCTGACCGCATCCGCAGTCTTGCCAAAGCTTACATGAAAAAACCAATGTCCGTCACCGTAAAAGGCAATAATGTTACCTTAGATACAATTGAACAACGTGTTATCATGGTAAAACCTGAAGAAAAATTAGAGCGCTTAATGGCTCAAATTAAAGAAGACAATCCTTATTTAGCTATTGTTTTCTGCAATAAAAAAGAAGGAGCCATTCGTCTTTCCTATGAATTAACGGCCGCTGGTTTCAATATTGGCGAACTTCATGGCGATTTAACACAAGGTCGACGCACTCAAATCTTACGTGACTTTGCTCGTGCTCGTACACAAATTTTAGTAGCCACTGATATTGCGGCTCGTGGCATTGATATTGAAGGAATTAGTCATATCTACAACTTTGATGTTCCTCACGATGTGGATTATTATATCCATCGTATCGGCCGTACTGGCCGTGCTGGTACTAGTGGAATTGCCATTACCTATGCTACGCAAGCTGATGAGCCTTGGCTACGCCGCATTGAACGGGCTATTGAAGCTACCTTAACCAAATATACAACCGATGGGCAAGTAAAAACAAAAGGTCGTGCTCAAGCCCCTAAAAAAGCAACAACTACTAAAAAACCATCCATTAAATCTAATTATCAAGCGACTAAAGCTAAACGACATAAAGCAACTGGACATAAAGGCGCGAATACAAGACGGCGTCGCTCTCGGTAAAGGATGTGACTGTAAATAAGTGCCCTATCTCCCAGGGTATTTATAACTAAAAGAAAAGGTTCTTGTTTTATCTTATTAGCATAAAAAGGATGGCCCCACTCTTACAAGCCACTGGCGTTCTAACGAACAATGTGGCTCTTAAAGAGTGGGGCCATTCTTTTTATATTTACTTATTCAAATACCTTCTCAAGAACCCTTTTCTTCTCATCAATAAAACCCTACTAAGAGATAGGGCATAATTTGCTAAACATTAAACTCCTTATCCTTTATCAAAGAGCGATCTCCGTCTTGCAGGGAAAAAGGGAGAACGCCTATTAAATTTCTCTACTAGCTTCATTAGTAAAAGGCTGTATCGTCTTGTAAAAAACCATTGTTCGTAAGAACGCAGGTTTCGACAAGACGATACAGCCTTTTATAATACTCAGGTAGAAAATTTAATAGGTTTTCCATCCACGTCCGCCACAATGGTTCGGCACTGTAATTGGTTCGAGCAGGTCCAATTCACGCGCCCATTGCGATTAACAGGGACTAAATAGCCCTCACCACAACGAGGACACTTATATTCCAAAGTGCCATTAGCTTGAGCCTCTTGTAAAGCCATCGATACTTGAGGATCAAGTGAATTAGTACCACTAGCAGTACGGCCTTCACCGTTTTGCCTATTTTGATTAGTCCCACCTACTGGCTGCGTATACCGACATTTAGGAAATTCTGTGCAACCATAAAACTCACCAAATTTACCTTTACGCAACTGTAATTTTCCTTGACCACAAGCTGGACAATCTGCAAGTTTGCTAAGTTCCTCCTCACTCAAAGGCTGACGTACTGCAGCATATGTTGAATCATTATTAGTACCCTTATTTCCATTTAACGGGGCCTGACGCTTCACCGTACGTACGGTACTCGCAATATTGAAACCATCTGTATCAAGTCCATCCACGGTAAGTCCATTATTGGCCTTTTCAATGAGGCGTTTCAAAAAGGCAATCTGATCCGTCAAAAAAGAATCTAATGTATCGGCCCCTTCACTCATTGCAGCCAACCGTTCTTCCCAAAGAGCGGTTTCATCAGGATATAGCATTTCTTCAGGTAAGGCATCAACCAATAGATACCCTAACTCGGTAGGCTGAATAATTTTCTTTTTACCTTTTACAGACATAAATTTACGATTAATTAATTCATCAATGATAGTCGCTCGCGTTGCTTCCGTACCAATGCCCGATACAGCCTTTAACTGCTTTTTAAGGTCTTCATTTTTCACATATTTATGAATTTCTTTCATAGCTTGCAATAACGTAGCTGCCGTAAAACGACTTGGTGGCTTCGTCTGTTTAGGATCAATCGCATAATTATCCATTACCAACGTATCGCCTTTTTTTACCGTTGGGAGTTCACCACTCTCTTCAATCGCCGGTCTTTTCTTGCCAGCACTGGTAATCTCACTAGCGTTCTCGCTATTTTCCACATCCGAATTATCTGAATCCATTTCATCCGTATTCGATTCATTTTTTTTAGGTTTCTGAAACAAAGCCTTCCAACCAAGCACCGTAATCACACGTCCATGGGCAACAAACTGTTCACCCTCTTGCCCTACGGTTAAGCGTGTTTGCTCATATTCATGTTCAGGATAAAATTGTGCTATATAAGACTGAGCAATCAAAAAGTAGATATTCCGCTCCATCGTTGGTAATGACGATATATTACAGGCTACAGTAGTCGGAATAATAGCATGGTGAGCAGTAATTTTTTTATCATTCCAAGCGCGAGATTTAATCGACTGATTAGCTCCTTTCGCCCATTCACCAATAACGCCACTGTTTTGACTTAAATTCTGCAATATAGCTTTACGATCACCATACTGATTGTTTGGCAAATAATCACAGTCAGAACGAGGATAGGTCGTCAATTTTTTTTCATATAATTTCTGAGCAGTATCTAATACTTGTTGCGGATCATACCCATAAGCTTTACCCGCTGCTACTTGCAACGCTGACAAGGACAAAGGTAACTTTTGAGGTTCTTTCTTCTTCGTCTTTTCGCGCTTTTCAATTACACCCGTTTTACTATCGACTAACCGTTTTGCCAATTCTTCAGCAATGGCTTTATTTAGTAACCGTCCTTCTGGATCCAAGCCGACCTGTTCATCTTTTGGTTGCCACGTCGCCCAAAAGCTCCCATTAGCATGTTCATATAATACTTTTAACGTAAAATAATCAACGGGGACAAAGTTTTCTAATTCTCGTTCACGTCGTACCACCAATGCTAGTGTAGGTGTCTTCACCCGCCCAATTGGAAATGTAACTTTATTACCTTGTCGACGCTGTTGCAATGTATATGCTCGAGACAAATTCATCCCAATCAACCAATCAGCCCGCGCCCTTGCCAAAGCTGATTGTTGTAAATTATAAAAATCCTTATTATCTCGCAAATCAGCCAAAGCTGAGCGAATCGACTTTTCATCAAGTGCATTTAGTAATATACGCTTTACCGGCTTTGTATTATTGACAAACAGTAAAATTTCATCAATCAATAATTGCCCTTCTCTATCCGGGTCACCAGCATTGACAATTTCATCAGCCTCTTCAATCAGCTTTCTAATCGTATGAAACTGCTTTTCACTACTCTTGGTAATTAATAAACGCCACTCTTCTGGCACAATGGGCAAGTCAGCTGCATTCCAGCGTTTATACCGCTCATTGTAATCACCTGGTTCGGCTTGCTCAAGTACATGACCAAAGGCCCATGTGACTACATCATCGCCTTGCACTATAAAACCGTCACGTTTTTGCACCCGACTTTGTTCTGGCAAATATTTACTTATCTCTCGCCCCATACTCGGCTTTTCGGCAATAAATAATCTCATAGGCCCTCCTTTATCTGTTCTATTATACACTATCTTACCCTTTCATAAAAGTTTACCACTTCCTTAATGACAACCACGCACAATGTAGTATATAATTTTAAGGATAGATAATTTGTATGAGGTGACAACATGACATTCTTAGAAGAAGTGAAACGTCGGCGCACCTTCGCGATCATCTCGCATCCTGACGCCGGTAAAACTACATTAACTGAAAAATTACTCCTTTACGGGGGTGCCATCCACTTAGCTGGTTCTGTAAAATCCCGTAAAACACAAAAATATGCAGTATCTGACTGGATGGAAATTGAAAAACAACGTGGTATCTCCGTTACCAGTTCCGTACTACAATTTGACTATGATGGCTGTCGTGTCAATATTTTGGATACCCCTGGTCACCAAGACTTTTCAGAAGATACTTATCGTACTCTTATGGCGGCTGACAGCGCGGTTATGCTCATCGACGTAGCCAAAGGCGTAGAAGCCCAAACTAAAAAACTGTTTGCTGTTTGTAAAGAACGTGGCATTCCTATTTTCACCTTTGTTAACAAAATTGACCATTTTGGCCGTAACCCATTTGACTTAATGGAAGAAATCGAAAATTCCCTTGGCATTCGTGCTGTTCCTATGAATTGGCCTGTTGGTATTAATGGTGAATACCAAGGCATTTATGACCGTGAAACCCACACAGTAGATTTATTTGCTAAAGATGAAACGCATGGTCAACAAAAATTAGCCTCTACTAAAGAATCCGTAGATGATCCAGCATTCCGTGAACTGTTAGGCGATGAAGTCCATCAATCATTGATTGATGATATCGAACTCCTTGATGTAGCTGGTGATGAATTCGACTTTGACCGTGTCCGTGCTGGTGAATTAACACCGATGTTCTTTGGCTCAGCGATGACTAACTTTGGTGTTAAACCATTTTTAGAAAAATTCCTTGATTTAGCGCCATCTCCTGCGCCTCGTCAAGCCTTAGAAAAAACGGTAGACGCTTCTTCTGAAGACTTCTCCGCCTTTGTTTTCAAAATTCAGGCTAACATGAATCCAAACCATCATGACCGCATTGTATTTATGCGTATCTGCTCTGGTAAATTTGAAAAAGGTATGTCCGTTTTACATCGTCAATCAGGTAAAACTATTCGTTTAGCACAGCCTCAACAATTTTTGGCCACTGAACGTACCATTATTGATGAAGCCTATCCTGGTGATATTATCGGTGTCTTTGATGCCGGCACTATGGGCGTGGGCGATACTTTATGTGCGGCTAACCACAAAGTAACGTTTGGTGACTTCCCTGTATTCCCACCTGAGTTTTTTGCCCGCGTTAGTCCTAAAGATACGATGAAACGTAAACAATTCCAAAAAGGGATGACGCAGCTGGCGCAAGAAGGGGCTGTTCAGATTTTCGAACAACCACATTCGCTTGACTCTTTCATTGTCGGCGCTGTTGGTATGCTTCAGTTTGAAGTATTACAATATCGCTTACGCAACGAATACGGCGTAGAACCAATTACTGATTCCTTACCTTACAGTGTAGCACGCTGGGTAAAAGGCAATGTAGATATTAAACAACTCAAAGGCCTAGACAATGCGATGGCCGTTAAAGATAATCGCGGCCGTACAGTCATCTTAATCAGTAATGAATGGCAAATGGGTTGGGTTATTGAACGAAATCCTGATGTAACGTTCCTTGAAACACCACCACTGAATGAACATGTAAATGAGTAATCTCTTCTAAAAGTGATGAACCAAGAATAGTACGTGATTACTAAACAATAATAGAATTACTAAACAATAAAAGAACCTATCCGATTCGCAAACCTGCTACACGTAGCCAAAGGTATTGCGCCCTCCTCGGATAGGTTCTTTTTCTATCGTCGTATTACTGTTTAATTGTCTTTTAAAATAAAGGAACTAATGCTGCTAAGGTTGGCTGATTATGGTCACGCAAAAAATCTCGTAGTGCCCAAAGCCCCCCAATAATTTCTACATAATGCAACCGTAGTTTCATACTTAACAGTGGGTTATCCCCTTCAAATACGGGTACTCGATCTAAATTAAAATCATTCTCCCCTTGATTTACATTACCCGTATCCACCGTAAACGCTAAACGATAGCCCGTAGCTTGTGCCAGCTGATCAACTTGAGGTGTTGTAAACCCACAAGGATAGGCTATATATTCTACAGGATGGCCTAATACAGATTCTAATAGCTGCTTAGACTTCGTAAATTCTGTAATCACAGCTTCCCCCGACATACTCCGTAAATCCTTATGCGTATACGTATGTGATTCTACATCAAAAATATGATTCGACTCCATTGCCTTTAGTTGCTCAGCATTTAAAAATCCTGGGGCCCCAATGGAATCACCAATCATAAATAAAGTTGCCTTCATACCATATTTTTGTAAAATAGGCATTGCCTCTTCATAATTGTCCACATACCCATCATCAAAAGTAATCACAACCGGCTTTTCAGGGAGTGCAACATTATGCTGTAAATAATTATAAAGTTGATTTAAGGTAATGGCATGATAACCTTGATTATGTAAATAGGCCATTTGCGCATCAAAATCCGATGTTTTCATGGTTAATGGCGAAAATTTTTCATCATTCACTTGATGATAATTTAAAACAGGAATCCCCCGTAAAGAATATATAGGAGCCGTTACATAAAAAGCTCCTATAATAAACGCAATCAAAACAACTAGAATGCCGATTCCCTTTAGAACTTTCTGCAGCATCTATCTTGCTCCTATACTAAGTAATAGTACCAATTATATTTTTACTAAATATGAAACTTATAAAATAGGGCCAAATTATTTTGCTTGACCGTATAACGCATGCCAAGCATTCGCTAATCGAGCAAAATCTTCTAAGGTAAATGTTTCACCACGCAAATTACCATCAATTTGCGCCTTATCTAAGATAGCTCCAATTTGTTCTTTTGTAAGCCCTGTTGTTTTCATCGTATTGCTGAAAGTTTTGCGACGTTGCGCAAAAGCAGCCTTAATAACACGGAATAATAATTTCTCATCCGTCACTTGTACTGGTGGTTCTTTACGCAAACGACAACGAATTACGGCACTGGTCACCTCTGGTGGTGGCAAAAATGATTTAGGCGATACTTCAAAGACAATATCTGGTTCCGTATAATATTGTACAGCTACAGACAAAGCACCATACGCTTTTGAACCAGGCTTAGCTACCATTCGCTCAGCCACTTCTTTTTGAACCATTACAACAAGACGTTCAATAGGTAATTTCATTTCCAACAACGACATAATAATAGGTGTCGTAATATAATACGGTAAATTAGCCACCACTTTAAAAGGCTGATTATTCATTAGTTCAGGAATATTTACTTTTAAGATATCACCATGAATAATGCGTACATTCTCATAACCAGCTAATGTAGTATCCAATACTTCCAGTAAGCGCCGATCTAATTCAACGGCAGTCACATCAGCCTTGCTCTGAGCCAGCCCTTGCGTTAAAGTGCCTATACCAGGCCCAATTTCAAGAACAGGCTCCCCAGGAATTAATTGAGCCGCTTTTACAATATCATCCACCACATGACGAGAAATTAAAAAGTTCTGCCCCAACTTTTTGCTCATGTGTATGCCAAAGCGTTTACATATATAATGTACTACCTCTGGACTTGCAATAATTGATTCTAACATATAGTACCTTTCAAAATTATATAACTGGCAATCTATTAGCCAAGCATAATATCGCGCATAGCTTCATTAAAGTCTTCACGAGTCACACCATAATGATTCAGACGATATAAAAATTGTTTGCTATTTCCATAACCAATGCCTAATTTAGCCCCTGCAATGGCTCTATTATCAGCACTACGTGGAAAGCCTGACAGATTATGAGCCACCATATCCTGCATAGTAAATTCTTCTGAAGACTCTAAATTATGGGTGTGTAATTTTCCTAGAGCTTCGCGAATGGCATCCGGTTCAGCTTGTTCAATGCCAATATCATCATTGGCGGTTGCTAAATCACGGGATATAAATGCATGTTGTGCATTAGGAAATTTCTTAGCTAAAAAACGACGGATTCGTTCACCCGCTGTATCAGGATCTGTAAAAATAATAATACCTCGTTTGTCGTAGGCTACTTGAATCTGCTCTAGTACGCCTTTACGTAATGTGAAACCTTCTGTGGCAATACAATCAGCTTCTATAGCTTTGGCAATTTGTTGAATATCCGACTTACCTTCTACTACAATGACTTCTTTTAACATAAGTATGTCCTTTCCACAATAGCCTAATACTACGTTTTTCAAATTTTTAATATAGTTTTCCAGTCATGTAAATACTGTTTTAGCTATTTAATTTTACCAAATTCTGAGCAAATAATAAAGAAGCGGTCACAAATCTGTGAGCCGCTTCTTACGCTGTGTTGGCTATATATAATTTATAAACTAAATTACTTATTGTAACACATAGACTTCAATAGAACGACGACCAAACTCCATGGCCTCACCATATGAATCCATTAATAAATCAATACGATGCCCTTTAATAGCACCACCAGTATCCGCCGCTATGGCCATACCATAACCTGGAATGTATAAACGTGTTCCTAGTGGAATAACATTCGGATCAACGGCGACAACGCCTCGCTGTGCTACCATACCGCTAGCTGTGATACCTCGACCATCACCATCACCTGGTAAATACGCGCTCGCTTCCATTGTCAGTACCTCGCGATAACGTACAACGCCACGCGATGTTTCAACAACATCACGAGTCCCTTCTTTAATGATTGTTGGTACCATCTGTTTAATTTCATTCTGACTAATAATTTGCTTTTTAATTTCTTTGCCATCCTGATACAAGATTTCTTCTTGCACAGCGATAAGACCAGCGGATCCTTCTTGAACCACTTCTTGCTCACCTTTGCGCATAGTATCATCTCGCTGATGAATAACCTGAACATCTACAGGTTGTTCATACGATTTAACAGAACGACTAGTTACGCGAGCTATAGCCACTTCACTACCTGATTGTAAATGAGCTTGACTATCTCCCAATGGTACGTAATTAGGTGCCTTATATCCCAACTCATCAGCTAAGCCTTGGGCCGTTGTTTGCACAGTCATCACATCTGATGCTACGCCATCAACGATTACTTTTACTGGAAATGCGCGCAATACTGTTAACTCCGTACCATTTTGAACAGTTGTTGTACTTAATAAAACAGCATCTTTACTGCCAAGCGTAATGCCCGCATCACGTAAAACCCCATCCGCTGAGTTGAGGTGTGTCTTAACAATGCGTGTTTCGCCATCAGCTGTAATTGTAACTGACTTTACATTCCAAGCAAAACCAGAAATAGTAATAAACACCATTGCTAAGAGTAACAGAATAAGACCTGTATGACGCTTCATAAGACTCGTCATATTCTCTTTCTGAATTACTAGATATTTTGTCATCTAATCCCTCCTGCTTGCCTATTCTACCACAAAGAGATATTCAACGTCAATCTTACCGCAAACCCACAAGAAAAAGTCTTATATTCATTGACTTCTTATATTCTTTTAAATTTATATCTCATGCCTTATATGTCCACTCGCAAAGCACACAATTGAGTTATCATCATATATATAACTTTTTTTGCTAAATCAATCATTCATTTTTTATTCAGTTTAGTAATAATACCCTGTCAAAACCAAGACAAGCCTCTAAAACCCTATATTAAAAGAGGTACTTAAGCTACTAAACGCTTAACAAAAAAGAGCATTATTTTGATAAAATAAACCTCGTATCAAAATAATGCTCTTTACATAGTCAGAAAAATTATTTATTTTTATTAAATTTTTTCCAATTACCTAATAATTTTTACCTAAAATCAATTGAATATATTTTCTGCTCATTGATTAAACGATTCGTGTAAATATTTTTCCATTTCTCTCTAGTATTTTGCCAACTAAAGTAATAAATTTACTCTTTATACATAGGTTGCATTCGCTCAATAACTGTTAACTGAGGACGTTCACAGGCTTTTTTAGCTTCTTTCATAAGCACTTCTTGCGCCGAAATACGATCTTCCTTACTTACAAGTTTACGATACGAACCATCCGCACGCATTACATGAGCTTTTTGGTTGTCTTGTAAATATAATTCCAAAATGCCTCTAATCCGTTCTTTATGATCTTTATCTTCAATAGGAATCATCAATTCTACACGTTCATTTAAATTGCGTGGCATCCAATCCGCACTGGATAAGAATACACGGTCACTGCCACCATGACGGAAATAGAATAAGCGATGATGTTCTAAGAATCGACCAATAATAGAACGAACTTGAATATTTTCACTTACATTGGGAATGCCAGGACGCAAGGTACAAATACCACGAACAATAAGATCAATTTTTACCCCTTTCGAAGAAGCTTCATATAGCTTAGCCACCACTTCTCTATCTAGCAAAGAATTCATCTTAGCAATCATATAGGCCTCTTCACCTTGTTCAGCATACTTAATTTCTTCATCAATTTGCTCCATAATCTTCTCACGCAAATTAAGCGGTGCCACAATAAATTTATTCCAAATTGGTGGATCCGAATAGCCAGAAATTAAGTTAAAAAATGCCGAGGCATCTTCACTATATTCATCATTGCAAGTAAAAATCCCGCAATCCGTATATAAACGCGCCGTTTTACCATTATAGTTACCGGTTGCTAAATGCACATACCGCCGAATCGCATCATCTTCACGACGCACGACCATAGTAATTTTGGAATGAGTTTTTAACCCTTTTAACCCATAGATAACATGACAACCAGATTTTTCAAGACGGCGAGCCATTAAAATATTATTGGCTTCATCAAAGCGAGCCTTTACTTCCATAAGTACCGTTACTTGCTTACCATTATCAGCCGCCTTAATTAATGACGAAATAATAGGTGAATTACTACTTACGCGATATAACGTCTGTTTAATAGCCAATACATTAGCATCATTCGCTGCTTGTGCCACAAAATCTTCTACGGTTTGGAACGTTTCAAACGGATGATGAACAAAAATATCATGGCGCTTTATAAGATCAAAAATGTTCTCTTCTTCATGCCCCACTAAATCAGCGGGCTCACAAGACTCAAAGGGTACATAACGTAAATGTTCATACCCCGGCAAATCACAGAAGCTAAAATACATACACAAATCTAAAGGCCCATGCACCATAAAGGCATCTTTAGGTTTTAGCTGTAAACTAGATAGAATAAAATGTAATAATTCATCATCTGGTTCACCAGCCACTTCCAAACGGACAGTAGCCCCACGACGACGACGACGCAACGATTCTTCCATTTCACGTAATAAATCTTGTGCTTCCTCTTCATCTATTTCTAAGTCCGCATCACGGGTCACACGGAATGTCATAGATTTTAAAATATCATACCCCACAAAGAACATATTAGCATAGTAGGTAATCACATCTTCTAAATATAGGAAATAACGCTGCCCTTCACTACTTGGTACTTCAATAATACGATCTAATACGGATGGAATCGGTAAAATAGCTATCTTTGCTTCCGCATCTTCCTCGGTCTCTACAATAGAGCGCTTGATTTGAACCACTGTGTTGATTGTTTTATTGGCTAAAAATGGAAAAGGATGTCCTGAGTCAACTGCCAAAGGTGTTACTACTGGATATACAACACGTTCAAAATGCATACGCAGCCATTCTAATTGTTCCCCATTTAAATGTTCTGGTTTCACGAAGTGAAGCCCTTCCTTAGCCAACATTTCCATCACATGATTCAGATAAGTATACTGAACACGCACCAAACGTTTAGCCGACTCATCAATAGCCTTCAATTGAGCTCTAGCATCCATATGAGCTGCATCATATTTGACAATGCCACTTTCCTCTTGATGTCGTAAGCCGGCTACACGAATCATAAAAAATTCGTCTAAATTAGAGCTTGTAATAGCAATAAAGCGTAATTTTTCCATTAAAGGATTGGTATTGTCGATAGCCTCTTGTAGTACTCGTTGATTAAACTTTAGCCAAGATAATTCACGGTTAAAGTAATATTTATAATTATTAAACATTCCTTATTTACCTCCTATGCGTAAGACCATCTCTAAGCCAAAAACTTCACTAAAAAACTCAGCTTCTCGCTCAAAGGTCCACTTTTCTAATGATATATCTTGGTCTGTATGTACGTTTACAACTATTTTTTTGTCATCTCGCTTTATCCCCAATTTTGAAATCTTTCGTTTATGACTCACATCTAAAGCACGCATACAACGTAATATGGCTACAAATTTCATAACCCATACTTTTTGTGATTCTTTTAAATAACGGAAGTTTTCATCATCATCATCAGGTTTACCCTTATAGTGATAATACACTACATTAGCAACGACCTCTTTTTCACTATCTGATAACCCAAATAAATCTGTCCCCATAATAATATGGTATGCATGTTCACTGTGATTGCGAAGACTAACGAACTTCCCTACTTCTGCTAAAATAGCCGCCAATTGAAGCACAAATATCATACGATCCGTAATACCATAATCAGCCAAAGCTCTAGATAGCTGCAAAGAGAATCGTTCCACTTCACGAGCATGTAAAGTGTCTACCTGATAACTCTCGGCAATAGCCCGTGCTAACTGTAGATTTTGTTCACGCATCATATACAAAAACTTGTTATTTTCAATCTCTGCTCCATAATATAAAACAACGCCATCCACAAAACCATAGGAACTAATTAGTAAACTTTGTGGGTGCACCATTTTTAACAATTCAGAATATAACACAATAGTCGGCATTAATATATTAGCGCGATGTTCTGGTATATCATAACGATTTACGAGCTTAGTCGCTGTGACACCATGAAAAGAGTCAACAAATTCTTCAAACTGTTTTGGCAGTAATGCCATAGTTTCTTTGCCATGCGTTTTAAATCCCATTAAATTGGCAATTTCACGAGCCTCATCACCAGATAAAACAAAATATTTTACATTAAAGCGCCGAACTTCTTCCTCAACAGGCTGTAACATACTGTGCAAATATTCACCTACCGCATCAGGAAATGATAAGGACGATCGTTGATTACGGTTAAAGGACTCCATAACACGTAAGGTGCCCAAATGGACATTTTCCTGAAATAATAAGGCACCACCCTTCCAAACGGTAATCCCTACACCCCCAGAAGTAATATCCAAAAATAAAGCAGCATCATCTGTATTAGTTAACCCTTGCTGCATCATACGATAGTACAAGCCAAAATATTTATAGTAGATTTCTTTTGGCATATCCACGACTTCTACTTTAAAACCAGTTTGTACAAAAATCTGATCCATAATGCTTCGGCGATTTTCCGCTTCACGTACAATAGCGGTGGCATATACCGTATAATCAGTCACACCATTTTCTTTCATAAGTCGCTTATAGCCTTTTAACAGACGACATATTTCTTCAATGGTTTGAAAAGACAG
The DNA here is from genome assembly GCF_900460315.1 of Veillonella criceti. Classification (NCBI taxonomy): domain Bacteria; kingdom Bacillati; phylum Bacillota; class Negativicutes; order Veillonellales; family Veillonellaceae; genus Veillonella; species Veillonella criceti. Next base: position 233,500 of record NZ_UHIO01000001.1, on the reverse strand, counting down.
GCGTTTATTGTGAAATAGTTCTTCCCCAAAGGTTACATCACGAGAAGCATATTCAATTATTTTAACATCATCAATGGTTGTATATTCGACAATGGTCATGCTCATGCTACTAGCCCCTAAATGGATAATTCCATACAAGAGCGGCTTATCTAAGGCCATAATACCTCCTTACAAGGCTTCCCGCCATTCTACAATGAGATTCTTTTTAAAATCTTTTTTACATTGTTTAATTAACTTATTGATCACCACCTCAGCCATAGATGTATTGCCACCGGGCTTCTTCCATACCGTAATAGTAATCGTTTTATCATTAAAATCAGTATCTACTAAAACAGCCGATTGTTCATGACTTTCATCAATCGCTTCGGCTAATGCTAACATCAGTGAAACTTGCGTAAGCATTGCTTTATCTTCAATACTCAATAAATGACCATATGGTGAGCTTTTAATAAACTTATTATTAGCCCCATGCGAATTGGCTGCTATAAATGCACAAATAGCTTGTTCTCGATGAGAAAGCCCATATAAGTTGCTATTCACAATTAAATATGCACTATGACGGGCATGGCCATAATAGTTAATACTTTTACCTAAATCATGAAGTAAAGCCGCTACTTGAATGAGTTCACGCATGCGATCGCCCCACTGATATTGAGCGTTCCATTGGTCATACAACATGGTCATTAAATTAGTAATATACTTTGCGTGAATTAAATCGCATTGTACCATGCCAAGCAATACATTTTCAGCCGAGTGCGTTAAAATATTATCAATAATCCCACTCGGATTCATGTAATGTTGCCCGTAATACCGATAAAACATCCCGTCACGAAGACCACAACCACTGACCCGAATTGTATTAGCATCAACAAACTGCATAAGTTCACGAATAAGCGCTGTACCAGCAATAATAATATCTGCTCGTTCTACAGATAAACCGGCAATCTTACGACGTTGTTCAAGTGTTTTATCACAAACCATGTCATAAATTTCATCGAGTCGTTCATAGGTTAATTCATAGTTATGTAATTTGGCAATCGGATAGTTGTGAGCACGTTGATCGATTTTAGCTAAATTACGAACAGTACCACCAATACCAACTAATGGCAATTGCTTATTTTTTAGCCATTTTTCCTTACCTAAAATCTCTTGAATATATGAGAGCAATGTCTTACGCTCTTTGTCGCTCATCTCTTCGCCTTTTTGAAATTTCCCCGTTAATGTAAGGGCCCCCATCGGTAAGCTCACACTTTGCTTCACTTTACGATTGTTGACTAAGGTGATTTCAATACTGGCACCGCCTAAATCAAACAGAATAAAATCTTCCAGACCAATCGTATTGACAACGCCAAGGAATCCTAAAAAAGCTTCTTCAGAACCATCAATACATTCTAAATCAATACCAGTGCGCTCTTTTACGATACGAATGAAGTCATCTCCATTCTTAGCTAACCGTACGGCAGCAGTCGCTACAGCATAAATCTCATGACTATCCATAGCTTCGGCCATATGCGCAAACCCCTTTAACGTTAAAATAGCACGTTCAATGGCTTCCTCAGTGAGACGATTTTTTTCCCACATATTCTCACTTAAACGAATGCTTTCCTTTTGTTGATATATAAGCTGATAGCTCCCATTATCATTAATCTCAATAATAACAAAACGAACGGAGTTAGATCCTAAATCAATAAACGAAACACGTTTCATATTTTTACCTCTCACTCTAAAACAATATGTTACCTTAATCTTACCGAAACTGAAAGGGTATTTCAAGAATATTACATAATCTTTACGCGTTTTATACAAAAGGCTCTCTCCGCTTTATGGCGAAGAGAGCCTCATTTACACTATGACTCTATCAAATAGTCCTCAAGAAATCCGCTCAAGCAGCTAATGAGTCATTTATTTAATATTGAATATACGTTTCCCATTTTCTAAGGTAATAGCCGCTAATTCATCGACATCCATCCCTTTGAGGCTAGCGATTTCTTGAGCAACAAATTGAGTCTTGCTCGGATCATTACGACGGCCTCTAAAAGGTGGCGGTGTTAAGTATGGCGAATCCGTTTCAATAAGCAAACGATCTAAAGGTACTTCTTTAGCCACTTCTTTTAACTTCGTTGACTTTGGAAATACTACAGGGCCAGCAAAAGAAATGTAAAAACCCATTTTAATACATTCTTTAGCCATTTCCCAACTGCCCGAATAACAATGAAAAATACCGTAATTATCTTTACCATAAGTACGCAAGGTATCCATAATATCACCATGAGCATCACGATCATGAATAATAATCGGTAAATCTACCTCACGAGCTAACTCTAACTGCCGTTTAAATTCACGCATCTGCGTTTCACGGTCAGAAAAATCATAATAATAATCAAGCCCAATTTCACCAATTGCTTTTACTTTATCATTATGTAAGGCTTGGTCTTTAAAGTATTCATAGTCTTCTTCAGTCACATCTTTTGATTCGTGAGGATGCACCCCCACTGCCGCATAGACATAATCATACTTAGCAGCCAAGGCGATGGCTGATTCAGCGGTTTCACGATCCACAGCGGGGCACATAATATATTCTACGCCTTGAGCTAAACAATCATCCAACATGGACTGACGATCATTATCAAAGCGATTATCATTAATATGCGCATGAGTATCAAATAAACGCATCTTATTTCACCAAGCTTCCTGGAATTAAGGATTCAATATTGGTCACTTCTAAATGATCCGCAAAATCAGACGCCGATAAAATCATCCCACTGGATTCAATCCCCATTAACTTCTTAGGTGATAAGTTAGCTAAGTAAATTACTTTTTTACCAATCATGCTTTCTGGTTCATAGTACTGTGAAATACCACTCACAACAGTGCGTTCCTCAACACCTACATCAAGGACGAATTTTAAGAGTTTTTTAGATTTTTTTACTTTTTCACAAGAAATAACTTTAGCCACACGTAAATCTAATTTAGCAAAATCATCATATTCGATGTTCTCTTTAATTGGGGGAATTTCTTGTGCCACCTCTGCTGTATCCGCATTGTCAGACGTTGTGCTTGCTTCGGCTACTGGTGCTTCAATCATTTCAGGCACTTCAAAACGAGGGTAAATTGGGTCTCCTTTTACAACGTGAGTCCCTGTTGGCAAAGCCCCCCATTGACGTACATCATCTAATTTAGCGTCAGCAAAACCAGCTAGCCCTAATTGTTCCCAAATCTTAGGCGCCCCTGTAGGAATGACAGGATCCACTAAAATAGCAATCATCCGAAGCGCTTCTGCTAAGTGATACATAACGGTCTGTAGTTTTTCCGCATCCCCTTCATTAGCACCTTTAGCTAATACCCAAGGCATTGTTTCATCAATATATTTATTGGTACGACCAATGAAAGCCCATACTGTTTTCAACGCCCGATTTAAATCAAATGCTTCCATGTAGGTTTCGTAATCTTTAACAGTCTGTTCTGCCATAGCGGCTAAATCTTTATCAAACTCACTCACTGATGGCATAGCTGTAATCACACCACCATGATATTTTTCAATCATCGCAATCGTACGGTTTAATAAATTCCCTAAATCGTTAGACAAATCAGAGTTTACTCGCTGTACGAAATTAGGAAGCGTAAAGTTGCCATCATTACCAAGGTGAATTTCGCTCAATAAATAATAACGCAATGCATCAGAGCCATACATATCAATTAAAGGAATTGGATCCACCACATTCCCTAACGATTTACTCATCTTAGTGCCGTCAACAACGAGCCAACCATGACCAAATACTTTCTTAGGAATTGGAAGATCTAAGCTCATGAGCATGATTGGCCAAATGATGGAGTGGAAACGTACAATTTCTTTCCCTACTAAATGGATATCAGCCGGCCAGAATTTTTCAAATAAGCTCTTATCGTCTTCCAATGGATTTAAAGCACTAATATAATTAACTAACGCATCAAACCATACGTAAACTACATGCTTAGGGTCAAATGGTACTTTAATCCCCCAGTCAAAACTAGTACGAGATACGCACAAGTCTTCAAGGCCTTGTTTTACGAATTGAATCATTTCATTGCGGCGTGCTTCTGGTTGAATAAAATCAGGATTTTCATCAATAAATTTAAGCCATTGATCTGCATATTTGTTCATTTTAAAGAAGTAGCTTTCTTCTTCTACTTCTTCCACTGGACGGCCACAATCAGGACAAGTATGATTAGGCCCTAATTTCTGTTCTGTCCAGAACGTTTCATCAGGTGTACAATACCAACCTTTGTACTTAGATTTATAAATATCCCCATTGTCATATGCTTTTTGGAACAAATATTGCACTACTTTTTCATGGCGTTTTTCTGTAGTACGAATAAAATCATCATTGGAAATATTTAATGCTTTCCATAATTCTTGGAAGCCATTTACAATCTTTGTCGTATATTCCAATGGTGTAATCCCCATAGCTTCAGCAGCCCGTTGGATTTTTTGACCATGTTCATCGGACCCTGTTAAAAAGCGCACATCATAGCCTGCTCGGCGTTTAAAACGAGCTACCGTATCCGCAATCGTTGTGCAATATGTGTGACCAATATGCAATTTTGCACTTGGATAATAAATTGGGGTAGTAATATAAAAACGTTTATTAGTTGTATCAGTCATACAATAACCTCCTCTTAATCGCGCAGGGCTAATTCCACTGCATTGTAAACGTCCCGCCTTGAAACACCGGTCCGCTTAGCTATCTCTCGGATGGCTTCCTTTTTTGCCATTCCTTCTTCCATAAGCATCGTCACAGCACTTACATAATCACTGGCAGCTATGGGGTTTTCTTCCTGTTCACTCACTTTACCATGAACAGCGCCACCAACAACTAACACAAATTCACCTTTAATCGTCAACCAGTTATCTGCTTGTTGCAAAGCCGCTAAGTCAGTGCGTACAAAGGTCTCAAATTTCTTTGTTAGCTCACGACCCACCACAATGGGACGATTGCCTAAATATTTATATAACTCCTGTAACGAAGCTTGCAAACGATGGGGTGCTTCATAAAAAAGCAATGTCCCTTCATAAGTAGCGACACGCTCTAATACAGCCTGTCGATGACTACTTTTCTTAGGTAAAAAACCTAAAAAAGTAAATTCTCGAGTATCAAGCCCTGAAGCAATCAGTGCGGTTAGTGCTGCATTAGGCCCTGGCAAAGGTACCACATCAACAGCCGCTTCAATAGCCGCTTGAACAAGTTCGGCTCCTGGGTCTGATATGGCGGGCATGCCTGCATCACTAATAAGAGCCACATCATGACCTTGAAGTAATAATTCCATTAAAGGCTCTTCCTTAGCCGCCTTATTATGCTCATGATACGAAATCAAGGGCTTTTTAATATCAAAATGTTTTAATAACAGCCCACTATGACGTGTGTCTTCTGCTGCAATGGTGTGAACTTCTTCTAGTACCCGCACCGCACGATACGTCATATCTTCTAAATTGCCAATAGGCGTAGGCACCAAATATAAGGTTCCTTTAGTTTCGTTCATACCAACTACGCACCTCCTCACTATACACATTAGGCTGTTTATAAATATATAATGGGGCTTCTGTAATTACACCTGGTTGGCCCCCTTTAGTACTTTCTACCAAAACTAATTTAGCCTTCGTATCTAAAAAGCTATGGACAAACCGAAGTCGTTTAGGTTCTAATTTAGCATGCCGTAACGCCACCATTAAATCGACTAGACGTTCAGCCGAATAAATCCACCATACTTGCCCTCGAAATTTAACCAAACGAGCAGCCGCTGCTGCTATATCAGTTAAAGTATAACACATTTCATGACGCGCCAAACTCACATCATCTGTTTTAGGCTGTTTTCCTTGTTGCTCATTAAAATAGGGTGGATTAATAATAATACCATCAAATCGACCAGTCCAGTCTGAGCCACGTAATGTACAATAGTCTGCTTCTACGACATCAATCAAAGATTCTTTTTGATTCAGCTTAACATTGCGAACCGCTAATTCAGCCATCAAGGGATTAACCTCAATGGCTGTAATCTGCTTAGCCCCACGCGTCGTCATCAGTAAAGGAAGCACACCGGTACCCGTCCCTAAGTCAGCATAGGTTCGTTTTTCATGAAACTTAGGAAAATGAGCTAATATAACAGCATCAATGGAAAAACAAAATTGGTCAGTCCGCTGCCACAATTGCATGCCTTCAATTAATAAATCATCGAGTCGCTCATACAAAGTTTCACTATTCTTCATCAGGCAACACTATTTCTGTCCAAGGAAGATCAATGGTTCTACCTTCCTCTAACTGAACTTTAACCGTTTTCTTATTACGATTAATTTTGAGTACTTTCCCCATACCTTCATCAGTCACCACGTCTTTGCCAATCCCAGGTGGTTCAACCACTACAGGGACAACTTTGGCCTTTTGAGTATATAAGTCGCCACCTTTAGCATACAAATCATTTTCATAATTTAAACAACACATGAGACGACCACAAACACCTGAAATCTTTGTCGGGTTCAAACTCAAATTTTGGTCTTTCGCCATGCGGATGGATACGGGCGTAAAATCACCTAAAAATGTGGCACAACATAGCGGGCGTCCACAAGCACCAATACTATTCAAAATTTTAGCTTCATCACGCACCCCTACTTGACGCAATTCAATACGAGTACGAAATACAGTAGCTAAATCTTTAACTAAATCACGAAAGTCTATACGACCATCAGCGGTGAAGAAAAAGATAATTTTATTCATATCAAAGGTATATTCTACGTTGATTAATTTCATAGGTAGCTTGCGATTAGCAATTTTTTCTAAGCAAATCTCAAATGCTTTCTCTTCCCGTTGCTTATTTTTCTCTACTTGCTTGTAATCCTTAGGCGTAGCTTTACGAATTACACTTTTTAGCGGTTGTACTACTGACTCAGCTTCTACTTGTCGTGGGGCAATCACCACATCGCCAAACTCTAGTCCACGAGCTGTCTCTACAATAACGCCATCACCTAAACTTAGATTGGCGCCACCGGGAGCAAAATAGTAAATTTTTCCCGCTTTTTTAAATCTAACTCCAACAATGGTAGTCACTGGGTGTCCTCCTTTAGGGCTTGTCGTAGCGCGATCAACACGCCATCCATGACTAAACCTGCTTTTACATATAATCGAAGTGCCTCTTCAGCGGCTAAAGTTTCACGCTCTACCGCCAATAATGATTTCACACGCCAACTATCTAAAATAGCCAACATTCGTGCTTTCTGCAAAGGACACTGTAATACTTCATCAGGGGCACCAACACGCAATGCCATCATATCGCGAGCTAACAGTCGTAACCACCCCATCAATTCACGCATGTCATCACGATTTAATGCCTCAGTTTGCAAACTTAATTGCGTAAAAAATAATCGCTTCGGTAATCCTTCCATAATCTTCATGGCCTGTTCTAAAAGGGGTAACGACCCTTTTAACGCCAATTCACGAACAAGTGCTGGATTGCCTTGTCCAGCCCCTAAAGCTTGTCTTAAATCACCTTGTATGCCCTCTTTGGCAAGAGCTGTGGCAATCTCAGTATCAGACACAGGGCCAAACGGAACTAACATACAACGCGACTTAATAGTAGGTAATACCGTAGCTATTTGATTCGTAATAATAAGAAAAAAAACATTCGCTGGTGGTTCTTCAATCGTCTTAAGCATCGCATTAGCCATCACCGCATTAGCAGTCTGAAAATCCTCTACAATAACCACACGACGACTTTCACTAGTCCGCCCTAAATAGGAGGTAAGCAACTCGTACCACTGTTCTACTTTTAATACAGACTTCATAGGACGCAACCAAAAGGCTTCACCATGATCAATATAAAGAGGTAACCCTTCGGCTTCTGTTTTCTTCTCCGATTCACCATCGGTCATACGGGCTGATGATACGGCTTCTAAAAAAGTAGCCCCTCCATCAGGTGAAAAAACAGGACGACCTATCAATAAGGACGCCAAGCCGATTGCCGTATTTAGTTTACCTAAGCCCTGTTCACCATATAATAATAAACTATGTGGCAATGTGCCACGTTCAACCAATGTTGTTAAATGAGTAATAATTGAACGTTGCCCAATGACTTGATCAAAATACGACATAGCCCCTCCTACGCAATGTTTCTCCTTGTAAAATCTTCATAAAAAAGACCTTTACAATATATTATTATATACCGTAAAGGCCCTAAAAAACAACCGATAAAGGGAAACCCCTACTGAGTGGCAACTAAGTTCGTTTCCCGAATAGCTATGTCCATCTAGGAGCCAAGATATCACTAAAATAATCAATTAAAGTGTAGCTAATACAGCACTTACCTTCTCATATACATCTTCATGAATAGCTTCTATGGAGCGCAAGGAATACGCTTCATCAGTACAAGCAATCCGTTGCCAATCATATCGTGCCACCAATTCATCATAGGCCGCATGAACACGTACTAAATATTCATGATCACGTTCGTGAATATCTCCCGTAGCCCCTCCCGTCTTATGTTTGCGATCACGCATTAACGCTTCACTAGCGGCCAACGGCATATCTAATAAACACACTAAATCGGGTCTTGGTAAGCCAAACTTCACAAATTCAAAATCTTCCAACCAATCTAAAAACTCACGCCTCGCTACCGCCTCTTCATACTTTACCATTTGGTGTACCATGTTAGAAGTCGTATAGCGATCTGCTAAAATAATGCCCCCTTCTTCATAAAAGGTTTGCCACTCCATACGAAATGAGGCAAAGCGATCGATTGCATATAAACTACTTGCCACAAATGGATTCACATCACTGGGATTTTTACCAAAATCACCTGCTAAATACATTTTTACGGGCATAGCAGCCGGACTGTCATAGTTTGGAAAGCTCACTGCTTTCACGGCATATCCTTCAGCTACTAAACGCTCTTGCAATAATGCAGTTTGTGTAGCTTTACCACTACCGTCACCACCTTCGATAATGATTAGTCGACCCATATTACACCTCACTATATATCCTCAATTACTTGAATCATCGTCAATGATTTATCAGCACTACCATTAGGTATATATCCTAAGGCTTGCCGTTCTCTTATATATTCTACCACAGCGGGCGTTATCCGTTCACCTACAGCAATGAAGGGAATACCAGGCGGATAATAGCTAATCGTTTCACCACAGATACGACCTATTGCAGTCGCTAATGGCACACTAATAACAGGACGATAAAATCCTTCACGTGGTGTCAGCACAACCTCTGGCACCGGTAGTTTAGTACTCTCAATCGCCACATCCTGTGGCGTATCTTCACCACTTAGTGTCTGTTTCATTTCACCATCTACACTTGTGAACGATTGATTATCTGAATTAATTTCAGCAGTCTCTTGTGAAATTACCCTATACGCTATATGACGAACCGCCTCAACAAGCTGATTTATTGAACCTAATGTATCACCGATAGTAATTAATACAAGCACATGGTAGCCTTGCACTAATTCCACTTCGATACCTTCACGACGAAGTAAACGCTCCGCTTCACCACCGGTTAAGCCTAACGCTTTAAAATCGATTAATACTTTAGTCTGGTCATACGCAAAAATATCTGAAAAATCACTTGCTTCTGGTACAGCAATGCCTGGAATAGCCTGCAAAGCCTGCCGTAATTGATGCGCCAATGCCTCAGCCTGTCCAACTAATTTAGCGCCTTCTGTAGCCAATTGATGACGCGCCATATCCAAGGAAGCTAAGAAAATATAATTAGGGCTTGTACTCTGTAATACCTGCTGAACCTGTGTCAAACGCCGTCGATTTACTCTTGGCCCTTGGCAATGAAGCATCGAAGTTTGTGTCAAGGAGCCAACTAATTTATGGGTACTTTGTGCCACTATGTCAGCTCCGCAAGCCAAGGCGCTTGGGGGTAAATTACGACCAAATGGTAAATGGGCTCCATGAGCTTCATCCACTAGCACGATTACATTATGAGCATGTGCAATCTCAATGATAGCTTCTAAATCAATAGCAATTCCATAATAATTAGGATTAACAAGTAGCAACGCCTTCGCTTCGGGATGCGCTGTAAACACTCTTTCCACTTCCGCAGCGGTCGTTCCTAAAGGAACACCCCAGCGTTCATCAAATCGCCCTTCTAAATACACTGGTTTAGCGCCACTCAGAAGTAAACCGCCCATCACTGAGCGGTGTGCTTCACGAGGTATAATAATCGTATCACCAGGACCAACTGCAGCCATAATCATAGCTTCAATAATAGCTGTCGTGCCATTAATAGAGAACCAAGTTTGTTCAGCGCCATACAGCTGAGCCGCTAAATCTTGAGCTTCCTTTAGCACACCTTCTGGTTCATGCAAATCATCTAAAGCATACATAACCCCTAAATCATAAGGCAACGCAGGATTCATCCATTCTTTTAACGTACTAGGTGCCCCTACGCCTAATTTATGGCCTGGTGTGTGAAACGCTGTAAAACCAGCCTTTGTATAAGCTTCTAAAGCTTCTACAAAGGGCATTCGCTCTTGTGATATATCCATCATAGCCCTCACCTTAGACCTGGATGTTGTCTTATTATGCCACACAGTTTCTTTCCTTTTATCCATGATAACTATACTCTCTACATTAAATCGTCTTATTAGAATAGTCTATCTGACTACTCATTATTTAAAGGTCTCTACAAAATACTGTCGTAATTCTTGCCCCCGCTCATTACTCATTTGAATCCGCTCTAAGGCTTGGCGCAAGGACTCTTGTAACCGATATTTATGAAAATCAACCGGTTTAACCCAAGCAAAATCAGTATGTTCATCAGATAATATAACATTTCGATTCGTTGCTTTAGCAATAAAAATAACGCCTGTCAAAAACTGTAATTTAGTCCTTTTATACGACCAAAGTCCGGCTACATCTAATAATTCAACAGTCAGTCCTGTTTCTTCTCGCACTTCTCGTAAAGCCGCATCATGTAAATCTTCGCCAAATTCAAGACCACCACCAGGAAATTCCCAAGGTCTCAGTCCTTCTCTATCTTTTTTTTGTAAAAGCAATACATCACCATCGCAAAAAATCATACATTTCACGGACATACCCATTCGAGGTTTTCGGCGTGTCCTTGGTGGCAACGAACGCTGTTTACGAACTTTAGTATTTTGTCGTATAAACATGCAATCCTCCATTATATTCCTTCGCTTACTTATTTTATGTATATTAATTATTTTATGTATATTAGTTAATTTATGCTATATTAGTTAATTATTTATATCGAAAAAAGGAGACTATAACTCCGTATAGTCTCCTGTGTCTTACGCTATCTTATTTGCTATAAGCGGCCGCATATTGCGTACCAAGCGTTACATATTTTTCCATTTGCTGAATAACATGTCGTAGCTGTCTGCCACTTAATGTCGTTAATTCTTTGCCTTTTGAGGCGTTATTAATAATGTGAGAAATCTCGAAACCACTATATCCCAGCACCGATAAGCGGTTCGATAAACTTTTAATTTTGTTCATAATCGAACCTCCTTGTAATAATGTCTTACAGCGGTTTGGGTTAAAACCAACTGCTCAAAAGTGGTTGGGTTATTACCACATACCCATTTCGACTGTTCAGGAATGTTCAAGATTATGACGTTGTTGGGTTTAAAGTTCATCCTCCTCAAGCATTAACACTGACAATCTATTCCGGATAATAGAATAATTATATCGAATTTTATAGAAGTTGTCAAGTGGTTTATATTACAAAGATAGGAATTATAACATATTTATGATTATAATGCAATCTTAATCAACAATTATTGTCGGCGCCCCTTTTTAGGATTATATAAATTCATGCCTTTATCAATGCCTACTTCTAACGTGCCTAAAATAGCCTCCGCCATTGCCTTTATACCTTTAGTTACCTTTTCCTGTTGGTCTTCTGGAAATGGGGCTAACACATGATCTATAACTGTCCACTGTGGCAAGGGACGACCAATACCAAATCGGAAGTGAGGAAATTCGGAAGTGCCCATATGGGCAATCAATGACTTAATACCATTATGCCCACCAGCACTGCCATTAGGACGAATACGAAGCTTACCTACGGGTAAATCCATATCATCATAGACACAATACACATCTGCTGGTGCTATCTTATAATATCGCATCAAGGGACCCACTGACTCACCACTAGCATTCATAAATGTTTGTGGTTTAACCAATAAAATCTTCTCACCATCTATTGTAATCGTTGTAATCAATGCTTTAAAATCTTCACGCCATGGCGTATGCGCCTCTTTAGCTGCCATTGCGTCAATTACCATAAAACCTATATTATGTTTTGTTTTCTCATACTCTTTGCCTGGATTGCCCAGACCTACTACCATTTTCACTGTTTAAATCCTTATATACTCATAGTAAACGCACTACAACTGATATAAACAGTCAGTAGGCGTATTATTTATCAAACAAATTACTTACCGATACTTCGTGGAAGATACGCATAATCGCTTCACCCAATAAAGGCGCTACCGATAATGAAGTAATATTAGGTAATTTATGTTCTTCTGGTAAATCAATTGTATTTGTAACAATCAATTCTTTAATATTTGAATTAGCAATGCGTTCACAAGCAGGATCAGTCAAGACAGCATGCGTTACACAGGCCATAACTGATTTAGCACCAAATTCTTTAAGTGCTTTAGCCCCTTCTACAAGAGATCCAGCTGTATCTACAATATCATCAATAATGATACAGTTTTTACCTTCTACATTACCAATTAAATTCATAACCTTAGCTACACCTGGTTGAGGACGTTTCTTTTCAATAATCGCAATAGGCGCACCAATACGGTCAGCCAAATCACGAGCACGAGTAACCCCACCAAGGTCTGGCGATACAACAATTAAATCTTCCATATTCTTTTCATTAATGTATTTAGCCAAAATAGAAGCACCAAATAAGTGATCCACTGGTACATTAAAGAAGCCTTGAATCTGGCCTGCATGAAGATCAATCGTTACCAAACGAGTAATCCCTGCTGTTTGCATTAAATCAGCTACCAATTTAGCTGTAATTGGTTCACGACCGCGTGTTTTACGATCCTGACGAGCATACCCATAATAAGGTACAACTGCTGTAATATGGCGTGCCGACGCACGTTTTAATGCATCCGCCATTACCAACAATTCTACTAAATTATCGTTCACAGGATAGCTTGTAGGTTGCACGATAAAAACATCTTTACCGCGTACGCTTTCATCAATCATAATTTGAACTTCGCCATTGTTAAAACGACCTACAAATGCTTCGCCTAAAGGTAAGCCTAAGTAATCACAGATTTCTTTTGCCAACTCTGGATTTGCATTGCCTGTGAAAATTTTAAGTTTCTTACCGTCTTCAAATGCCATGATTCAATACCCCTTTTGCTTATTAATAACTTCGTTGCTCCTAGCAAACCTCATTCTTTATTATTGTATACTATTTGCTACCTACATTGCAAAAAAGTAATCAACTTTTTTTACTTTTTCTTAAACGTATCGTCAGTAACCCAATTTTCTTTTACGATTTGACGCGCACGTCCCACGGCCAACGCCTTGTTTGGTACATCTTTAGTAATCGTAGAACCTGCGCCAATATAGCTATAATCTCCGACTGATACAGGGGCTACTAGATTAGAATTACAGCCCACAAAGGCACCGTCACCAATATGTGTACGATGTTTAATTTTACCATCATAGTTAACTGTAATGGTACCGCAACCAATATTAACACCGCTGCCTACATCGCTGTCGCCAATATACGAAAGGTGAGGGAATTTGGTACCTTCCCCAACAATACTATTTTTTACTTCTACAAAGTTACCAATATGAACGCGTTCACCAATCACGGTATTAGGTCGCAAATGAACATACGGTCCAATATCAGCCCCCGCTTTAACTTCACAATCATGAGCATAAGTAAAGTGAATAACTGCCTCATCACCTACGATTACATTGGTAAAACGACTATGAGGCCCAATTTCACAACCTTCACCAATTACAGTTTCACCTTCTAATATAGTTCCTGGATAAATGACTGTATCTGCCCCAATTTTTACTTCAGGTGCAATATATGTATTATTGGGGTCAATAATCGTAACTCCTTGATCCATAAAGTAGCGGTTTGTGCGGTTTCGTAAAATGCGTTCTGCTTCCGCTAATTGAACTCTTGAATTAACGCCTAATGATTCTTCTTCATTATCCATCATATAGGCACTTACACGATTGCCCTGATTAACTAAAATTCCTACTACATCCGTAATATACAATTCACCTTGTGCATTATCATCAGATAACTGTTCTAAGCAAGGCCATAATTTCTGACTATCAAAAGCATACATACCCGTATTAATTTCTTGGACGGCTAACTCTTCTGGCTTGCCATCTTTCTGTTCAACAATGCGTAGTACTTTACCAGTAGACTCATCACGAATGATACGACCATACCCTGTAGGATTTGCCATATGAGCTGTCAACACCGTAGCAGCCGCACCGGTTGCTTCATGTTCGGCTAATAAAGCGTCTAGCGACTCTTTAGTCACTAGTGGCGTATCTCCACAAAGTAGTAAAATGGTTCCATCATATGAACCAAGTAATGGTTTCGCCTGTTTTACGGCATGCCCCGTTCCTTTTTGTTCCTGTTGTGTCACAAACTCAGCTTGATCACCTAAGTACGCTTGTACGGCTTCACCACCAAAACCAACGATGACAATATTCCGTTCTGTACCTAGCGTTTTAACTGTATCTAACACACGTTCCACCATAGCTTTACCGGCTACTGGATGCAATACTTTTGGCAATTTGGACTTCATGCGAGTTCCCTTACCCGCTGCTAAAATTAAAGATGTTATATGTTTCATCATTAGGCCTCCTCATCAGGCTTACAATATACAGGTTCTATATCAACTGTGCGAGTCACTTCGTCAACTCCATTTAATACTAATAAAGCTTCATAATCACCGACTACTTTAGGGCCTGGTGTCGCCGTTGCTACTAAAACACCCGTACCTACAACAGTGCCACCCATCTCGGTAACCAATTCTTTCATACCATTAGCCGTTCCACCAGCTTTCATAAAGTCATCGATAAGTAATACTTTTGATTTAGGTGGAATAGCACGTTTAGTCAGTGACATAGTTTGAATACGTCGCGATGAGCCCGTTACATAATTAATACTAATCGACGACCCTTCTGTTACCTTACTATCACGGCGAGCAATTACAAGAGGTTTATTAAAAGCTCGTGCTACCATAACAGCTAAAGGAATCCCCTTCGTTTCTACTGTCATAATATAATCCGGTTGACGTTCCGCAAAACGAGTCATAAAGATTTCCCCTAAACGACTCGTAATATGCCAATCATATAAAATATCAGACATATATAAAAAGCCTCCAGGAATAACTCGGTCAGGTTCCTGTAAACGTTGTTGCACTTCCTTAAGAACGGCAAAGGCCCGTTCACCTTGGCGATACGGAATAAAACGAACACCGCCTGCTACACCAGCCACTGTTTCAATGGTGCCTAATGAAAAATGTTGTAATGATGCTTTTACACTGCTCAAGTCTTCGCTCAATGTTGATTTAGCAATATCAAAGAATTCGCAAAAATAGCGTAAAGATATCAATTCTTGCGGAGAATCCACTAACAGTTTAGTAAGCGCTACCATGCGCTCGACGCGTCGCACTTTTTCCACTGTATACCTCCTTATACAAAAAAATAACGTTGTCGCCTCAGCTAACAACTCTTTTCTCTCTTTAAGAATACCACAAAATAGATTTTAAATATATACTTTTCCCAGAAAAATCCATACGTTGTACTTTAAAATATATCGAACGTTCGCATAACACAAAAAGCCCTCGATGCTATCGAAGGCTTTTTGCTGCATTTTAGATGTTAATAATTGAACAATTACAAAGTACTAACTCTTCTCTAAAATTATATCCTCATTATTCTAATATATACACCGTAACCGTTTGTCGACCAAATTGAATGGCCTCACCATGAGAATCCATAGCTAAATCAATGCGATTCCCTATAATGCTACCACCTGTATCATCGGCTACAGCATACCCATATCCTTCTACATACAAGGCCGTACCTAAAGGAATTACATCTGGATCGACTGATACATAACCACGTCGCAATAAATTGCCTCGAGCAGTATACGCTGTATTCCCTGGATCATCGGCGGAGTAAGCAGTCGCGTTCATCGTAAGAGTCTTCTTATACTCTGTAGGAACTCCTGGTTGCTTAGACAATAATGTCATTGTCTTATTATCTACTTCACCCGTTACTGCTAATCCATTAGCCTTTTGAAAACGCTTTAATGCACTAGCCGTACCATCACCAAAAATACCATCAATGGCTCCTGGTGAATAGCCACTACTAGCTAAACGAATTTGCAAGTCAGACACGGAACGACCTCGATCGCCAAAACGTGAAACTTCCACATTATTGCGTACATTGCGAGACTGTTGCGCTGCTGCAAATAGTTTGTTGTTCTCCTTCATCGCTGCTAAGGTATCGCCATCAACTCGACCTGTAGCCGTAAGGCCCATTTGCTTCTGAAAAGCACTTACCGCATACTCAGTATTATTACCAAAAATACCATCAGCTTGGTCTATAAGGTACCCTTGCGTTATCATCAAACGCTGTACTAACTGTACCTCACTACCGCGATCACCGCGTCCTACATCGGCTAGTACGATAGATGTACAAGCCACTAGAAACGTTAAGAGAACTGTTACTATTCTAAGTTTTCTCAATATTTCCACCTCGTATCTAAATGCACCCTTATTTTACCTTATTTTGGGCTTTTTGTCAAAATTCAGCCCTTTTTACAGCTCCTCACCACCACTTTAACCCCTTAATTTAAGCTCTTTTCCCACCAACTTATTCTTTTTTCAAAACTACTAAAAAAGAAGTTGTCTAAAACAAAGTCTCTTACCTTCATTTTAAACAACTTCTTTATATCATTATCAATTACTCATAGAATTCATCGGTTTCAATAACCCTAGGTTCTGGTGCCACATATCGAAGAACTATATAACCTAATAGACCAGATACAATTGAACCTAAGAAAATACCTACCTTAGCTAATTCTTGCATATGACCAGGAGCCAATGCTAATAGATTTACAAATAAACTCATCGTAAAACCTACGCCACAACAAAGTGCTACACCATACATATGGGTCCAAGTAAGTTGATTTGGCAATTTCACTAACTTAGATTTTACTAATACAAACATAATGCCAAAAATACCAATTTGCTTACCTAAGAATAATCCTAAGGCAATACCTAATACAACCGGATGGAATAAATCACTGCTTTGGAAATCACCAAATGATACACCAGCATTCACAAAACCAAATAAAGGTACAATCAAAAATGTAATCCACATAGCAAGCGCATGATGCCATTGATTAAGTGGCAAAATCTCTTTTTCACCTTGCCATACACGAGACGGAATAGTCATAGCCAAAATCACACCAGCTAAAGTAGCATGTAATCCTGATTTAAAAATACAGAACCAAAGCCCAACGCCCAAAATAATATAAGGCCAAGGATTCACCACATTCTTTTTATTTAAAATTAATAAGAGAACAAATAAAGCAAGAGCACCACCCATAAAAGCAAAGTTAAAGGTCGTTGTATAAACAGCCGCTATAATAATAACAGCTATTAAATCATCAACTACTGCTAAAGTAGTTAAGAAAACTTTAGCTGCTAGAGGAGCTCTCGTACCTACCAAAGAAATGATACCAATTGAAAAGGCAATATCAGTAGCAGTTGGAATAGCCCAGCCTCTTGCTAATTCGGAACTACTATAATTAAAAATGGAATATACTAGGGCTGGTGCAATAACACCCATTAAGGCCGCTATGGTCGGTAAAAAACGTTTGGCATGTGTATTGAGCTCGCCTTCTAACATTTCGTGCTTGACTTCAAGGCCTACCCCTAAAAAGAAAATAGCCATCAATGCATCATTAACCCAGTGTGATACTGATAAGGGGCCAATCATGGCATGTAAAAATGCTTCATATCCTTCAGACCAACTTGAATTAGCTATAATAACGGCTATAATTGACACCACTAATAATAAAATCCCACCCGTTGCCGGGGCCTGTAAAATTTCTTTAATTCGACTCATACAATCACTCTCTTCTACTTCTTTATTTACAAACTACCTTACATATAAAACATTTAACAAACTTATAACTACCAATTTTTATGTTAATTATATTTATAAATTATAAGCTTACAGATAATATTATACCTTAAATAAAAATAAGCTGGCAATAAGGTTTACACAATTAAAAAAGGGTTCTATAATTTATTTTGGGGCGCTAAAGAGAAACGCAAACTGCGTGTCCTCTTGGCGCCTACTTTTTTATATAAAAAAAGACATATTGAATAAAATCCGTTACAATAAAAGCGACGAAACCATTATGAAAGGATGTTTACTCAATATGTCTACACTTAATTATATAGGAAATTTACTCGGAATCAAAGCAGAATATATAAAAAATATGCGTGAAACTAGCTCAGAATACTTACTTTACGTAGAAAGTCCTGTACGTCCTCATAGATGCCCTAATTGCCATTCACAAACTACACGAATAAAAGGCTATACTAACCGAAAAATTCAGCATACTACAACCAATGAAAAAACCATTCTTCTCTTATATCGTCAACGTCGTTATATATGCACGTGCGGACGCACTTTCAATGAAAAAACAGAGTTTTCTTCTCGCTATCTTAGAACAACCCCAAGACTTCGTGAAGTAATATGTCAACAACTCTCTGAAGTAACATCTTACAAAGCTGTGGCTAAGCATTGCCATGTAAGCGTAAACCAAGTACTAAGAGTCTTTAACGAAATTAACTATAGTCGCCCCTCAACACTACCACCTGTACTATCTATTGATGAATTCAAAGGCAATGCAGCTGGTCAAAAATACCAAGTCATTCTTACTGATCCAGAAACGCATAAAATACTAGATATTCTGCCTAAACGAGATACTACGGAACTAGCGAAATACTTTGCTCAATTCCCTAGATATATACGAAATAATGTAAAATACATCACAATGGATATGTCACTTCAATTTCGTTCGGTTATGAAAACTTGGTTCCCTCAAGCTGAAATTGTAGTTGATAGATTTCACTTAATACGGCTAGTTACCTTTGCCTTAGAACGGGTACGCAAAGTAGAGCAAAATCTATTATGCAATGTAAGTCGTACCTTTAAAGCCAATAAACGAGTATTAACTAAACGCTTTGAATCATTAACAGACAAAGAGTTCACTAAGCTTATGGATATGTTTCATTATTCGCCCCGATTACATCGTGCCTATACACTAAAACAATCCTTTTCTCATGTTTTAAAATTCAAAGATAAAGAAAATATTCAATGGGCCATTGATCAATGGCTATCCTTAGTTGAGGCTTCTGAATTACCTGAGTTTCAATCACTCTTAAAAACATTTACATTTTGGAGAACCGAAATTATTAATGCCTTAACATTACCCTATTCCAATGGCTTTACAGAAGGTTGTAACAACAAAATAAAAGTACTAAAGCGGTGTTCGTTTGGTTTACAAAACTTTGAACGATTTCGTAACCGGATTTTATTCATTAATGCTAAAAAAGGACACGCAACAACTGTGTCGCATGTCCTTTCCAAGAGTGCATAATCTCTTTAGCGCCCCAAAATTTGACAAAGAGCCTAAAAAAGACTCATCAATTGATTGATGAGTCTTTTTTAATAATTTGCATTATTCTAAGTATTAATCATCTTTACGTTCTAACTCTGATACATCAGGTGTAAAATAACGAAGCACTACATAACCTATGACCCCCGAGAATATAGAACCAATGAAAATCCCTACTTTTGCCATTTCTTGCGCATGACTTGGTGGAAATGCTAGTAAATCAACGAACAAACTCATAGTAAAACCAATCCCACAACATACAGCAATTCCATACACATGTGACCAAGTTGCATGTACAGGCATATCTACTAATTTAGTTTTTACTAAAATATATACTGTACTAAATACCCCTACTTGTTTGCCAATAAATAAGGCTAACGAAACACCGAGTACAACTGGGTGGAATAAATCATTAAACGAAAAATCACTAAAGGAGACACCTGCATTAATAAAACCGAATAACGGCAAGATTAAAAATGTAATCCATTTAATAAGCGCTGAATTCCATTGCATCACTGGAGAAATCCATTTACCAGAGCTATATTGTGCGCGATACGGAATCGTCATAGCTAAAAATACACCAGATAAAGTAGCATGTAAGCCAGATTTAAAAATACAGTACCATAGCACAACCCCTAACACAACATAAGGCAGTGGATGGAATATATTTCGCTTATTTAAAATCATAAGAAGTATAAAAATAAGAACTGCCATCCCCATATATAAGAACTGTAAACTTTCCGTATAAAAAGCAGCTATAATGACAACAGCAATCAAATCATCAACAACAGCAAGAGTTGTCAACAATACTTTCATCGCTACAGGGACTCGCGTACCTAATAAAGATACGACACCAATGGAAAATGCAATATCAGTAGCGGTTGGTATTGCCCAGCCACGATGGTACATAGGATTACCATGATTAAATATAAAATAAATAACTGCCGGCACCATTACGCCACAAAAAGCAGCTACTGTAGGCAATATACGCTTAGCATTGGTATTAAGCTCACCATTAATCATTTCATGCTTAATTTCCAGACCGACACCCAAAAAGAAAATCGCCATAAGCACATCATTAACCCATGCTTCAACGGCAAATGGACCTAATGGAAATTTTAAAAAGTGAAAATACTGATCTGAATACGCTGAATTAGCGACTCCAATAGCTAATGCTGCAGAAACTAGTAATAAAATACCACCAGCAGAGGGAGATTGTAAAAAAGCTTTAATCCGACTCATACACATCCTCTTCTTTCTAAAGAAATACTTTTCAGGTATTTCTGAAAAGTATTTCTTGCATAATTATTTGATATTTTGTTATTTTATATATAATATTATATCATCTTTTATCAACAAACTGAAATTCATTTTGTGCATTTTGCAGGTACATCTGTCTAATTAAGGAATAACGAATAAAAAAAGAAGGAATAGATAATTCCCTACTAAAAAGTTCCTATAAATCGATAGATAAATCATATATAATTTACCCAGTAAAGCCCTTTTCTATAAATAAAAAAACCACATATACATGTGGTTTAAATGGTGACCCAGGAGAGATTCGAACTCCCGACCTTTTGATTCGTAGTCAAACGCTCTATCCAGCTGAGCTACTGAGTCATATCAATATTCTATTATGTGAGCAAAAATGGTGACCCAGGAGAGATTCGAACTCCCGACCTTTTGATTCGTAGTCAAACGCTCTATCCAGCTGAGCTACTGAGTCATAACTTGCCACTCGAATATAATACCACAACCTAGTGTTCATTGCAAGCGGAATTTTAATTTAAACAATTAAAATTCTATTAAACAATAGAATGAGCGACCTTTACGGCCGCTTTCTATATTGTGGCAGGGGCAGTAGGACTTGAACCCACAACCAACGGTTTTGGAGACCGCTACTCTACCAATTGAGCTATACCCCTATGTACATCAAGTCACACTTGATACTAGAATATAATAACAAAAGATTCAGTAAATGTCAAATGTAAATTTAAAAATATGACCATAATCTCTATATAGCTTTAATTTAATTATAAGAGATACTTTTACACTTTATATCATTCTATATATGAATGGACCAAAAACACGTATAAACTAAAATATCGCAATTGTATTGAACTTCTGATTAAATAAATAACAATACCAATGTACTAATACACTATTTTTCTTATCAATTCAGCAACCAGCAGATAGATATAAGTTTTAGTACGTCATCCTTTGCGACTACCTATCATACTTCACCTCGTTTCACTCGCTTCGCAAGAAAGTGATGCAATACAATTTGCGCGTCTCTCTGCTTACAGTTCCCTCTTACACTTTAAATGCGTCCGTTCGATTGTTGTGGATTTCTCTTCGAAAAATCTTACGCTAACAAAGGTTTCTGCTCGACTAACAGGATTTACTTCGTAAATCTTTAATTGTCGACCTAAGTGATTCATTGATTTTTTCGCCTCTGTGGTCCTCAAAAATCAATTCACTACTTATCGCAATAATTTATGTGTTGCTTTGCTCCTATAAATTATGCTCTCTGCATACCAGTACCGCTTCTATTGTACTAATACCGATTGAGTTACCTCTACAATATTGGCTGGACGCTAACCTGATGAGGTACATAGTGATACAAGTCCTAAAATACCATATTCTTCCCTATCTGTTCGTCAGCTGTGAATTCTTCTTCGAAGAATTTTACGCTGCGAACTAAAAGATTCACACATGTTTGTGCGTCGCTCTGCTTACAGTTCCCACTTACATTTAAATGCGTCCGTTCGGTTGCTGTGGATTTCTCTTCGAGAAATCTTACGCTAACAAAGGTTTCTGCTCGACTAACAGGATTTACTTCGTAAATCTTTAATTGTCGACCTAAGTGATTCATTCATTTTTTCGTCTCTGTGGTCCTCAAAAATCAATTCACTACTTATCGCAATAATTTATGTGTTGCTTTGCTCCTATAAATTATGCTCTCTGCATACCAGGACCGCTTCTATTCTACTAATACCGATTGAGTTACCTCTACAATATTGGCTGAACGCTAGCCTGATGAGGTACATAGTACCTCATCAGTAAAAGCAAAAGGGCCATACCTTTTGGTATGACCCTTTTGCTTTTATTAATCAGCGACTACCTATCCTCCCAGGCCGCTTCCAGCCAAGTACTTTCGGCGTTTACGAGCTTAACTACTGTGTTCGAGATGGGAACAGGTGGACCCTCGTAGCTATCGCCACTGAATCTGTCAGAGCTTGTACTCTGAAAACCACATAGAAGTGTAGATGTTTGTAAGTTACACATTAGATAATTTCTATTTATTGAAGTTTGCTATATTCGCTACAAAGTAGTAACTTCCATTTACAATTCTGTAAATTTGGTTCACTATTTTAAGTAAAGCCCTCGATCTATTAGTACCAGTCAGCTCCAAGCCTCACAGCTCTTCCACACCTGGCCTATCAACCATGTCGTCTACATGGGATCTTACTAGCTTACGCTATGAGAAACCTCATCTCAAGGCTGGTTTCACGCTTAGATGCTTTCAGCGTTTATCCGTCCCGAACGTAGCTACCCAACTGTACCCTTGGCAGGATAATTGGTACACCAGCGGTTCGTCCACTCCGGTCCTCTCGTACTAGGAGCAGCCCCCTTCAAGTTTCTTCCGCCCGCGATGGATAGGGACCGAACTGTCTCACGACGTTCTGAACCCAGCTCACGTACCACTTTAATCGGCGAACAGCCGAACCCTTGGGACCTACTTCAGCCCCAGGATGTGATGAGCCGACATC